>JALOQZ010000026.1 GCA_025459245.1 Pirellula sp.
TCCACCCAGTTTGATACTGGTACCGTTTGGCGCTCGATGTTTCGGCCGACGACCCGGTTGGCGCTTTTGGTACTATTTGCACTCTTTTCCGGTTTTATCCGAGCGGTAGCTTCCCTCTGCAAGTGACTGGCTTGGCGACGTATTTACCTTGACCGAGATCGGCTCGACGAGCCAAAGTTGGTTTTCTCCAGCTCAAGCCGAATACTTTTGGCATCAAATGCTTGAACCAACTTTTCTTTCGTGAAAGCCTCTCGTGTACACAGGCTGAAATCCAGCTTCTCCTTATCAAAATTGTAATTAAAGAAACGAAACTGAATTTCATGTTCTCGTTCGGGTTCTTGGACGATATGCCCAGAAAGGAAAGCCGAAATCGTTTCCGGCAAGATGCCAATCGATTCAACTTCCGTCCAAGTAACCTTAGTCGATCTGAATAGCTTAAAACCGGCGGTCTGATCGCTGGAGTAAATATCCCTCGGATTGTTTTTTCTGTCTTTGGGTGGAGTTGGCAAGTCTGGCGATACAAAGGTTGAGACCTCCAGAATTTTAGCCGAAGTACTATCCTCAAAGAGAATGCGATTTACGAAAAGGCCGTTTGGCATTCGGAAGTACCTAAACTTATCGTTCTTGGTGTTACGGATCTCGGTGTATCTCTTCAGGTACATTGACAAATCTGCGCTCTTGGGAGATTGATTAAAAACCGCGTCCTCAGGGAAGAAGATTAGCCTAAATGGGTCGACATCGACAAGTCGGATCGGATTGCCAACATCCTCCTCGAGCGGCAGGAACTGCACAGATTTGCCACTTCGGTACGCCGCAAACCTCTCTTTGGGTGAAATGCGTAATGAATGGAAAATACCATGGGAACTACCACCCACTATGTCCTTCACTTCATAATCGACTCTTGTCGCCCCTTTGCCGTCTTTCATAACCGAACCAAGCAACTGCTCACTTTCCTGAGGGGCATTGGGCCGACTGGAAAGACAAATCATCTCGAAATTGAAACTGCATGGTAAGCTGGTGGAGTAAGACTCGACCTCAAACTCCTTTAATCT
This sequence comes from Pirellula sp., assembly GCA_025459245.1. GTDB lineage: Bacteria > Planctomycetota > Planctomycetia > Pirellulales > Pirellulaceae > JBKCUI01. Next base: position 1,053 of record JALOQZ010000026.1, read on the forward strand.
TTCTAAACCGTCCTGCGCAAAACAGTGGGGGCAGTAAAAGATCACAAGCATTAACGATAGGATTGACTTCATGATGAGTTCCCTTGCCAAGAAACAATTCTGTTGGGTAAGGAAACCATGTTGCTTGGTCTTTTTAAATAGCCGTCGAAAGCAAATAGGAAGAAATGGGAGTGATTGGCAAGGATGCTTGCGATGAAAGAGCATTGACGTGTTCCCAAGGCAGAAAGGGGCGTGATCGCGGGCTGTATGTTTTAGCCCCTTCGTTTGTATGGCTAGCGTTTGTGGATGTCAAGAAAATTCCAAAGAGATCGGTGGCTTGGTTCTCGCCATTCCTTTGTTGCAGTTTGCCGCTGAAGGAACACGAAGGCGGATTGGCAAAAAGAGGAGGGGAAAAAAATAGAAGACGATTTTGAACTGCCTCATCTTCGACTGTCCGTCTCTTCTTTGCGACTTAGCGCCTTTGTGAGAGTGCTTCTTCGGTCCCATTTCAATGGCACGCCAAGGCGCCAAGATCGCCAAGGGAGTCTCTATTCGAGATCGATTGAAGGCTGCTCCTGCTTTTCATTTTTCTGCCCCTCATTTTCTTGCCGTCGCTTCTCACTACAGGAACACGAAGACCGATTGGCAAAAAGATAAAAGACGACTCTCAATATTGCTCCTTCCGGCTTCATCGCTGTCAGCAGTCGGAAGGATTACATCGCTCGCAGTAGCAATCTTTGCCTGCGATTCGCACTACACCTTGCCCTGTGCGGTGCCTAGAAAGGGCCGGAACACGCATTCAAACCTCAGTTTCTCAGTAACTACTGAAAACTACTGGGGATGAAAACACGCTTTCGGCGACCGAAAGGTTTCGTTTTATCAACGAATTGCTTGGGATTTCGTAAGTAGCGATGAGTGGACTCGAACCACCGACACACGGCTTATGAAGCCGTTGCTCTAACCGACTGAGCTACATCGCCATATTGCTCGGAGACAAAAAACATCGAACCAACCTGCCAAACCGCGGGCTCGGACCAGGGATCCATGATGGGCTTTGCCTCCCACGCTCAGAAATGTACCGGCTTACTCCCTTGTTGCCAAGGGCGTCGATTACTTGCTCGAAAAAAGTTCCTGTTTCCAATTCTGCCAACCGGCAAATGAAGTATCATCGCAACCGCTCCCGTACTTTTCGCGGCTGGTAGGATCGCTCTGGTCCCTGGTTGCGGGGCAGAATTCCGTTTCCTTTTTCCGTATCTAGGCTCGTTCCGATGTCTCACCCAGGATTTCGCGTCATCGACTCGCACACCGCAGGCGAGCCAACTCGAACCATTATCGATTGCGACCTCCATCTTCCTGCAACCTCCATGGAAGAACGCCTCAACCTGATTCGCTCCCAGTTCGACCACTTTCGATCGGCCATCGTTCGCGAACCTCGAGGGTCGGAGGTCATGGTTGGGGCGCATGTCTTGCCGCCGATAGATCCCGCCCATACCGCCTCTGTCGTCTTCTTTAACAACGTCGGCTACCTCGGGATGTGCGGGCACGGAATGATTGGCGTTATCGAAACGCTTCGCTTCCTCGGCCGTATTCAGCCTGGTATCCAAACCATCGAAACAATCGCAGGACTGGTCAAGGCGGAACTGCTTCCCGATCATTCGGTCCGAATTCAAAACGTACCTAGTTATCGCATCGCAAAGGACGAGCCTATCGCTACTCGCTCCTTCGGGGTGATCCCGTGTGATATCGCCTACGGTGGCAATTGGTTCTGCCTGGCGAAACCGGAGATAATGAAGTCTTTGGATACTCCCATACCCGTGCTGCTGGAGTGCGCGAATGAGTTGATGGCCTCTTGCCGTGAACGTTACCCCGAAGTGGATCACGTGGAATTGGTCGGTCCACCTCGCCATCCCTCATCCAATTCGCGTAACTTTGTTCTCTGTCCAGGTGCTATGTACGACCGTTCGCCTTGCGGGACCGGTACAAGTGCGAAACTCGCGTGCCTCGCCGCCGACGGAGAGTTACTTGTCGGCGAGCGCTGGATTCAAGAAGGAATCTTGGGGACCGCCTTCGAAGGGGCTTTCCAGTGGTATGACAGCGAATGCGAAAAGATCATTCCCACCATACGAGGCAAAGCGTACGTGAACGGGGACACACGAGTCCTCATCGATCCTGAGGACCCGTTCGCGTGGGGAATGTAAGACTGTAAGAAGCCAGTACGGAAACCTTACACAGGCGGAATCGATTCGCCGCGAATGAGATCGTCGAAGGTCTCGCGGCTTCGAATGCATTTGAGCTGCCCATTCTCGATCAACACCTCGGGAGTCCGATAGCGGCCGTTGTAGTTGCTCGCCATCACGAAGCCGTAAGCGCCGGCTACTTCGAGAATCAAATGATCTCCAACGGAAGCGATCGGGAGGGACCTCTTGGCGACGAAGCCTCCCTCTTCTTGGGTGAAGATATCGCCGGACTCGCAAAGAGGTCCGCCGACGACGACATCCACATGGGGAACGTCTGCTTTCGGCGTTTTGTGGGCAATCGAAATGGGATGGTATGCACCGTAGAGGATCGGGCGAGCCAAATCGTTGAAGCCGGCATCGAGTAGGTAAAAGAGATTGTCACCCATTTTCTTTACAGCACGGATCTCTGCGATCAAGTATCCGCTTTCGGCGACCAGGTAACGACCTGGCTCAATTTCGAGGCGAATCGGATGTCCAAACTTGGCTTCGAGCCGTTTGCGGGTTGCGTCCCAAATCGAAAAATACTGGTCGAGGTCAACATAGGTTTGGCCTTCGCGGTAAGGGACTGGCAAACCACCGCCAGCGCTGATGGTGGTGATGGTGCGTCCCACTTCCATGGCCACTTTTTCCAAAGCCTCTCCAACTTGGGAGAGGTGTTCCAAATCGGTGCCGGACCCAATGTGCATATGCAGACCGGTAATGGCAACATTGTGCATGTCGGCTCGTCGCAGGCACTCAACGACTTGTTCGTGCCAGATTCCGTGCTTGGACTGTGGACCACCTGTGTTTGTCTTTTGGCTATGTCCGTGTCCGAATCCAGGATTGATGCGAAGCGTCGCGCTAGCCCCCGGGCAGAGGTTGCCGAGCTGATCGATCATGTCCGGGGAACCGCAGTTCACATGCAGTTTATGGGTCCGGATCATTTCTGCCGCTTCTTTGTCGATGACATCGGCTGTGAATACGATTCCGTGAGGATCGCTGTGCGGATCAAACCCTGCTGCGAGAGCTCGCTTCACTTCGCCCGCGCTCACGGCATCGACAACCACACCAAGCCTGCGGAGGCGATCGAGGATCGCAATATTGGAGCACGCCTTTTGGGCATAGCGAACCACATCGAACTTGGCGAGATCGCGAACTCGTTCCTCTATGATAGCTGCATCGTAGACGTAAGTGGGGGTACCGAACTGCTTGACAATGTCGGCGACTGGAATGCCTGCGATGTCTTGACGAAGAGTACTAAATGAATGGGTGGTTGTTGGCATATGAAATCGAATGGGAGAACCGTTGTTTAAAATTCTTGCTTTCGTGCACGGACTTTGCGTGAATACTTTTCCATAAACTTTCGCTCTTTAGAGGTGAGCGAATCTTTTCCTTGCTCATGGATCTTCGCGAGAATCCGATCTGCTTCTGCGTCTTCTACGCTCGAGGATGTTTCCAAATCATCGTGGATTCTCAATTTCGGACCAAACCACTTCCGCTTCATCCGACGGAACGATCCGTTGAGGTCTTGGATGAACGCGAAATTCCAATTCAGGAAGAAGTAAGCCACGGCGATCAAGATCCCCATGATGTGGACGTCCACTGCGACCTGAGGACCACCCGATGCTGCTTGGGAGGTAGGTGAGGTGATCAAATTCGAGAGCACCAAGAACACTCCGAGGACCCAGGCGGGAACAGGGAAGACAAACAAGTAGATGATCTGCTTTGGGAAATTGAAGACAAAGAGCATTTCGATACAAATGACTGCACCGGAGGCCCCCAGCAAGCTGTAGCGAGGGGAACCCAGAAGTGAGTTTTTGACCAACCAGACAATTCCGCAAACGACGGCAGCGAACAGGTAAATTCGCAGGAACTCCCACTTTCCGTAGCGATCCTCTACAGATCGACCCAAGAAATAGAGTCCGAGCATATTGAACAGGATATGCCACACGCCGCTGCTCGCCGAAGCGTCGTGAACGAATGCGTAGGTAAGCGTGTGCCACCAAAGCCAAGGCTTCGTTGCGTCGGATCCGACCAGCATCAGGGCGTTGTTCACGATCCCTTGATCGTTCGGCTTGAAGCTGCTCAAGAGAATGTTGGCGACGTAGATCGCGATATTGAGCAGAAGCAAATAGCTAACGGCAGTCCTGCCGTCCCAGTCAGGCTGCAATCGAATCGTATCGTCTCGGTAGTAATCTCGTTCGTGAAGTCCCATACGTTCAACCTAACCGAGAACGCATAAATTGGGAATCTCGATCAATTGGGAGACTCAGGATTTTCAAGTTGAGGCGGCCGGTTGAGCGTAGCATTGGGCTCTTTAGCCGTAGGAGCTTCGGAAGTCGACTGTGGCGCGTCCGCAGCGGGCTCCTTGTTCAGTGGGGGCTCCGCCTGGTCCTTGGTCTGGTTCGAATCATTCGCGGGGAACATTCCCTTTTGCAAATCCTTCATCAGCTGCGATTCCGTGAAATCCGCATCGTCGCCCAATTCTGCAGCTCTAGCGTTCCAAATGGCGAGCATTTGCTCGACGTCAAAGCTCATTTGGTCTTGATTGTAAGCTTTTCGGAAGTCGACGAACCATTTAAGGATAAAGTCTTCCGACTCGGTGGATTCCGTCAGTTTGTTGTAGCGACCGATCGATTTAAGAACGTCCTCGCCCACATCCTCTGTCATCAAGATTGGGAAGCGTTTGAAGGCGGCGTCCCAAAGCTTCCAGGCTTGCTCATAGTTGTCGAGAGCCCCTTTGATGTCGGCTGCGTCAATCATCTTATCGGCGTTGTAGAGGAGTCGGCGAGCGTCCACGGTATATTGTTTTTGTTCCGCTCGCGCTCGCGTTTCCCAGTACGCGTAATTGACGTTGCTTCTATAGATGTTTGCAATCCGAAGCTTCTCCTCCATGCGGCTAATCTCTGTCGAGAGTTGGAGCAACCGAGGTTGTTGATCCTTAGGAGCTTCTGCGATCGCTTCGGTAGCGGTCGGGTTGATCAATCTCTCTGCTTCGCTCGCCTTTTCAGAATCGGTTATCGAGCGGTCCTTCTCCGGTTTTTGGAAAGCATCCTTCAAGTCTTGCGGCAAGCGAGCAAAGCGTCGTTCTTTGATCTTCGCTCTGGCATCTTCCAACTGTTTATCGAGTTCGGCTTTTTTCTCGCGGATAGCGTCGGCGTCGGCGAGGACGTCAAGCAGCTTGATCTGACCATCGCCACTCCACGGAATGGACATCTTTCCGTACTCGGCCCATTCGCGACCACCTTGCTCCCAAGCGAACTTGGAACGGTCATCGAGGATGCCTTCGTTTTGAATGGACTCCCCGTAGTACATTTGCCAGAGAGGGGAATAGCAGTAAAGGAGGTGAGGCGTCTTGGCAATTTTGTTTCCCGCCTGGAAAGACTCCACGGCGCGGTTAAACCAAAGTTTTCCGACACGCCAATTGTCGGGGCGTTGATCGTAACCGAGCGCGTTCGTTTCGACTGGTAGTCCTTGCTCGGTGAAGTAGTTGTGAAACTCGGTATCTTTTCGGAATAGCTCTCGGTATTGCTTCTTTTCGTCGAACTTCCCAATTTTGTTTCCGACATAGTGACCGAGGTCGTACTGCAGAATCGGCTTGCGTTCGTTGTACTTGGTACCTCTCACCAAGTAATCGATTCCCTTCTTGACCCATTCATAGCGCTGTCGGTAATCCTCGAATTCCGGTGACACGTTGAAGCTCATGTTGTGAGCTTGGTGCTGCCATACGCTGATGAAGTGAGGTTGAAGCAGGGCAATTTGGTTGAGGGTCGCAGAGAACCGATCGAAGTACTTTTCTTCCTTGTAGTAATCCGCTTTGAGCCAAAGAATCGACGATGCGATTCCCTTCATTCCCAGCGTCGCCAACCGCATGCTTTCGCTGGTGGGGTCGAGCTGGCCTAGGTATGTCTGGCCGATATTGTGCCGATTTCGCAGCTGCGAAATGGCACCGGCTTTAGGGCGTCCCAAAGCATAAAGTGGCAAAAGGAGCGCGATAATCGCAAGGATGTAAGTGACTTTGCGAGATAGACTTTTATTCATGCTCTTAACCCGCCATTTCTCGAGTCTTGAGGAAGAAGTACGCGATAACGCTCGTCATGAGGAAATATCCAAATGCGATCGTGAGGTGTCTCGCCAGCAGACCATCGAACAGGTTGACCCCGTAGGCGATGAAGTCCGAGGTTTCTAAATCGTAGAGGTTGGGGAGGGCTGATTTCAAGGTAGAGACGGAGAACAGCAAGCCGCGATCGACCCCCTTTATCGCACCCTCAATCATCTCATTTCCGAGATCCAATTGTGTTTCCGATCCGCTTTGGAGCGGCAATCGCACCAAGGCTTCGACGGGACCACCCCCGGAAATTTTTCCGGTGGTCAAGTTGTCGATGAACCAGCCGAACATACCAAGCACGATAACCGAAATCGTGGCGATGACGGCAACAGGACCTGACAGGAAGGTCGAGAACATGACGCCAAAGCAGACCACGATAAACATTTGAAGCCAAATGCTGATGTAGCCTTTGATGAAGTTCCAAACAAACGTGCCTTCCGAAGCTCGCAAATAGAGGTCGGCAGCCGCCATCCCCAGGTATTGGCCCCGATCGCGACACCGCACGACCACTTCGAATGAACCGTTTTGGGCGATGTCGGTAAAGAAATCGAGGTCCGCTGGCTCTCCTTTTCGGAAGCCTTTGAGTTTCAAGGGGATCGAATGTTGGTCGATTTGGAACTCTTTAACGCGGAATGGGATTCGATCGCTCTCCACTTCGCCATCCAAGCTGCGGAAGATAACAACTCCCCCCACCGGTGTTTCGATATCCCCTTTGTAAGTTCGGAATGCCGACAAAGTCATGTCAAAGTTCAGTACATCCGGAAACAGCTTGGGGTCTACATTCTCGAACTTCCAGATCGCCGAAGATAGCGTATCTCCCTCAATGTACTTTTGGTACTCCGACATGTAGCCGACGTTGTAGCCTGTGTTCTCCTCACCATCGCGGCCGGTGAACCGAAGTGTTCCGTAGACAGGATTTCGCGCGGTCAGATCGTCGACTTGTTCCGAGACAACAACCTTGTCCCCGACTTTGCGAACGATGTGGCGGTGCCCCTTCACCATGTTGGTGGTGCCGACGCCATCCTCGTTCAAAGTGAAGGAGTGGCTGTGGAACCGGACGCTCGTCGTTTCCCCCGCTAGCCCATCGTTTTGGAGGCTTTCAAGGTCATGCGTGTGCGAAAGGCCCCGTACGATGAAGAAGTAGCTCATCACACCGAAGATGACCAAATTCATCGTGGCCACGGCGACGAAGCCGAGGACTCGACCGAGGAAAATTTCCGTGGGGCGCACCGGCTTGGTCACGATCGTGTACATGACGCGATTGGCGATATCGCGAGGAATGCTGAAGGTGCTGAGGAACAATCCCATGAGCAGCATCAGCCAATTGGTAAACGTCAGAACGGTCGGGATGTAGAGCTGGGCTGGATTGCTCGCTTTCGGGTCCAAGAACCAACCAGCGAACATAATGGCCACAACGAAGACGGCGACGACGATGAGGATACGATTGCGAATCGCCTCTTTGAACGAAAGTTTGGCAATCGCAAAGATCCGACGGATGGACATTTTGGGAAGGTCGACCGTGAAGAACTCACCAAGGATTTTAGCGACTTGCAGAAAGCCTTCGGCGGGACCGTACTTGATCGTCGCGATCAAGAATCCCGCGATAAATCCGAGGACAGCGAGGATAAGAGCGAGCAGAAAGCCGCCTAGGAGTCCGCCTCGTTCGAAGAGCCACTCCCAATAGGTCCAAAACTGATCAGGTGTAAGACGCATAGCAAAAAGTTTCGTTTCGTTCCAACAAATCCAAGACCCGAGAGACTACGACGCATTCGAGGACCGACGCCCCGGTCGGTTTTCACTGTCTCGAACGATATCGAGGAAGAGCTCTTCCATCGTGGTTGTGGGGTTGTCCATTTTGAGCAACTCGCCCTGTGACTTCGCGATCAGGTCGCGAATTTGCGACTTGGTGTTTTCGTCCAAACCTTTTGCGTGAATCTGGGTAACATCCTGTACTTTGAGGAGGCTATCCACCCGCCCCAGTTCCTTGAGTTCCCCTTGATGGAGAATGGCAACGCGATCGCAGACGTCCTGAACGTCGGCCAGTTGGTGCGAGCAAAGAAGAATGGTCTTGCCTTGTTCGCGAAGCTTTACGATCAGATCCTTCATTTCACGGGTGCCAATTGGATCAAGGCCTGTGGTTGGTTCATCGAGAACCAAGAACTCCGGCTCGTTGATCAGAGCTTGGGCCAATCCGATGCGGCGTGTCATCCCCTTTGAGTATTCACGGAGTTGACGTCGCCGAGCGCGTTGAAGGCCCACCATGTTGATGAGGGCCTCCGTTCGCTCCTTTCGAACACTCGCGGGCATGTCGAAAAGGCGTCCATAGAAGTCGAGTGTTTCCTCGGCGTTGAGGAATTTGTAGAGGTAAGACTCTTCGGGCAAGTATCCGATGCGTTCATTTTTTGCAACGTCGGTCGCTTCTTTGCCGAAGACGAATGCCCGCCCGGATGTTGGGAAAAGGAGGCCTAGCATGAGTTTGATGGTAGTCGATTTTCCCGATCCGTTAGGACCGAGAAGTCCGAAGATTTCTCCCCGTCGGACCTCAATATCGAGCGATTTGAGGGCTTGAACCTTTTTCCTGCCCCAGAAATCGCGATAGATTTTCCCAAGACTTCTCGTTTCGACGATGATGTCAGGGTTGGTCGGAGCCGAGGAGGTGGTCGGATTGGTTTCCGGTGCTGCAGGAGCTGCTGAAGACATCGTTTCGAGTCGTTGGGAAAAGGGAACCTGGAGTGCCAGCTGGGCGAACGGCGGGGACGAACGGAATTGCCAGCGTTGTACGGTTTGCCAAGCCGTACGGTTCAGTCCAAAGCCGGTCAACGGTACACGCACTATAAATTCGATCCAACCTGCCTACAAGCGGCGGGCTGGGGGGGCTCTGCTGGTTCGGTGAAATAAACCAAATGCCAACCCGTATACTTGGAACAGTCGGTTCGCTAATCTTTCCCGAGCTCAAGATCACTCGATTTCCCGCTTCATCAACGATTCATGGACAGGTCGCAACCGGACTACGCCGAGGCAATCCGTTATCTCTACGATCGCCTCAACTACGAAAAGACAACGGACCGTCCCTACACGCAGCAGCATTACCGGCTCGCGAGGATGGAGGCTCTTTTGGAGGCAATCGGCAACCCCCAATCTGCCTCGCCGGTAATTCACATCGCGGGCACTAAGGGAAAAGGGTCGGTCGCATGGCTCACCGCGGAATCGCTTCGTCATGCCGGTTATCGCGTCGGTCTTTACACATCACCTCATTTGGAACATCTCGAAGAACGGTTCGTCATCGACGGCGAACCGGTCTCCCCCGACGCGTTAGTCGAGGCCATTACCACGATTCGCCGTCACCTCTCGAACTGGGATGAGGCCCAGTATGGATCTCCAACATTTTTCGAACTTACTACCGCGATCGCGTGGTCGCTCTTCCGCGACAACCAGTGCGACGTCACTGTGATCGAAGTTGGGTTGGGAGGAAGGCTCGATTCGACCAACGTTTGCCAGAGCTTGGTTAGCGTGATCACCTCGATCAGCTACGACCATCAAGCTCAGTTGGGAAATACCATCGAATCGATCGCGACCGAGAAAGCCGGAATCATCAAACCAGGCTCTCTGGTCATTCATGGGGCGCGGCATCCGGAGGCATGTCGTGTCATTCGCGATCGGTCTCTTTCGCTCGGCTGCGAGCTATGGGAGCTGGGAACGGACTTCGAATGCAAAGAAAACACTTCATTCGCTTCCCTTGGAGTGGCTACCCAAGCCTTTGACTTTCAAGTTCTGCAGGCCCGGCCTGGATTGCGAGAAATAAAGGAGGTCGCGATGAGGATGATGGGGAAGCACCAAACCGACAACGGCTCACTCGCAATTGCAATATGCCAGAAGCTCAACTCGCTGGGCTGGTCCATACCAGATGACTCGATTCGCAAATCCTTTTTGGAAACACAGGTCCCATCTCGTATCGAAATCATGTCGCGGAACCCGGAGATCATCGTAGATGCAGCGCATAACGTGGCATCGATCGCGTCGTTGATCAACGCGCTGCAATCGACATTTCCGAGCAAGAAACGGACTGTTGTGTTTGCATCGTCCAAGGACAAAGAATTCGAATCCATGATCTACCAGCTCATGGGTTTTGCCGATCAACTCATTGTTACGCAGTATGCGAACAACCCCAGATTTGTCCCTGTCGAATGTTTGGAGGAGATCGCAAGACGAGCAAACAATGAGTTTCCCGATGTGCGCGTCTTGGCATCGCCGAACTCGGAAATGGCGGTTCGCTATGTCCGCTCGCTCGATTTGAACGATCACCTCGTCTGCTTTACGGGGTCATTCTTTCTTGCCGCAGAAATTCGAGAACTATTGCGTCATCAAGAGTAGCGTCGAAAGTACAGGCTCGAGGTCAAAAAGAAAACCGCGTAGCCGAAAACGGAAACGCGGTTTACTTTTTTGTTAATGCTCGGTGGTGCTGATCAACCTAATCGGTGATCAACGTCGGGGTGAAATACTTTCACCGATTCGATCGCAAGTTAACCATTCAAAATGGAAGCGATCTGCTTGTAGATCTTGATTGCTTCCACTGCATTTTCTGCGCCGCCGCACTTCTTAACGAACTCGGCTGTGTCCTTCAGGATGGAGTAGTCGGTCGCAGATGCGGAAGCGGAGCTCTTCGCGGCCTTAACAGTCTTTGCTTTCGCTGGACGTCCGCGCTTCTTAGCAACCTTGGTTGATGTGGACTTTGCTCCACTGCTCTTCCCTTCCTTAGCGCCTCGGAGGGCCTGGATCACGAGAGCAGGATAAGCATTGATCCCTTGCTCTTTGAGAGCGTTCGCAATCTGTGTCGGTCCCAAGCCTGGGTTAGCCGCTGCATAGTCGCGGATAATCTGTGACTTGTTCTCACCGCTCTTCTTTGTGCCTTTTTTCAATGTAGTAATCCTAAAAATGAGTGTAAGCGTGGGAAAGCGGGCTTCTCGTAGTATAGTTTCTTTAGTTCGATTGTCCAAATTATCAAAAGCTAAAATCTAATTTTTTTGATTTATTGAGCGCTGTGCCGACTCGCAGGGCATCGTTGGATCTGGATTGGCTATATTCATCTGCCTATTAATTGCTTCGGAATCCACTCCTCTCATCACGAGATTTGTATGCGAAATATTCCATTCCTCAGTCCCCGAAAGCGTCTTGTCTCGATGGTGGTTGCCATCACACTCCTCTGCGGGCAACCACTTATTTCCTTGGGGCAAGAAGGGAGCTCGCGCGCGGCTTCAAAGCGACTTTATGAATATGAGACCAAGCCTGAAGGTATTGAATTCGCTCCCTTTTTTCCGGCGAAGGCTCTTCCGCCAAGTGGATTGTATTTGAAGAAAGGTGATCGACTCGCGATCGTGGGGGATTCGATTACCGAGCAAAAAATGTACTCTCGAATGATCGAGAATTACTTGACCGCCTGTGTGCCAGAAATGAACGTCACCGTGCGTCAGCTCGGGTGGAGCGGTGAGAAGACCGATGGATTTCTCCGTCGGATGGATCGGGACTGTTTAACGTTTCAGCCGACAATCGCGACTGTTTGTTATGGTATGAATGATGCTCGCTATAGGCCATTTGACGTCACCAACGGACGTTGGTATCGGGATCACTACACGGATATCGTTCAGAGATTCAAAGAGGCTGGAGTGCGGGTTGTCGTCGGTTCGCCAGGATGTTCGGGCAAGATCGCCGCTTGGGTGGGGTCGAAATCGGGAACCCTCCAAGAGCATAATCTTCATTTGTGTGCCCTCCGCGATATCGCGATGGAGGTAGCTGCAGCTGAGAAGGTCCCATTCGCGGATATCTTTTGGCCGATGTTTCAACAACAAATACTGGCACCAAAGCGGCTTGGAAAGACCGGTGAGGAATTCGCGGTAGCTGGTAAGGATGGAATCCATCCCGGTTGGGCAGGGCAGACGATGATGGCGTATGCATTTCTAAACGCACTCGGTGTCGATGGCCAGCTTGGTGAGTTTCGTGTTGATATCAACCAGAAGAAAGCCGAGGCAAAGGGGTTGCATGAAGTGGTTGCCTTTGATGGAAAAGAGTTGCGTGTGATTAGCAAGCAGTATCCTTACTGTGCCTCGGGCTCAATCGAGGATGACAATTCGGTTCGTGCGGGAATGGAGTTGGTTCCTTTTCAAGACCGACTCAATCGCTTGATCTTGATCGTCGATGGAGTTGAAAAAGAGTCTCGAGTGCGAATCGGATGGGGGGAGGAGTCGATTGAAGTTTCTGGCGAAGAGGCGGCTGCGGGGATTAATCTAGCGAAGCGATTTCAAAAGACCCCGTTTGACAATGCTTTCGCTGCCGTCGATGCAGCGGTGCTCGCGAAGCAAACTTACGAAACTCAACAAATCAAAAAAGAGTTTCACAGCGAACCGGCCAAAAAGGATTTCAAGAAGGTCGTTGAGGATACCGAAGCGATTCGCAAGCCTTTAGCTGAGGCGGTAGCACGAAGCGTAGTTCCTGTTGAACATCGCATCGTCGTCGAGAAGCTTTCTCGCTGAGCGCCTATCCGTAAGCCCCTGGAGACCGCGGCAATCGCCAAAGCGGCAACGGTTTTCGGATAGGCTCAAAAAACATTCCTAGCCCAATTAGCCCAGCAGCAGAATGGAAACGTTGACATAGATGAGCAAACCCAAAATGTCGCTGATCCCAGCGACAAAGGGGTTGCTCATCAAGGCGGGGTCGAGTCCCAATCTCTGAAAGCATAGCGGAAGCATGCTGCCTGTGCATGCGCCGCAGAGGACGACGAGCAATACCGTGATCGGAATGACACAAGCCGACAGGACATTCGGAGCCATTAGGAGCGCGCATAAGAATCCGATGCTTCCCAGGAAGCCACCTAGAACAAGTCCCATCACCGCTTCTCGCCGAATAATCCGAAACCAATCGCGTTGGTGGATTTCTTTTACAGCCAAAGCGGTAATCACCAGCGTGGACGATTGGCTACCCGTATTTCCTCCACTGCTGATAATAAGGGGAATGAAAAGGACTAGCCAAGTATGCTTCTCGAGCTCCGCGTCATAGCTTTGTAAAAGAAACGCAGTAATGAGGCCGGCGAGGAAAAGGATGGTCAGCCAAATGCCCCGCTTCCAAGATAGAGTCGATACGGGAGTCCGCATATAGGAGTCTTCGAGAGGCTCCACTGCGGCGATTCGTTGAACGTCCTCAGTGGCTTCTTCTCGAACCACGTCGATGATATCGTCGTGCGTGATAATACCCATCATGTGGTATTCGTCATCGACGACGGGCAAAGCCATGAGGTTGTAGTGAGCCACTTTTTGCGCGACAATCTCTTGGTCATCGCGCACGTTGGCGGTCACAAGATCCTTTTTCATCAAGTCGCCGAGTTTTTTATCGGGGCGACCGATGGCGGATACAAGCGATCGAGTGCTGACGACGCCTCGGAGATGATTCGTATCGTCGGTCACATAGATGTAGTGAATGGTCTCCAAGTGCTCTGCTTGTCGGCTCAGCTCCTCCATCGCTTGCTTTAGCGTGAGATTTTCCGAGAGACATGCAACCTCGGTGGTCATCAAGGCGCCGGCTGTCCCCTCGGGAAAGGTTTGTAACCGTCGGATATCGCGACGGTCAGCCGCCGGTACCAATGCCAGGATTTGGTCGACCCTCGCCTCGTCGATCTCCTGCAGCAAATCGACTGCATCGTCTGCTGGGAGCGATGTGATCAGTGTCGCAACCTGCTTCACATCCTGAGAGGCGAGCAGATTGACTTTCCGATCCCAATCAAAGTAGTGAAAGATTTCCGCTTGAAGGGATGGGGCTGCGTGCTGAAGGACCTGCCACAATTCGCTATTTTCAAGTCCCTCCATGAACTCTGCTGTTCTGGCGGGGTGGAGTGCGATACAGAACTCCTGCAATCCCTGCGTCTGATTGTCGAGAAGCATCTCTCGCAGTTCAGGCAAGAAAAGAGTGTTGATCATGGATCGACTCAGCAGGAGGAACGAACATGGTAAACGGCACAACCAGCGAAGAGCGATCGCTGGAGTGCCTATTGGAATGTCCGTTCCGTGGAACTCAACCTCTATTCAAAAGAAAGTGGCGCTCTTGAGAGCTGGGTGTGGGGCCTCGATTCGGTTACTTCGCTGCAGCGACGACCGGCAGATTGAAATCGCCTGTCAGGTCACGCCAAACACAGTGGATATGGTTGGCGAAATTTCCAGCGGAATCTGCTTGGTAATTGCAGAACTCGGCGATGAAGGTCGGACCTTGCAATCGGAAGTAGTGTTGACCTGACAGGTCTTCGGTGCCGGCCCAGCCAAAGTGAATCGTGTCCAATCCGGCTGCGGAGATCTGATTCATTCGAGCCAGCACGACCTCTTTAGGCATCGTCGCTTGAAACGATTCGAGCAATGTCATGAGCAGTTTCTTTTGATCGGCATTCATATCCGAGGCTGGAATGCCTACAGGATCGCTCGGTTTGGGTTGCGCTTCTCCAGCCCAGAGAATTTCTTCGGGGCATTTGCTGTTGAAGACAGCCTTGGATTTTTGAGCTGCGTCGAGGCTTGCCATGAGGGCGATTCCAGCGTCTTCTTCGCTAGCCAGGAGTCGGCCTCCTTCTTGGAATCCATTTTTACCACCGATGGGATTTAAGCTTGGGACGGAAAAGCTTTTCGGAAGCTTGGCTGGGTTAAGACCGTAGAACTGAGGTGTCGAGTCGACGATCACCCCGCGATCCAGTGTGAAATTGAGCGAGAGGTGGTGGCCCTCGAAGCTGATTCCCCACTCCGATCGATCGTTTGGCTCGCCATAAATCGCGATGTAATACTTCTTGTAATCGCGACGCTTCGCAGCACCAGGGCCTTCGAGTTCCAGCAAGATGGCTTCATAGCTCATGATGTTGGTAGCGCGTTTGAAGCCAGTGTCGCTCATCACCGATTTTAGAACTGCGAGCGCCAATCTGGCTTGATCGTCGTTCATTTCGCGGAGCGGCAGACCCTTTCGGGTTTCCATCGGAACGAAGTGCCATTCGAGTCGGCGTGCATCTTGGAAGGGGATCTGGGCAATTTTCTTTTGGTCCGCTGATAACGAACTTAAGAATTGAGTAGCGGCAGAAGTTGCCGAGCTTGTGGCTTTGCTGGCTTCTTGCGCTAGGGTGATTGTTTGAGTGGATATGGTCGGAGCTAGCGAAAGAGCGCAAAGCAAGACGGCGCGACCCAAGGAAGAGGTACGGCGATTTGAGAGAATGGAGCGAGACATGAGAGTCCTTGTTCGGGGAGGGAGATGGAAGGTCGGGGCGGATTCGCATTATGATCGAGCCGAAGCCTGGGTCCAATGCCCCTTTCGTGCGATATGGCGTGGCAGATTGGGGTTTCGACGGATGACCGCCGGCGGCTATTTTGGTGCAAATGCTGTGGCAAAAGTGGAAGGGCAAATGGTCTTCCGGCTATAGAATCTGAATGAATGCAAGGAATGAGACATGTCGCGAGTAACGGGAACAACCGGGGCAACGGGTTCGTCGGGCGCTAACTCCGTGAACGGAAACGGGCTAAACGATGTCGATATGGACACCTTTTTGAACTTGATGATCACCGAGTTGCAGAATCAAGATCCGCTCAATCCGACCGACAATGCCGCGCTTCTCGAGCAAATTGGGCAATTGAGAAGCATCAGTTCGAACGACCGCTTGGTTTCGACGTTGACATCCTTTGGTAACACGCAAGAGCTGACGACTGCCAGCAGTTTGATTGGGAAAAAGGTGAGTGGTTTGGATATTAAGGGGGATGAGGTAAGCGGGGAGGTTTCGAGCGTTTCGGTGAAGATTGACGAAAAAGATCGAAACAAGAGGACGGTACAGGTGCACGTCGGCGATCAAATTGTCGATATGAAGAACGTACGGGAAATCGATTTAGGGGAGTAGTGTCGGCCGAGAGTCAATCAAGCCACCTGCTCGCGGATGGATTCGCAATCAACGAGGAGTTGGCTAGCAAATGGGCTTGGCATCTTCATTAAGCACCGCGCTTACCGGAATGAATGCAGCTGAGACACAGATTGATGTGCTCGGCAACAACTTGGCAAACTCCCAAACCGTCGGTTTCAAATCGTCCGACGTGGTGTTTGCGAACCAATTTCTCCAAACTCTTTCGCTCGGTGCAGCGCCAACCTCAGGGAACGGCGGTACGAACCCTCGCCAGACTGGTCTAGGGGTACAGGTTGCGGCGATCAATCAGAATTTCAAGCAAGGGACGGTCGAAATCAGTTCTTCCCCTTCCGACTTGGCAATCCAGGGGGACGGATTCTTTCAGGTGCAGGGTGGACAAGGTGAGAAGCTCTACACCCGCAACGGTATCTTTCGGCTCAATAGTGCTAACGAGCTTGTTACGTCGACAGGGAACCGACTCCTTGGATACGGCGTCGACGATCAATTCAATCTTCGCTCAACCGAACTGACGCCACTTTCGATTCCGATCGGGACCGAGGCAGTTGCGAAAGCGACCGGTATTGTCAATTTGCAGGGGACGTTGACCGCGAAGGGGGATGTTGCGACCACTTCGAAAATTGTGCAGAGCACGGTATTGGGCAACAACAGTATTCCCCGTCCCTCGGGATCGGCGATCAACGTTCAAAGTGCGGCTGCACCATTTAATACGGGCGTCACTGCGGGACATACACAGGGTAGCGGTGGAACACACGCCGAAGGCTCGGTTTATCAGTATCGATTCACGTACCTTGACTCGAACGGGACAGAAAGCATGGCGAGCGAGCCGCTTACCGTTACCGTTCCCGCAGGAAACGGAGCTGCTGATAACACGATTACCATCAACAATCTACCTGCGGCCAACGCTCAGTACTCTCAAGTCCGCATTTATCGAACGGCACCCGGCGGAAGCGATTTCTTTTTGGCGGGTACGGCGGCGGCTGGGGGAACGTTTGTCGACAACGACCCATCTTCCTCAACAACACCCTTGGACAACAATGGGCTGACTGGAAACTACACCTATATGGTGACGTTTTACAAGTCTGGTGAACCGGAGTCCCGACCATCCACCTTGCTCGGACCTCAGAGTGTTGTGAACGGTCGTGTTTATTTGTCGAATCTGCCCACACCTCCCACGCCTCCGGCGGAAGGTGGCTTTCCCGCGTATGATGAGATCCGCATCTACCGGAACTTAACCAACGATCCGAATAGCTTCTATCTTGTAGATACAGTTGCTCCAGGCGCGTCTTACACCGATAGCAAAACAGACTCCGAGATCAGCAATCTTTCGTTGCCAGGTAATCAGAAAGTAAATTTGGATGGTCCTGCGATCGATAGCAACACGCTGTTGGTGAATGTAATCACTCGCGATGGATTGGACTACAGCAATCCATTTATTCCTGGCGAACTCTCGTTTACTGCTCGCAAAGGGGATCGATTACTCGAGACGAAGACATTCACGGTGACGGCGACTTCTACCGTGCAAGACCTCTTAGGATTTATGAAGGATTCGCTGGGGATTGTCAGCGACAGCGGTGATTCGACCAATCCTATCTTGGCATCGCTCAATCAAATTCCTGGCGAAGGTGGGACGATTCAGCCTAACGCTTACATCTCCAATGGAGCGCTGCGGTTTGTTAGCAACACCGGCGTTGACAACGGAGTCACCATCGACCTCACCAGTTTTCGATTGCGTGATGCAAACGGTACGGTAACGACGCCCAATCTAGGGTTTGGTACTGTTCAAGAAGCGAAAGGGCAGAGCGCTGTCACCGATTTCATCGCATACGACTCGCTTGGATTGCCTGTTCGGATGCGATTGACGGCGACCATGGAATCGAGAACCGACCAGCAAACGGTTTATCGATGGTACGCGGATAGTGCAGATAATATGGAGCGAGGATCCGCCGATATTACTGTAGGGACCGGGCTCATTTATTTTGACGGCAACGGTAATTTCATTTCAGCATCGAATAATGTGGTGGCCGTCGATCGAACGGGATTGCCGAGCACGAAGCCGCTTCAATTCTCACTCGACTTTACGGCGTTGAGCGGTTTGGCTGCAGACAAAGCATCTCTCGCAGCTTCACGACAGGATGGTTCACCTCCAGGCGTTCTCACGAGCTATGTGATCGGCGAAGATGGGATCATTCGTGGCGTCTTCAGCAACGGTATTTCGCGGGACCTGGGACAGATTCGTTTGGCTCGCTTTTCCAATCCCGGCGGTTTGGAACAACGGGGACAAAACCTGTTCGCGCAAGGGATCAACACGGGATTGCCCATCGAAGGTGGACCATCCGAGAATGGACTCGGGACCATTTCGGCAGGTGCATTGGAGTTGTCCAATACCGACGTGGGTGGTGACTTGGTCACACTGGTCCTGGCCAGCACCCAGTACCGAAGCAACGCACGGGTGATCACGGCAACACAGCAGTTGTTCGATGAGTTGTTGAACATCCGTCGATAATGGGCAAGCGAACTCTTCCGATGATCGCGATAGAAAAGCGGCAACGAACTAAACCGAAGATGATCGTATTGGCGATCGTTTTTGGCAGCTTCGTTGTCGGTCTTCACGGGTGTCGATCTCAACTGCCACCGGACCAACCGAGCCGGCTGCATGAGGTCTATCAGTCGCAATCCGTTCGGTATCGCTAAGGCCCGCGCGACTCCCTTTTCTGATTACAATGTCGGCTTAGAGCCGATGCGAAAACCACCGGAAACCGCGGCTAGCACCAGAGTGGTTCATGGTTTTCGGATAGGCTCTTAACAAAAGTCGCACCGCGTCCTTAGGATCTTCTATGCCGACCATTGCAGATTACGAGAAGCTTGGGCTTTTCTATCTTGGTAAGAAATATGACTTGCCCAATCGCACGTTGCTTCCCGAGTATGTGAATTACGATGCCCGCGATTTGGTGACCCACGCATTATGCGTCGGCATGACTGGAAGCGGAAAGACCGGTCTCTGTTTGAGTTTGCTCGAAGAAGCGATCTTGGACGACATTCCCATTATCTGCATCGATCCGAAGGGGGATTTGGGGAATTTACTCTTAGCATTTCCCGATCTGGACCCCAAAAGTTTTGAGCCATGGATTGATCCATCGGAGTCCAAACGACAAGACAAAAGCATTTCGGAGATTGCGCAGTCGACTGCAGAACGTTGGAAAAAGGGTTTGTTGGACTGGGACCAGCCGTTGGATCGGTTGCGTGCTTACCGCGACAAATCCGATATCACCATTTACACGCCAGGCAGCGAGCTTGGCGTACCTCTCACGGTCCTTAAGAGCTTTGATGCACCCAGCCAAGAGATGCTTCAAGATGAGGAGACCTATCGAGAGAAGATAACATCCTCCGCGTCTGCGTTGTTGGCATTGATGGGGATCGATGCGGACCCTTTGAGCAGTCGCGAGCACATTCTTTTATCCAACATTCTCGATCATTCTTGGCGTCGCGGGCTCGATTTATCCATTGAAGATTTGATTCGTCATATTCAATCGCCCCCGATGTCGCGAGTGGGAGTGATGGATTTAGAAACATTCTTCCCGGTCGGAGATCGGTCCAAACTGGCGATGAGCCTCAACAACCTACTTGCTTCCCCTGCCTTTGCAGGCTGGTTGAAGGGAGAGGCTCTCGATATCCGCAATATGTTGTATCGGAAAGATGGTGCACCGCGTGTTTCCATTCTTTCCATCGCCCACTTGAGCGATGCGGAGAGGATGTTTTTTGTCACCATCGTGCTTGGAGAGCTCCTGTCGTGGATGCGAGCGCAGCCCGGGACGAGCTCCCTTCGAGCCATTTTTTATATGGACGAAGTGTTCGGCTATTTTCCACCTTCGGCAAAACCACCTTCGAAACCCCCCATGCTAACGCTTCTAAAGCAGGCGAGAGCGTTCGGGTTAGGGATTGTGTTGGCGACTCAAAACCCCGTCGACCTCGACTACAAAGGTCTCGCCAACATGGGGACTTGGTTCTTGGGGAGGCTACAAACCCAACGCGAACCCAACGCGACAAAGATCGGGTCCTCGACGGGTTGGAGGGGGCCTCCGCTCAACAAGGCGGTGCGTTTGATCGGAGCGAAATGGAAAAGGCTCTTTCTTCCTTAGGGAACCGAGTCTTCCTGATGAACAATGTGCACGACGATGGACCGACGGTCTTTCAGACGCGATGGGCGCTTTCCTTTTTGCGCGGGCCTCTTTCGCGCGAGCAGATTTCCAGCTTGATGAAAGCCCGCAAGGAATCGAAGAATCCGGTTGCCGACTCCGCTTCTTCATTACAAGGCAATGCACCA
>JALOQZ010000027.1 GCA_025459245.1 Pirellula sp.
GAACGGGAGGGATACATTGCGAAGAAGCTTGCAAGCTTTGGCAAGCGAGCTTGTGTGCCTGATTCGGATGAGCAGCGACACCGCGATACTCGCATCTTGATTTTGAGCGAATCCTCTCCGCCATTCCCAACCGCATGGAGCTTATGTATGGCTGCGAACTCAACGGACTCTTACACGTCACGCGCCCCGTATGGACGTCAGACCATTGCATTGATCGACTTAGCGATTTGCGATGATGCGAATGTGCCAGAGACGACACGGATCGATGGCGCGTTGCGACGGTTGGATGGATTGACTCTGTTGGAGTGGTGTGTTCGACGTTTAGCTGAATCGACTTTGATCGATACCATCGTCGTAACCGGCCCTTTGGCGTACCGCAATCGGATATCGCAATCCGGATTGTGCCACGCGCGATGGGTGCCGAGCGTGCATGCTAGCCCCACCGAGCGGGCTTTAGAGATTGCAGAACGCTTCACGGCCGAATGGGTCGTATTTGCGAGTCCGTTATGCCCGTTCACCGATCCGACATTGCTCGATCGCCTTGTCTCGCGCGGGTGGGCGAATCCCGAGGTCGATTTTGTCGGTTTCATGACACCGGCTCAGCCCAGCTTTTCTTTGCAATCGCTGGGGTTGGTTGGAGAGATGTGCTCAGCCCGGGCGTTGAGCAAACTGCGAGATGCGAATTTGCATCGCGAGCCATGCGACGTACCGGCCGTGATCCGTAGGAATCCAGAGTTGTTCCAGTCGAAATGGATTCCGTTGCCGGAAGCTTTGTCCAGGGGAGGCCTCCGTTTCCGGCTGGATTCCGCCGCAGATCGGGATCGAGCGGCATTTTTCTTGGAAGCGGCGGGAGAGGATTTGTGCTGGCAGCGATTGGCACAGGTCGCAGAGCGGATCTCCTAAAGCCGCTTGCGCATCGGCAAAAGCCGCACTGAATTCCAACGAAAAGCCCGCGAGCGGCGCTGCGATCCATCGACATTCGCCTATCAAGCAGTAAAACTTGACGCCTTTGTTTCATTTCGTTGTTGCGGTTGCTAGATAGGTTTGAGTGCATGCGTCCTTATCATGTCTGCGGTTTGGGAAACGCGATTGATTCGAAAGAGGGACGATGCGATTGGTTGAGGCAGACGAGCAGAAACTGTTACTCGAAAAACTCTCGACGGGCGATCATGAGTTGCGATTGGTGAGTGGCGGCTCCGTTGCCAATTCAATCATCGGGCTTTCACAACTTGGAGGCCGCGGCGCTTTTATCGGGTGCGTCGGGGATGACCGATACGGCCTGCACTACGCAGAAGAGTTCAACGATCTTAAGATCAACATCGGTAACCCTATTGTTGTTGGCGAAACCACCGGCACTTGTTTGGCTCTCATCACTCCCGATGCAGAACGAACAATGCGGACTTGCCTGGCTGTATCGAGCCACTTGGCCGCAAAGCATGTGGATGCTCGCCGCATCGCCGATTCGGAATGGCTGTTTATCGAAGGCTACGTCTTCGCAAACCCAGCGACGGGTCAACATGCGATTCGCGAAGCGATTCAGAGCGCGAAAGCAGCTGGCACCAAAGTTGCGATCACTTGCTCCGATGCGTTTGTCCCTCAAGTCTTTGGCGATGCGCTGCGCGAGGCGTTGAAGAGTTGCGATTTATTCTTCTGCAATGCTCCTGAAGCGATGGCAGTCACCGAATCGACCAGCAGCGCTGCAGCGTTCGAACGATTGAAGCAAATGGTCCCGAACTGTGTCGTGACCGATGGCCCCCACGGCGCCTTTGTGTACTACCACGGCGAAGAGACACATGTCCCCGCGTTCGCTTGCCAACCGAAAGATCTCACCGGTGCAGGTGATATGTTCGCAGGTGCTTTCTTGTACGGCGTGACTCATGGTTATTCACCGGCAATCGCAGCGCGCGGCGCGAACTACATGTGTATGAATGTGATTACACAAGTTGGTGCTCGGTTGGTCGCGGATGCACCAACTCTTTGGCAGGAAGCACTGGAAGATTATCGCGCCGACGATGTCGGAGGCTGATGCCCTCACTGACGTGGAATAAACCACGCGCTCGGGTGCGACTGCAAACCGATATGAGGATAATACGTTGTCGCCTTCGGGGCCGACAACAAGATCAACATGGTATGAAGCCCTGAGGCCTCATGGCTTTGTTGGATCAACTGCTTTCCAATACCTCGCCGCTGATAGGCTTCGTCTACGGCCAAATCGGATAGATAGGTGCAATAAGCGAAGTCCGTAATCGACCTGGCGACTCCCACCAGTACCCCCGACGGATTCCGCGCCGTTACGATGACCTGAGCTTGGCGAAGCATCTTCTCGATCGTCTCAGGTTGATCGACGGGCCTTCGTTCTGCCAACGTCGATCGTTTCAGGCAATCGATAAACTCGAACGTTGTTAGATCAAGTTCAACAGCGTAACGAATTGGCTCTTCGCTGAAAGCATTCATGGATTGGATCAAGGTTGCGAGGAAACGGTCGCTTGCGAAGTCGCTCTCTGGGGAACCGAGAAAAATGCGAGGATCAGAGCGATGATAAGGATTCCACAAGCGACGGCGAACGGCGCTCCCTGCCAAAACGTCGACCTGCCTGGATGGACCGACCAAGCGAAAACCGTGGCATAAAGCGACGGACCGATCAGCCCGGCGATTCCCATCATGGAACTATTGGCCCCCGACAATCGACCTTGCTCGGTCGGTCCCAGTCGGGTGGACATGACCCCATTGATCGATGCTTGAAAAAACCCCATCAACGCAAACAGAATGGTGCAGAGGTAGAATGTGGTTCCGTCGCGTGCGATAGTGTAAGCCGCAAAACCGAGAATCCCGCCGGTGAGCCCGACAAAGACTAACTTGCGTTCGCCAAATCGCCGTATCGCCGGGCGAATCAACCCTCCTTGAACAATCATATTCAGAATTCCGACCGTCCCGAGCGACAGCCCGATCTGCCAAGGCTCCCATCCAAAGTGAGTGTCGGTGTACAGGACAAACACGTTCTGAAACGCAAGGTGCGAGAGTTGGTAAAAGAACAGAATAATCGCCATAGGTAGCAAACCCGGCTTGGATCGGAGCAATTGAAGCGAGCCCAAAGGATTGGCTCTCTTCCAGCTAAAGGCGCTCCGTTTGTCTTTGGGGAGCGACTCGGGCAAGACGAAGTAGCCGTAAAAACCATTGGCGAGCGTCAATGCGGCCGACGCCCAAAACGGGAGACGCAAGTCGATGGAGCCGAGCATACCACCGACAGCAGGCCCCAAAACAAAACCGATACCAAACGCTGCACCAAATAATCCGAACGCAGCCGTTCTTCGCTCGGGGGGAGTGACGTCCGCAAGGTAAGCCTGCGCCGTCGAAAAGCTCGCTGCCGTCATCCCGGTGATGATTCGACCGATGAGCAACCATGAAAGATTGGGAGCCAATGCGAGAAGGATGAAATCGAGCCCAAGCCCAAATGTCGAAACCAGCAAAACGGGGCGACGACCAAATCGATCGGAAAGAGCTCCGATGATCGGAGAACAAAAGAACTGCATCAACGCCCAAAGCGTTCCGAACAAGCCGATATAAAAAGCAGCGATCGACTCATCGCCGCCAACAAGCTCTTTGATCAGCTTTTGAAGAACCGGAATGATCAACCCCAACGACAAAACGTCGAGGATCACGGTGATCATGATAAACGCGATGGCGGCCTGGCGAGGCGGCTTGCTTGGAATGCTCGCTGTCGTATCGGGATTGCTTTGAGGATCAGACATTCGGTGGTTGGATTAAGGTTGATTCGTAGCCAGCTTGTCTCGAGCGGAGGCGAGCAGCGAGCGGAAGACTTGTGTCTGCTGCTTCATGGCAGCAACCTTGTCCTCTGGATTGGAGTGGGCCTCGAGCAATACCCATCCTTGATAGTTCGCTCGCAGCAACAGCGCAAACAGATCGGCGTAGGGATAATCGCCGTCATCGAGCTTGCGCACATGTGTTGTATCTCCCAACCGTGATTTCACCATTCCAAAATTGGCCTCGAGCCCCGGTGAAGCCAAATCTTCTTTGTTGCTGTTCCAGCAGACGGCGGCGTTGGGATGGACGGCAACTCGAAAGATATCTCGGATGACTTCCAATCGACTCGTCTTGGATCCATGCACTTCCAACCGAATTTGTTGGCCATAGCCTTCTCCATACTCAGCGAGTTCCTGCAGCGCCCTGCCGATTTGCTCAATTGTTTTCTCTTGCGGAATCCCATTGACGAATGCGTTGGGCTTCACTTTAACCCCGCTACCTCCGCAATCGTGCATCAAGTGAATCAGCTCTTTGACTTGCTCGATATTCTTTTTCACCACTGCGGGGTCGGCCGCATGAAACTCGCAATTGGATCCATACCCGATCAGCTCGACGCCGCTATCGGCAAACCTTTTCTTCACATCCGAGCGTTCGGCTTTGCTCAAACTCGGTTCGACCCGATGTTGATGCTCCGTCCTGAGCTCGACTCCTCCCATCTCGGCAGCTTGGCAAGCGGCGATAACATCGGAGAGTGTCATATCCTTTCCCCACTGATACGTCACCAACCCAAATTTCAACTCTGCGGCGCCCGAGGAAATAGACGGGATCGCCGGCGATGCTTGAGTCCAGGACGACGTTCCTAACGTCGCCAGCCCCGCGATCGCAGTCGCACCTCCGGCTAAAAACTGACGACGATTCGAATCCGAAATGGATCGGAGATGTAGGAGTGAGGACATAAAGTGTTGCCTTTTTGGAGACAGGTGTGCCTCAAACGAGACAGCGAATCCAAGGATTACGCGAAAAATCGGGAGTGTTTCACCTCGGATCCGGGTACAAACCGCATTCGGGGAGTACTATAATACCCGGAACCCCGCGGAGGACCTAGCATAGGTCTTCCCATCCTCCCGCCTTAAACTTGGACTGCCGTCTTCCCCGCACTATCTCGGCCCCTCAGGATGAGGATCGATAGTCCGGAATCAGTGTCGATGGCAAAGTGTTTGGTCAAACCCAATCGATTTTCTCAACAGGAGAGTAGGTCATAATGCGATGTCTCGGTAATCCGCTTGGTCGTCGAGGATTTCTCACCGTAGGTGCTCTCGGAGGTTTGGGCCTTTCCATGGGCGACCTATTCCGTTTACGAGCCCAAGCGGACCAAAAACACTATGACTTTATCGATGCCAAGGCAGATAGCGTCATCCACATTTTCCTCCCGGGGGGCATCGCCCACCAAGAGACCTTCGATCCAAAGCCCTACAGCCCACTCGAGTACCGAGGCGAACTGGGTACGATCAAAACCAAGACGGGCGATGTCTTCTGCGAAACGCTCCCTCGGCTCGCTTCCCTTTCCGATCGACTCACCGTCATTCGCTCGGTGACTCACGGGGAAGCGGCCCACGAACGGGGTACGCACAACATGTTCACCGGATACAAGCCATCGCCGGCCTTGGTCTTCCCGAGCTTCGGTTCAGTGATTAGTCACGAATACGGGCCCAAGAATAACTTGCCACCGTATGTGGCGATCCCAAATGCAGCAAACGAATACGCGGGAACGGGTTATCTCAGTTCTTCATTCGGTCCATTCAGCCTCGGTGCCGATCCTGCGAACAAAGGGTTCCGCGTCCAAGATCTCAACTTGCCAAACGGTGTCGACATTCCCCGTTTCGAGCGACGTCGCTCTGCGTTGGAGGCTGTCAACATGCACTTCCAGAAGAAGCAGAATGCGGACGCCATCAACGCGATGGACACCTTCTACCAACGCGCTTACTCGCTGATTAGCAGCGAAAAGGCTCGTGAGGCCTTCAACATCGAAGCTGAAGACAACGGCCTGCGAGACAAATACGGACGCAATGCAGCAGGTCAACGATTGCTTATGGCCCGACGGCTTGTAGAGGCAGGTGTGCGATTCGTCTCCGTGACCTACGGCGGTTGGGACATGCACAACCAGATTTCCGCCGGTATGCGTCGCGATACTCCACCTTTGGATCAAGCCATCGGTACCTTGATCGAAGATTTGGAATCGCGAGGGCTTTTGTCGCGCACACTGATTATGGTCAGCAGCGAATTCGGTAGAACTCCGAAGATCAACAATGAGGCAGGTCGCGACCACTGGCCCAAGGTCTTCTCTGTCATGCTCGCCGGTGGGGGTGTGAAGGGTGGATTGGTTTACGGTTCATCCGACGCAACCGCGACCGAGCCTGAATTCGATCCCGTTTCGCCAGAAGATTTGGCGACCACCATGTATCACTTGCTCGGTATCGTCGCAGACAAGGAGTTGATGGCTCCTGGCGATCGCCCTATCGAAATCTGCGATGGTGGCAAAGTTCTTACCGACATTCTTGCCTAATCGGTCTTCATGGACTCCACGATGAAAATGAATCTTTGGCGCAATCTATTTCTAGGACTGGGATTCGCGTCGGCGGGGGCTTTGTGCACCTCGCCGACCCATGCGAGTCACCCGGACGCGAACGTTTTATCGCTCCCAGGTATCCAACGCGGCACATCCGCCGAAGTGACCATCTCGGGAGCACGACTCGGGGACGCCAAGTCGCTGCTGTTTTACTCGCCAGGCCTAACGGCTACGAATATTACCAAGGTGGATGCGAACGTTATCAAAGCGACGATCTCCGCCGACGCTAACGTCACACCTGACTTGCATCCGTTCCGCGTGATCACCGACACAGGTATCAGCAATTTGCGTCTGTTCAATGTTTCGGCGATGCCAAGCGTCGCAGAAGCAGAACCGAACAACGAATTTGCTAAGCCTCAGCCTATCCCGGTGAACTCAACCATCGATGGCGTCGTGCTAAGCGAAGATGTCGATTACTTTGAAGTCGAACTAAAACAGGGACAGACTTTGCATGTCGAGATGGAAGGTCTTCGTCATGCGTATCTGAACGATTTCTTTGATCCGTTTGTTGCTATTTACGACGACAAACGATTCGAGATTGCATCGAGCGATGATTCGGTGTTTCTACAGCAAGACTGCTTGGCCTCGATCGTTGCTCCTCGCGACGGGAAATACGTTATTGAAGTCCGCGAGAGCAGCTTCGGCGGAAACGACCGGATGAAGTACCGACTCCACATTGGAGGATTTCCTCGCCCGGTCGCGATGGTTCCCAGCGGAGGTCGTCCAGGCGAAAAGCTCGAGGTGACTTGCATCGACAATCTTGGCAACACATGGAAGGAAACATTTCAACTTCCGAGCGAGCCAAACGAGGCGTTCAAAGTTTGGTCCCAAAAAGACGGCCTCATCGCTCCTTCGCCCAACTTTCTTCGCGTCGTGGATGTTCCCAACGTTTTGGAATCGGAGCCCAACGAGGACCATAACAAGATCGAGATCGCCAGCCAAGTGCCCGCCGCTTTCAATGGGATTCTCGAATCCGAGAAAGATAGGGACTTCTGGGTCTTCGAAGCGAAGAAAGACCAGCAATTGGAGGTTCGCGTTCATGCTCGCAATCCGATGCGATCGCAAGTCGATCCCGTCTTGCAGATCTGGAAAGTAGGAGGCGGCGCATTGGCAGGAAACGATGACACTGGTGGCCCCGATAGCTACCTGCAGTTCAAGGTTCCTGCGGATGGTAAGTATGCGGTCTGCGTTTACGACCACTTGGGCCGCTTTGGTAAGCACTTCGCATACCGTGCAGAAGTCTTGCTGCAGAGCCCGGCGATCGATGTCTCGATTACCGAGCAAGAACGTTATGTTGCCCAAACCGTTGAAGTGCCACGAGGCGGTCGCATGGCAGTCGTCGTCAATGTAGGGCGACGAGCGATCGGCGGAGAGGCAACGATCGAAGCATTGGATTTGCCACCCGGGTTGACTCATGTTGAAACGAAATGCGATGCGGATCTCGGCAACATCCAAATGCTTTTCAAAGCCGATGCGAACGCGGCTAATGCGGCGAAGATCGTCGACTTCATCGCTTCGATCCAAGCTTCTCCAGAACAGAAGATTGTTGGAAAGCTCAAGCAACGATCCATGTTGGTGAGGGGCCAGAACAACGTCGATGTCTGGGGACAAACCGATCATCGATTGCCCGTAGCACTGATCGATCCGGCTCCGTTTGATATCGAAGTCGTCCAGCCTCAAGTTCCCTTGGTTCGAAATGGCTCTCTTCCGTTGACCATCAACATCAAACGCAATCCAGGATTCGACAAACCCGTCAATATAAGATTGCTAAACCCGCCCCCAGGTGTGGGTGCTTCTACGGTAACTATCCCCGGGGACAAATCCACCATCGACATGCCTTTGACCGCGAATGGCGGAGCAGCGATTCGCAAATGGCCATTGTTGGCAATCGCGACAACCGACATCGGTTATGGTCCGATTGTTTTGTCCAGCGAGTTCTTTCATATCGATGTGACCGAGCCCCTCTTTGAATTCAAGTTCGCGAAAACAATGGCAGAGCAAGGGAAACCTGCGGATGTAATTGTAGGCGCGAAACTGAAGAAACCTGTCGAGGGGAAGGTAGAGATTGAAATCCTAGGAATTCCACCAGGAACAACCGCAACGGCTCCAAAGCAGGAGCTGACTCCGGACAAGGAGCGGCTTGCATTCACTCTTCAGATCCCTGCGGAAACACGTGCCGGGAACTACAAGACAATCGTTTATCGCGGGACCGTAACCACCGATAAAGGTGTGATCACGCAAACGAATGGAAACTCCGAAATCCAGATCGACGTTCCGATTGCACCGCCCGCAACTGCCGCTGCGGCGACCACTGCCGCCGCGACACCTGCTCCACCAGCGGACAAACCGCTTACGAGGTTGGAGCAGCTCAAACAACAACGCGGCAGGTAGTGCGATCGCCTGATTTGGCCAAAACATTGAATCCAGCTACGAGATCTTGTCCATTGGCGGTGAGATCTTACACAAGCGAGGGAGATATCCCTGGCTCACTAACATTAAGCAGTTGTTTACCTTTAGGCTCGTAAACCTATGAACCATTCGTTCTTTCGCACAGCTACTTGGGCGAACTCCCTTCTGCTCATTGGCTGCACCGGTGCAGTGGGTAGTTTGGCAATCGCCCAGGAATCAGCCCCTGCAACCACGCCAGCCGTCACCGCCCCCGCAGCGGAGACAACTGCTCCGCAAGCAGCATCGACGCCGGCCCCTCAGCCAGCTTGGAAGTCCATTTCGGTCTATCCTCCCGTCATCAAACTGAGCGCCAAAAGTGATTCTCAGCACGTCATCGCCGTGGCGACGCGCGAAGACGGTGTTACGGAAGATGTCACGCAATCGGCGGAATGGAAGTTCTCATCGGATGCGGTCGTCGATTGGAAAGACTTTGTCCTATCTCCCAAAGGGGACGGTACCGCAGAGATAACCGCGACTTGGAATGGCCTCACCGCCAAGGCGTCGATCGAGTCAACCAATTCGGCTCAAGTTCGTCCGATCAGCTTCGAACGGGACGTAATGCCGGTATTGACCAAGGTGGGATGTAACACAGGTTCATGCCACGGTGCAGCCCGTGGTAAAGACGGCTTCCGACTTAGTTTGTTCGGATACGATCCCCTTGGTGACTACCAACGCATTACGCGTGAGATCGGAATTCGACGTATCAACTTGGCCGTACCAGAGCAAAGTCTTCTCCTGCTCAAGGCGACGGGTGCTGTTCAGCACTCCGGTGGTAAGAAAGTCGAGCCAGGAAGCAAGCACTACGAGACTTTGCTAACTTGGCTGAAGAACGGTGCACCTCCAGATGCTGCACGCATGCCTGTCGTTACGAAGGTGGATGTTTACCCCAACCAAGCTGTGATCGAAGGGGAGGGCAAGGCTCAAAGGCTGGTCGCTGTCGCAACCTACGCCGACGGGGTCCAACGGGACGTTTGGGATCTCGCGAGTTTCACCACCAACAATGAGCGAACCGCAGCCGTCGATGCCGATGGCAATGTCAAAAGCGGTGTTCGCGGCGAGGCCTTCGTGATGGCTCGTTTCGATACGCACACTGTAGGTTCTCAGATTCTCGCATTGCCAGAGAATGTTTCCTACAAAGCTCCCGACCATTACGGCAACTACATCGATACACTCGTCAAAGCAAAGCTTCAAAAGCTTCGTCTCCCCGAGAGCGCGATTTGCACCGATGAAGAGTTTGTTCGACGAACCACCCTGGACATTACCGGCCTCCTTCCAACCGAAGAAGAGACCTTGGCATTTGTCCAAGACACGTCGCCGGACAAGCGAAGCAAGTGGATCGACAATCTGCTGGAGCGAAAGGAATTCAGCGAGATTTGGGCGATGAAGTGGTCGGACCTCTTGATGGTCAAGAGCAACAATCAAGTTAGCTACAAAGCCGCTTACCTCTACTACAACTGGCTGACCAACAAGATCGCATCGAACACACCGATCGACCAGATCGTTCGAGAGCTGATCACTGCGACAGGAGGTACATTCCAGAACCCTGCCACCAATTTCTATCAGGTGGAATTGGATCGCTTGAAACTATCAGAGAACGTAGCTCAAGTCTTTATGGGGATTCGGACGCAGTGCGCTCAATGCCACAACCATCCGTTCGATCGCTGGACGATGGACGATTACTACGGGTTCACCGCCTTCTTCTCGCAGATCGGTCGCAAACAGAGCGAAGACTACCGACAACTCCTCGTGTTCAATAGCGGAGGGGGAGAAGTCAATCACCCGGTTGGTGGTGCCGTCGTGAAGCCTAAGTTCTTGGGTGGAGAGGTACCTGATGTCGCGGGCAAAGACCGACGGGAAGTATTGGCACAGTGGTTGACCAGTGAAGCAAACCCATTCTTTGCCAAGAGC
This sequence comes from Pirellula sp., assembly GCA_025459245.1. Classification (GTDB taxonomy): domain Bacteria; phylum Planctomycetota; class Planctomycetia; order Pirellulales; family Pirellulaceae; genus JBKCUI01. The sequence continues at coordinate 10,745 of JALOQZ010000027.1, forward strand.
GTTGCGAACCGAATTTGGGCACACTACACAGGGGTTGGTATTGTCAGTCCTGTCGATGACTTCCGAGCTAGCAACCCGCCGAGCAATCCAGAGCTTCTCGATGAATTGGCGAAGAAGCTAGTGGAATACAAGTACGACATCAAGAAGTTGGTTCGCGACATCTGCAATTCGCAAACGTATCAACGCTCCTGCACACCGGTCGAAGGCAACGAACTGGACGATCGGAACTACTCCCACGCCTCCGTGCGACGTATTCCAGCGGAAAGTTTGCTTGACTGCATTTCACAAGCTACGAATACCAAAGATAAGTTCCGTGGCTTGCCACTCGGTGCCAGAGCCGTCCAAATCGCGGATGGTGCCACCAGTAATTACTTCCTAACTTCGTTCGGTCGAAGCCAACGAACAACGGTATGCGCCGATGAAGCCACGACCGATCCCTCCTTGTCCCAGGCGTTGCATTTGATCAACGGCCAAACGACCGGCGGAAAGATCAATCAGGGTGGTCTCCTGAAAACTTGGAAGGAACAGGGCCTGACTCAAGAGCAGATCATTGAAAAGATCTACATGCGATGCTTAAGCCGCAAGCCCACCGAAGAAGAAAAGCAAACGCTTGTAAAAGCGATTGCAGAAGCTCCGAATGCGGATCAAGGAATCCAGGACGTGTTCTGGGCCATCCTCAACAGCCGTGAGTTCATTTTCAATCACTAGTTTGATGCACAGCAACATGAAGAAGCGTCTGTTTTTCGTCACTACTTTCATTGCAATCGGCTGCACTACGTCTTTGGCGCAAGAGCCAGCAAAGATAACCTATGACGACCATATTAAGCCGATCTTGCGCGAGCATTGCACCTCGTGTCATAATGCCAACGACAAGAAGAGCGGCCTGGCTTTAGACTCCTATCAAGCGTTGATGGCGGGTGGGAGTGGCGGCGAGGTCGTCGTAGAAGGGGACTTGGATTCCTCTCGTTTGTACGCGTTGACAGCGCACAAAGAACAGCCTTACATGCCCCCGAACCAAGACATGATCGCCCAAGCCAAGGTCGATCTGCTCAAGACTTGGATCGAGCAAGGGATGCCTGAAAACAGCGGCTCGGAAATCAAGAAACCCAAGGCGAGCGCGATGGCTCTGTCGGTAAAGATAGGGAGGCCCGAAGGCGCCCCTCCTATGCCGACAACCGTACTGAAACAGACTCCATTCGCCACCCAGCGTGCTGCGACGACATCGGCAATTGCTGCCAGTCCATGGTCGCCTCTGGTCGCGGTCGGTGGACAAATGCAAGTTTCGCTATATCACAGTGAAACCGGCAAACTGCTGGGTATCCTACCTTTCCCTGAAGGGGAGCCTCAGTCGATCACCTTCTCTCGCGACGGTAAGCTGATCCTGATCGGTGGCGGTAAACATAGCCACTCAGGGTACGCTGCACTCTACGAAATTGAGACGGGGAATCGGATCGCTCGCGTAGGTGATGAACTGGACATTGTTTTGTCTGCGGACATCAATGATAACAACCAGCTTATCGCACTGGCCGGTCCACAAAAGCTTATCCGCGTCTACGACACTCTCAGCGGTGAATTGAAATACGAGCAAAAGAAACACACCGATTGGGTCTACGCGGTTCGATTCAGTCCCGATGGTTTGCTACTTGCGTCGGCGGACCGAAGCGCTGGGCTGGTCGTGTGGGAAGCTGACTCGGGACGATTGTACTTGGACCTGCAAGGTCACAAGGGAGAGATACGCTCTCTCGCATGGCGTCCGGACTCCGCGGCCCTCATCAGCGCTTCCATGGACGGCACGCTGAAAATGTGGGAAATGAACGAAGGAAAAGTGATCAAGTCGTGGGACGCGCATGGCGGCGGTGCAATGGCTATCGACGTTTGCAACGACGGCACCATGGTTTCTACAGGCCGCGATAACAAGGTCAAGGTTTGGGACATCGCTGGCAATGCCGCAGGGGAGATGCCCGCACTCGTTGAAGCAGGGCATGAAGTTGCTATCACCGTCGATGGAAAACAGATCGCTGCGGGCGATTGGGCCGGAAACGTTCGGCTATGGCAGAGAGCAAATCCAAAGGACGAGAGAAGCATTCCGGCCAATCCCCAACCTCTTGAAAATTTGTTGGCCGCAGCCCAAACAGAACTGCAACAAGCTACCTCAAAGCAAACCGAACTCGGAAATGATTATGCGGCCAAGAGCTCGCAAATCACAGCCATCCAACAGCAGCTCACCGAATTGCAATCGCAGCTGACCAAAACCGAAGAGCAACTCAAAGCGTCAGCCGAAAAGCAAACGCAGCTCAAGCCAACCTTCGAGTCGCTATCAGCTTTGTTCAAAACAAAAACCGAGGAGCTACAAAGCCTTCGCGCTCAAGTCGCTCCAAAACAGAAACTGATTGAAGTCGCAAGTGAGAACAAAAAGAAGCTGGACGAAGAAGCCAGCGTTCTCACAAAGCAGAAATCCGAGCCGGGTGCGGACGTTCCATCGATCGAGGGCAAGCTGCAGGCAACGCAACTGCAGATCGCTATTCAGGTCGCTGCATTGACGCAGATCCAAGAAGAGGTTGCTCCGCTCGCAGGTCAGCTTGTAGCACGAGAACAAGAGATGTCAGAGCTTCAACCGAAGTTCGAAGCTACCAACAAAGATTGGATGGAAACGTCAGCCTCGGTGACTCAGCTCACGGAAATGCGAAATGGGCTTGCCCCACGCGTTGAGTCGACCACCGCTGCACTCAAGGCGGCTAGCGACGCCGCAGCCGCTGCCAAAGCGCAAGTGGATTCGATCGCTGCCCAGGTGGCCGCGATGCAGGCGAGGGTGGCGGAACTCCAAGCCGATCTTCAAGCGTTCAACAATCGACCAGCGGAACTGGCAAACAAAAAGACCGCGATCGAACAGTCGCTCGCCGCCGTTCAGCAACAGATTCCTGCTGCCGAGTCGTCAATAACAGAGACCAAGACTCAGGCCGATGCCCTCGCCGCAGAGATTGGAAAGCTGGAAATGCAATTGGCCGAGGGCTGTAACGAACGACATGAACGCAAAGCAGGAGTCGCTTGGTAAGTTAAAGGATCAAGCTTCCCAACTGGAGTCCGATGCGGCCGCCTCCGCCGCCCAACTAGAGTTGTTCCAACAGGCTTTCGGCAAAAAGCAATAATTGATGCCCCCACATGCGATTAAGAATCAAGGGCCGATGGGAACCTTTTGTTTCCACCGGCCCTTTTTAATGCTCTCCGCGCTCGCAGCCATTATTCTGATTCCCTTAGAGAGCAATCGAGCTGGTGGCGAGCAACCTAAATGGCGACGAATCAGTGCCGCACCAGATCCGGATGCAGAAGGACCTGCCGAAATCTCCTTGAAATCACCCGAGCATCATGCGAGGGAAGCACGGTTTCTCGCTGCGATGAACACGAACGCTTGGACCATGCTACCTGACACTCAAACGGGAGAAACCCCGGGATATGTGGTGGACGGTTATGCAGATGTGAAAGGCTGGGCTTTCACCGGAACGCGGTTGGTGAGCCCGCCCGAACAAGGGTATTGGACGGTTTGGCAAGAAAGCGATGGGCGAATTCGAATCGAGTCAGCTGCACCGGAACTAATAGAAGATCGCACCAAAGTTAAATGGGCGATCGCTGGATTTGGCGGTATTCTTAAAAATAGCAAAAAGATCGTGAAGCCGAGCAAGGTGTTGCACCCGAGAACAGCTTTGGGAGTTTCGCATGAAGGGAAACGAATGGTTTGGACGGTCGTCGATGGACGCCAGCCAAAAGTTAGCGAGGGTGTCAGTGAGGAAGAACTGGCCGAACTGATGCTGGAGTCGGGCTGCGAGGACGCAATCAACTTGGATGGAGGTGGTAGCTCGATCCTTTTAATGACCAGCGAAAAGGGACAATTGCGAATTGCGAATCGGCCATCGGGGCTTCTACCACGCCCCGTCCCTGTGATGCTAGGGATTCCAGCGCCGAAGCCATAGCTCGAAGGTCAGTAAGTTCCAGAGCCTGTAGGCTTGGTTCTCTCGTCCCGACATATGGGCATCGACGAGCGATCGGATGGTATCCTCGCGAAAGAACTGATGACATTTTGTGTCGGCAGATAATAGCGCATCATAGGTGCGGTCTCGAAGTGATGTTCGAAACCACTTGGCAATCGGGACCCCAAACCCCATCTTTGGACGATTCCATATCGCGGCAGGCAAAACATCCGCAAAGGTCTCGCGAAGTAAATACTTGCCAATGCGACCACGCAATTTGAATTGACTGGGGAGCGATACGGCCCATTCGATGAGCCGATAGTCCAGAAGAGGTTGTCTAGCTTCGAGGGAATGAGCCATCGAAGCGATATCGACTTTGGTCATCAAGTCGCATGGCATGTATGTCTGCAGATCAGCCGATGTCGCGCAGCTCACCAAATCACGCTTACCGGCAGCACGCCAAGCATTTCGCAGAAAGTCCACCGGGTCTCGATCGGGCAGCTCGGGCACAAAATCATCTCGAAACAGCTCCAGCCGTTGAGCTTCACCGAAAATCTGAATCCAATTCATATACCGATCTACCGGCCCCTGCCCAAGAGCTTCGCAAAAACGTCGGACTCTTCTCAGAAGCGAACGTCGTGCGGTGGAGTCGGGCAAGCGTTGCAGAATCCCAGAGTTTTGAATCCACTTCACCGGAAACCATCGCTGCATTCGCTGGCTGAGCACCAGTGCGCGATAGCGTTCGTATCCACCAAAGAGCTCATCCCCGCCGTCGCCGCTTAGTGCTACTGTTACATGACGACGTGTCAGTTCCGAAAGATACCAAGTGGGAACTGCGGATGAATCGCTAAAGGGCTCGTCGTACTGGTAGGAAAGTTTGTCAACGATATCCAGCGCATCGGGCGTTACCTCAAAACGTTGATGCGTTGTACCCACATGTTCGGCGACCTGTTGCGCGAATTGCGTTTCATCAAAGTCTGCCTCGGAGAACCCGATCGAAAAAGTTTGGATCGGTTGCGAAAGTTCTCGCTGAGCTAGTGCGACAACAAGCGAAGAATCGATTCCCCCAGATAAAAATGCTCCAACGGGTACATCGCTTCGCAATCGCAAGCGAATGGAGTCCGAGAGAAGCTCTTTCAGTTGTGCTTTGGCATCGGATAGAGTGATCTTTCTTTCGAAAGCCCAGTCGATAGCCCAATAGTTGGCAACTTGGAGCTGACCATGTTCGAACACGGCGCAGCAGCCCGGCTCAAGTTTGCGGATGCCTTTGTAGATCGTATGGGGATGCGGGATGTATTGGTAAGTCAAATAGAGGTCGATGCTACCCGGATCGATCTCGCGACGAATCGATGGGACTTCCAGTAAACTCTTAAGCTCACTGGCGAAGTAAAGAGAACCATTTTGAATGGTGTAAAAGAGGGGCTTCTTACCCATCCGATCCCGAGCGAGGATCAATCGATCTCTTTTGGAATCCCAAATGGCGATCGCAAACATCCCATTGAGGTGTTCAAAGCATTGCAACCCCAAGTCTTCGTAAAGGTGAACAATCGTTTCGGTGTCGGATTGAGTTTGGAACCGATGCCCCGCCCCTTCGAGACGATGACGCAATTCGCGGTAGTTGTAGATCTCACCGTTGAAGACGATTTGAACCGACCCGTCTTCATTGCCGAGAGGCTGATGGCCCGTCGATAGGTCGATGATCGAGAGCCGTCGAAATCCCAGAGCGACTCCATGTCGAGCTTTCGAATCGGTATGAAGATGAATGGATTCCGCCGGAGCGATCCAAGCCCCCTCGTCGTCTGGCCCGCGATGGGCCAGTGCATCGGTCATACGTCGAAGGGTTTCTTTGTCGAGCTCATCGGAGCCGAATGGCCAGACGCCTCCTGCGATGCCACACATGGCCAGAACCCTGCTGAGTGAAGAGGCTTGTGAACGAAATGGGAACGGCTAGCTGGCAGCCTGGAAATGCCCCGCGATGAAGGCCTTTGCCATGGCTTTGGGAACCTCGGCCTCAGCCAACACAAGATTGGATCGGTTCTCAGCAACCTTCGCCTTCATGACTTGCTCCTGCGCAATCGCTTCCGCGCGACGTTGTTCGGCTTGAGCTCTCGCCATCCGCACGTCCGCCTCCGCTTGGTCGGCACGGAGACGAGCGCCAATGTTCTGTCCCACTTCGATATGAGCGATGTCGATCGAAACGATGGTAAACGCAGTCTGATTATCCAAGCCACGCTTCAAGACGGTTCGCGTGATCAAGTTGGGATTCTCGAGAACGACCAAATGGTTTTCCGAGGAGCCAATCGAGCTGATGATGCTTTCACCGACGCGTGCAATCACCGTTTCTTCTGTGGCGCCACCAATCAACTGAGCCAGGTTTGTTCGAACGGTCACTCTCGCCTTGACTTTGAGTTCGATTCCATTCTTTGCAATCGCCGACAGAAACCCATTGCCGCTGTGCCGCGGATCTGGGCAGTCGATAACACGCGGATGCACCGAAGTCTTCACCGCATCGAGGACATCGCGTCCCGCAAGATCAATTGCAGCAGCTCGGTCAAAGTCGAGATCGATTCCAGCTCTCTGGGCGGCGATGATCGCGTTGATCACATTCATCACGTTGCCTTCGGCCAAGTAATGCGCCTCGAGGTGCTGGGTTGTAATCCCAGTCCGGCGGCTCGTATCAAGCCCCGCTTGCGAAGCCATGATGATAGCGTTCACGATGACGTGCGGGCGGACCTGTCGAAGATACATTCCGACCAAGCTGAGCATGGTAACATCGGCGCCGCTCGTCTTCGCTTGAAGCCACAAACTGCCAAAATTCCAGAAGATGACCAACGCGATCAAGCCCACGACGAAGGCGCCGATAGCCAGCCCAATCATGAGGATGCTTCTAAAGTCCAATTGGATGTTTTGAGCGAGGAGCAAGAAGTCCATGAAGCGGTCCGCGATATGATCGTGAATGAAGGATAGATGGGTCGAGAACTACGGTTTTAAGCCAGACAAGTCAAAAGCTCGGCTGGCTAGCGGCATCGGCAGCATGCAGGTGAATTCGTTGGGCGATCCACCTGGAGCGTCGTTACGATCGCTACCGCCCGATTATTTTGTCGCTATTGGCTCTGTCAGTATAGCACGGAATTCGCAGCCGGAAGGAATAGGCGGTAGATCGAATGGCGGCGTGTTTTCGAACCGATATCGGCAATTCCGCACGGCTGCCCATTTTTGGCACTACAATGAAAGCCCGCTCCGGACACTGGACAGCTTGCTGGGGCGTTCCCACCCTATTTCCAACGCATTCCTACCGTTTTCCCACCTCAATCTTTTTTCCATCTGTTTCTTGCAGAGGAGCATTGAATCATCGTGCCATCTCAGATCGCTCGCCGTCGCGTTCTCCAGTCCGCCGTCGCCACTGGAACTTTGCTCGGTCTATCTCCGCTCCATTACGGTCGGGTCAAAGGAGCCAATAGCAGGCTGCGCATTGCTAGTATCGGAACGGGGGGAAAAGGATGGAGCGATTTGCTGGGAGTAGCTGCCAGCCCCGCGGTGGACGTCGCAGCCCTCTGCGATGTCGATAGTTCGAAAGAGCATCTCGGGCGAGCTGCGGAAAAGTATCCTGCCGCGAAGACCTTTGACGATTGGCGTCGGGTCCTTGATAGCATGAAGGATCTCCACGGTGTTTTGGTGTCGACCCCGGACTTCATGCACGCTCCGATTTCGCTTGCTGCCATACAACTGGGAAAGCATGTTTTTTGCCAAAAGCCACTGACCCATACCGTTTTTGAAGCCAGACAAATGAGACTGGCTGCCCAAAAAGCAGGGATCGTGACGCAGATGTGCAATCAAATCCAATCCCATTCCGCCTACCGAACCGCAGTTCACTGGGTTCATTCCGGTCTCATCGGCAAGGTGCGCGAGGTTCACTCCTGGCAATCCAACAATCCAAGCTGGCCACGGCATATCGACACCCCTTCAGGAGCGGACCCTGTACCCTCTCATGTTCGGTGGGATCTTTGGCAAGGTGTGGCTGCGGAAACCGCTTACAAAGCGAATCTCTATCACCCCTTCAATTGGCGAGGCTGGCAAGCGTTCGGGACCGGCCAATTGGGAGACTTCGGATGTCACATCCTCGACCCCGTCTTCAAAGCTTTGAAATTGACCTCTCCGGTCTCCTTACAAGTCTCTGCACCTGCGATCAAGAAAGAAAGTTGGACCGATCGTTGCACCGTCCAATATCTATTCCCGGGCACAACCTTTACAGCAGGGGACCGTCTCCCGGTGACTTGGTACGATGCGGCTGGAGTCGAGCCACCTCGCGATCGCATTACGGATATACCAGCCGATGTGGCTTTGCCCAAAGCGGGATCCGTATTAATCGGCGAGAAAGGGACTCTGGTTATCCCTCACGTAGCTATGCCGACCATTTATCCGAAAGAACGGACCGGTCCTGAGAAACTTGAGACGCTACCGAATGTTGACCACTATACACAGTGGGCCGACGCTTGCCTTGGGAACGGTGAAACCACATCCCACTTTGACTATGCAGGACCGTTGACAGAAACCGTACTGCTCGGGACGATTGGAATTCGATTCCCCGAGCAGCGACTGGAATGGGATGCAGAAAAATTGCGAATCACCAACGTCGCAGCGGCCAATGATTATCTCACGAAGCCTTACCGCAAGGGCTGGGAGCCAGCTTGGGTTTAGCCCCTCTTAGCCCATCTCGACGCGACGGCGTCCCAGTTGTTCTTGCAAACGCTGAACGATGCTGGTGTGCATTTGACTAACGCGACTCTCGCTCAAATCGAGGGTTGCGCCAATCTCCTTCATCGTCAACTCCTCGTAATAGTAGAGGATGATGATCAAGCGTTCGTTTCGGTTTAGTCCCTTGGTCACCAATCGCATCAGATCGCTCTTGCTGATCCGGCGAGTAGGGTCTTCGCTTCGCTTATCTTCGAGGACGTCTATTTCTCGGACGTCTTTGTAGCTGTCGGTTTCATACCACTTCTTGTTAAGCGAAACCAAACCGACGGCAGCAGCATCGCTCTTCATCTTCTCCAGCTCATCGATGGAGATGCCCATGTAGGCCGAGAGTTCGTGGGTCGTTGGTGCTCGTCCATACTTAGCTTCGAGCAGCTTCGTCGCTTCGTTCAGCTTGCTCGCTTTGCTTCGAACCAATCGAGGGACCCAGTCCATCGTGCGAAGCTCATCGAGCATGGCACCGCGAATACGAGGAACACAATAGGTTTCGAACTTCACACCTCGCTCCATATCAAACGCATCGATGGCATCCATAAGGCCAAAGATTCCGGCGCTGATCAAGTCGTCAAGCTCGACTCCTTCAGGGAGTTTGGCTCGAAGACGTTCGCCGTTAAAGCGTACGAGAGGCATGTAGCGTTCGATGAGAATATTTCTCAAATCCACATTGCTTGGATCCGCTTTGAATTTATTCCAAACGTCCGCAATGTCGATATTCGATGCTACAGTGGTCGCCATCCGATCCTCCGTGATTGCTATGGCAAGTTGTTCGAGACACTCGTGAGTCAGTCTCGTTTGATTCGTAAGACCAAGTACCCAGTTTGAGCCGGGGAGCGCTACCAAGCATCCTGCCAGATAGCGTTCAAGGTCGTCGCGAACGTCAATTCGTCGTGGTGCGTCTCGCGGATGGGGACTCTACCGAGTTGCCTTGGCGAGTTCTACGTCAGTTAGTCAAAGATTTAGTTGCCCAATCCCCTGCCTTCGCTGACTTACCCAATCCCTGCGATTTACTCGCTGGATGCACCGGATTTTCGTTGACGCATTCGCTCGATCGTAGCCCTATAGTTCCACTCCATGCTCTGTCGGACAATAGTTTCGGCCGTGTTACCCACGACCCACCCAACCGCCGCGAAAACAAAAAGCATGCAAATGGCTCGGACTAAGATTTCCTCCGTGGGGGCTGACACCATCAGTCCATAGCCAATACAGCTTGCGAGCGCCAAGCACCCCAAGCAAGCGGCATATGCACGACCCATGTTGACCTCCAAAAGGGATACCTCGAGCGACATCTCGCAACGCGTTAAAACGCTGCGAGACACGAGACCCGTAGATGGAGTATCGGCAGTGGATGGGCCGGTTCTTCAGCCCGTTGCGAAAAAATTCAAGTTTCGGTCGAATGACGTCTGTTACGTTTTAACTTCCTTACCAAAACCTCTTGAAACAGCGAACGTTCGTATGGCAAAGCAACATGCACCTCGATTCCTCGCGTTGGTCGAAAGCGTTCGACCTCACATTCGCGAATGCTCGATCGCCGAGCTGAAACAACGGCTCGATGCCAAGGAATCGCTTCACTTAATCGACGTCCGAGAAGAAAGCGAATTCGCAGCGGGACATATCCCCGGAGCTATTCATTTAGGAAAGGGGATCATCGAAAGAGATATCGAGGGTGCGATAGCCGATACCCACGCCCCTATTCTCCTTTATTGCGGTGGAGGATTCCGATCCGCTTTGGCCGCTGCGAATTTGGCGAAGATGGGTTACACCAATGTCACCAGTGTCGATGGCGGCTGGCGTGGATGGACCGAAGCAGGCCATCCGATTACCAAGTAGAAGGGGTGACTGCCGTGCATTACAGCCGACCGAATTGCCGAACAGGCTGTCGACATACTTATAGGTCATTGCCTTTATGAAAATTGAATTCGCCGAGGGGGAGCTCCAAGCCACCGTACCTTGTAAAGTCAACCTCTTCCTGGAGGTACTCGGGAAACGTCCTGACGGTTATCACGAACTGGACTCGGTGATGCTAGCGCTCTCGCTTTGCGATCGTTTAACCCTTCGCCCCGACCGATCTGGTGAATTTCGTCTCGAACTGACGTTCGAAGATGGCGAGCCCCTCACGGATTCCGATCCCGCTTGGAACATTCCAACCGATGGAAATAATCTCGTAATTCGAGCTATGGAAATGCTCCGGAATCGACTTGGACTTCTACCGAACCTCGGGGGGAAGATTCGTCTGCACAAACGGATCCCCTCCATGGCAGGGCTTGGTGGAGGAAGTGCCGACGCGGCCGCGGCTCTCCTTGTTAGTTTGCTAGCACATCAACTAACCCCCGATGCTACAGAGGCTGCTTGGGGAATACTGCTGGACTGCGCCGGAAAGCTGGGGAGCGATATCAATTTCTTTTTGGAAGGGGCGAATACCGACGACTATTGGATAGCGAGATGCAGAGGACGCGGAGAGCGAGTCGAACCTTTACCAGGCGATCTACACGATTGGTCCTTCGTCGTGGTTCACCCGCCGGTAGGTTGCGGAACTGCGGACGTTTTCTCGAAAGTTCGCGTAGTAACCAGCCAGACACGCTCCCCCGAGAGGCTTATCACTTCGCTAGGATGTAGCGACGCGCAGGAAACAGGCAAAGAGCTTTACAACGCACTGGAGTACCCAGCGGAACAGGTCACCGACTGGATTTCTCGTGCGGGAAGATGGATTGATCGTTATGATCAGTTCGGTCAAGCGTTGTCTGGGAGCGGATCGGCCCGGTTTTGCTTGTGCCGAAGCTGGGAGCAAGCCGAGAGAGTAGTTATGGAGTTAAAGAGTCAGGGAACCGTGCGAGCATACGCCGTGCGACCATGGTGCCAGCCACATCCGAAGGGGTTCACGCAGATCGCAGCGGGGCGATCCCCGTAACAAGTCGCTGTTGGTCGAAAATGGAGTGCGGGAAACGATGGAAATCACCGAGGTTCGAATCAAATTGATGGAGGAATCGGAGGATCGGCTCCGAGCGTTCTGTTCGATCACCATCGACCATTGTTTCGTCATCCGAGACTTGAAGATTATCGAAGGGACGAATGGTCCCTTCGTAGCCATGCCCAGCCGAAAAATGTCTGCTCGCTGCGGTCGTTGTGGCAACAAAAACCATTTGCGCAGCCAATACTGCAACCAGTGCGGCTCCCGGCTGCGAGGCCCACAGGATCTGAGAGAGGTCGAGGGAGGAAACCCCAACAAGCTTTACGCCGATATCGCTCACCCGATCAACCAAGCCTGCCGAGATCTCATTCAAAGCTCCGTGATCGGCGAATATATGCTCGAGTTGGAGAGAGCCAAGCTTCCTGGGTACAAGTCGCGATACGACGATGAATATGCCGACAGCGGCCCGGAGGGGAGCGAGGGAAGCAGCGTCCCTCCTTCTGGTCCAGCCCCTGCGAGCGGAGGACACAGTATCCCCAAACCCCATATGCTCGAACCTCCATCGTCCTCCACGTCGAAACGGCAGGACAAACGTCACTTCGGCGATGGAATTTTCGAAGGCTGAACCGCGCCAAATCGAACATAAATTCCCATCCGTGCGGTATGATCGCTGCAGAAACCGTTTCTAGGGTATGGCTCCACCGCACGCTCGCTTCTAGCCCATACTCATCGAGATCACGCATAGACCTTGATCACTCCTAGACCTTGCTGCGGGGAGCCTTTTGCGCACGCCTCATCGCAAGGACCATTTGGGTGAACCACGAAAGAACACGCCGACTTCGTTCCATCCTGTATGCCATTCAACAATTGGATGAATTCTCGCCAACGATCGCAAAGCTTCAGTGCAGCGATGCAGCCCCTGCCTATGTGACTCGAGTTCTCAAGCAGCTCACTCAAGCAGGCCACTTGGACCGATTCCAGGAGGAGAGCCAAGAGGTTTATCGCTGGTCCAAAGCAAAGCCTCTCGATCCCGATCAATGGGTGAATCAACAGGTCTTTGGCGACCAAGTCAAACAGTCTCCCGAACAGGATCGCCCTCGCGAGCAACTGATTCTTCATGGCCCCGACTCCCTGACGACAGCTCAACTGATCGCCATTCTCATTCGTGTGGGAGTCACGGGGGATTCGGCAGTGCAAGCTGGCCGCCGGATTGCCAATCAGTTCTCCGAGGCAGATCTGAGTCGTTTGCCCGATGCGAGCCTGTCCGAACTCAAGCTGATCAGCAAAGCTATTCGAAAGGACAGTTATGCGCAAATCATGGCCGGGATTGAATTGGGGCGTCGCATCGCTTGCTTACGAGATCACAACACAAAAGCACCAGTTCGCATTCGAGGATCGGAGGATGCGATCCAATACTGCATGAAAGCATTTCATCGGCTGGCGATCGATGGCAAGCAGGAAGAGTTTCACATCGTTACTCTCGACACACAGCTCGGTCCGATTCGAACCCATCACATCACAACGGGCACGCTGGACGCGAGCCTGGTACACCCACGCGAGGTCTTTCGAGCGGCGATTCGCGATAGCGCGTCAGCCATTCTGCTTGTCCACAATCACCCATCTGGCGATCCCACTCCTAGCCGCGAAGATCGAGCGGTTACCGACAGATTGAGCCAGGCGGGCGAACTGATCGGCATACGAGTTCTCGATCACATCGTCGTCGCCAAGGAGCGCGGGCGAAGCGTACTGGCTGGTTGAATCCTTCGCAGCCGAGCTGTTCCGTGTCGCGTTTCGTTGCAATCGCCTAGTTCAACCTGTAGATTGATCAGCTGGTGGGTGTGACTTCAACGACGAAAATGAGCGCTGCAATGAAACAGGAAACGTCGGTGGGCTGGATCGACATGGCAGCCATCATGCGGATGGACAATCTCCAGTGGAGAGCCAAACGAATTGTCGATGGTTTTCACAGTGGATTGCATCGCTCTCCGCGGCATGGCTTCTCAGTCGAGTTTAGTGAGTATCGCCCCTTCAGCGAAGGAGATGATCCTCGCACAATCGACTGGAAACTCTACGCGCGAAGCGACCGATACTACATCAAGAAGTTTGAAGATGAAACGAATCGGCGCTGTTACTTGGTGGTCGATCAAAGCCAGTCGATGCGACATGGTACGTTGAGTTACACCAAACTGGACTACGCGCGAACCTTAGCTGCCACACTCGCCTACTACTGGAATCAACAACGCGATGCTGTCGGGTTAGTGACCTTTGATCAAACGATTGCCGACGTTCTACCAGCTCGCTATCGCACCGGCCAGCTAAAGCGCATTCTTACAATGCTAAGCAGGGATTCCAGCGGTGAAGCGACCAATTTGGAAGCACCTCTCAGGCACTTGGCCGAGCTCGTTCGCCATCGCAGTTTGATTGTGATCGTGTCCGATTTTCTGGTCTCACCAGAGCCGCTCAAACAAGCCTTAGGATTTCTTGGAGCCAGACGGCACGAACTACTCTTAATCCAAACGTTGGATCCCTCGGAAAAACGATGGATGTTTGACAAGCCTGTGATGGTTCAGGACTTGGAGTCAGGGAGAGAAATCTTCGTCGATGCGGCTCAAGCTCAAAAGCAATACGCGGCTCGATTCGATCAACACCAAAAATCGTGGTCGTCGATTGCAGGCTCGCTTGGGATCGGATGGCTGTCGCTGGAAACGAATGAGTCGATTGAATGGGCACTCTGGGAGTTGCTTCAACGGCAGCAACGAACCGGTAGCGGCGGAGCTGTTCCATCGCGATCTATCGCATCGCAAGGAGCCAGCTGATGAATTTCCTCTCGCCGCTTTATGCGCTCGCAGCCTTCGCCGTGATCGCGCCCGTCGTCTTCCATCTCGTGCGAAGACGACCCAAAGAAAAAATAACCTTTAGCACCTTGATGTTTTTGGATCCGGCACCCCCGCGATTGACGCGAAGCTCGCAGATCGATCATTGGGTTCTGTTGCTGCTACGAGCCGCCGCATTGCTCCTCGTCGCTGCGGCTTTCTCACGACCTTACTGGGACTCTCCAATGGCAGCGAGTTCTTCCCAATCAGGCATCCGACGCGTTCTGCTAATTGATACGAGCGCGAGCATGAGACGCGACGGGATGTTGGACGCTGCTAAAGAACGTGCCGCGGAATGGATTCGCAAGACAAGTAATAGTGACATCATCTCTGTCTACGCATTTCATGAACAAGTCGAATCCCTTTTTTCGTTGAGCGAGTCTCTGGACTCGAAGGAAGGCCAGCGACAAACGCTGGCGATTCAATCCCTCGATCGATTGAAACCGACTTGGTTTGCCGCCGACTTGACCAAGGCAATCGGTTTCGCGCTAGATACCGCTCAAACGGACAGTGAAGCCGAATCGGATGCCCCTCCTCAACAAGCGGAATTGGTTGTCATCTCCGATTTCCAACAATCGATGAAGCTTGATGAATTGGCGTCGATATCTTGGCCCAAAGGAACCCAATTGGTGCCGATGATCTTGCCGCAAACCCCCGATCAAGCCAGCAATGCTCGAGCCTTGCTGCTCGAGGATGTCGATGCAAATAGCGATTCCCCTGAGGTCGTCTCGATGATTCCAGGTTCGGCTGCTACCGAGTTCCGCGCCAGGATATCAAACGGAAACGAAAGCAAGACAGAGCGATTTCAATTGACTTGGCTGGATTCGCAATCCAAGCCCATCGAAGTTAACCCCTCCTTGGAATCGACCGTCCTGCGAGGGAAATCGCAGATTGTTCGAGTAGGAGCCATTCCCGAAAATGCTACCTGCCTTGAACTAAAGGGAGACACTGTCGCGTTTGATAACCGCTTCTACTTCGCACCGAAGAAGCGAATCCCCAAAAAGGTACTGGCGATAGAAAAGGCTGCCAGCGAACCCTCCGACGAACTGAGCTATTTTCTAAAACAAGTCCCAATGAGTGGCGACAAGTACGAAGTTGAGTTCCAACGAGTCGATTCTCTACAAGACATGAATGACGAGCAATGGAAAGATATTGTACTCGTTTTTGCTTCGGCGCAGGCAAGTGTTCAAGACATGCGACGATTGAAGATTTTCGCCGATGGCGGAGGACATGTGGTTTGGGTTTGGGATGAACCCCTTAGCGATGCCACACCCGATTTGGAGGGAATTTACCAACAAGTTTTTGGGGAGCCGATCGGCAAGATCACCGAGGCGTCTGTCAAGCAGTATGCAATGCTGGAGCGTATTCAATTTTCCAGCTACTTGTTTCAGTCCCTATCGGATCCCAAGTTCAACGACTTCACCAAAATTCGGTACTGGAAACACCGCGATGTGGAGCTTTCACAGCCCGAATCCTGGCAGATTCTTGCCTCGTTCGACAATCGAAAGCCTGCCATGTTGGAGAGAAAGGTTGGTACCGGAGTTTGGACCATCCTGACCGCAGGTTGGCAACCGCGAGAAAGCCAGCTAGCTTTATCCAGTAAATTCGTTCCGATCGTCGTAAATCGAGTCCAAGCGTCGCTCCCTGTCGCAAATCACGCCAACCAAATGCGAGTGGGCGATTCGATCGTCGTATCCGAAGGGACTAGGTTGCTCAATGTCACAGGTGGAAACTCAGAAGTCGTTCGACCGAACGGGGAGAGAGCGTGGAAAGCAGACAAGCCAGGACTCTTCGCCCTAGAAGACGAAGAAGATAAGCTGACCTACATCGCTGTCAATTTATTGGAATCAGAGTCCGTGTCGGCTCAACATGACATCCAGAGAATTTCACAAACAGGTGCACCTTTGTCCGAACCGGGAGATTCGGAGCAAGCAGCCGGTTTACAGCGTCAGATGCGAGCCGTGGAACTGGAGTCTACCCAGAGCGGATGGCGATGGCTCCTATGCTCAGTCCTCGGATTGATCGGCCTCGAATCCCTTTGGAGTATCAGAAGACGCGTTGCGGTAGCCTAGTAGCATCTCCGAAAACCATTGTCCGTTCCGACGTTAGCCCCGATTCCCGATGAGGTTCGAAAAGGCTCTAAGCCTCGCCTCGAGCGCGACGAATACGATCGATTTCCGCGGCGATAAGGGCGCCAGCCTTCGCCAATTCCTCGATGCGATCGTTCGGGGAAGGAGACCATTGGTCGAGTGACCAAGGCCAATCTTGGGGAATTCCGAAGGTGTCAAACATGCGACGATCTGGCGGGGTGGCGTAGACGGTTGCCGCCAAAGCCAACTCGGCGTTGTCCAATTCGTCATCCTGTTCGATGGTGCGTCCCGCGAGTTTTGACTGTCGCCCGAATTCCAAAGCGATCCGTTCCAGTCCGTTCATTTCATCTCCTCGGGCGCCTTCATGATTGAGGTTGATTAACAACTGACAATGCGTGTAGGCGCTAACGTGGTCTAGAGCGTTGGAGTGGGGCTATATGAAATTTGTGATATGAATCGAAATTGTGCAAGTTCAATTCTGCAAGAGTGTGCAATAAGGACACAATTTTAACAGTTGCTCATCGACTTGCATTCGATTCAGCTGCTTGCGCATCGACCACCGATGCACTTTGGACCGAGATGTCGAGAGGTTCCGAATAACGCTTCAGTCGCAATGAAATTGCGATGGCGACGCATCCACAAAAGGAAGCGATGATGCCGGCCGTACCAAAATGCGTCAAAGGCCCCCCTGGCGATGTCTCGCCGACGATGGCCCCCGTAATCGCTGGTCCGATCGCGGTCCCAAAATGGGTTACCGCCGTATTGAGGTTCATAAACGCACCTCGCAATTTGGGATTGGAGGACTGCAGCATCATGGCTTGAGCAGGAACGCTTCGGCCACTAGCGAGAACCATAAAAAGGCTCGTTACCGCTGCGGCCCCCCACAGGGAAACGGGAGGTAGATGTGTGATCGTAAGTGTCATGACGACAGCCCCCGCTGCACAAAACATGAACAAGGGTTTGGCTCCGAATCGGTCGGTTCCCCATCCGATCAAATTGAGAGAAATCAAGGTGAATGCTCCTGCCATGGAGTAGATGATCGGTAAATCCTCAGCACTCCGACCACAATTCGCTTGTAGATAGGGAGCGATGTAAGGAACGATCGTGAATGTGCCGAGGACCGTTGCAAGCATCATCGCGAATGCCCATCCATGATTCGGCTCTTTTATGACCTTCGCAAATTGAACGATTGGGGGATGACGAACTTCGGTGCGATGTGTTGTCAAAGACGGCAGAAACACCCAAGCAACAAGCCAAACGAAAACAGCGAGAATACCAATTCCGATAAACGGCGCATTCCAATGCTTGAACACAATTGCGAGACTTAAACCGATCGGAAGCCCAATGATTGACGCCACTGCGAAGGAGGATGTTACGACTCCAATCGCTTTACCGCGCTGCCGATCCGCGAAGACGTCGCCAACAATCGCCATCACACTGGATGCCGCTAATCCGCCAAACAACCCGGTGAAGCTGCGTGCTGCCAGTAGATGCTCATAGCCGGGCGCCAAACCGCAGTAAAAGGTTGCGACGACGAACCCGCCAAAAGAAACCACCAGCACTTGCTTTCGATCAAACGAATCAATGATCGACGAGCTGAGAATGCCGGTTACCATCGCCGCAATTCCATACGCGGAAACGATCATCCCGAATTGCTGCGGATCGATACTTAGCTGCCGCCGAAGATGGTCCCCGAGCGGCATGACAATCACGAAGTCGAGGATGTGAGTGAACTGAATCGCCGCGAGAACAAAAAGAATTCCCCACTGCTGCCGAGTAAATCGTAACTGACCGGACGACTGATCCATCGAAGACTGCCTTCTGCTTCTTCATCGAAGGCGTGATCGATGCCTCCTAGGTAACGGCTATTTGCTGTGTACTAACTTTTTAAATGCGTCAAGTAGCTGTCGGGTAACAGGCCCCACAGCACCGCCGCCGACAGGCCTGCCGTCGATCGTAACAACCGGAATGACTTCAGCTGCACTTCCTGTCAGGAAACACTCGTCGGCGACGAAGAGATCGTGGCGAGTCATTGTTTGCTCGAACGCGATTATTCCAAGCTCCTTCGCCAAATCCAAAATGGCATTTCGTGTGATGCCCTCCAGGATCCCAGCATCTTTAGGAGGGGTCATGAGCACGCCACTCTTGACGATAAAGATGTTATCTCCGGTGCATTCGGCTACTTCACCTTTGTGATTGAGCATCAACGCTTCAATGCATCCGGCTTGCAAGCCCTCGATTTTCGCCATGATATTGTTCAAATAATTCAATGACTTGATCCGCGGACTCAATGCGGCGGGATGATTTCGAATGGTGGAGGCGGTGATGATCTTGAGACCCTTATCATAGAACTCCGCAGGGTAGAGAGAGATCGAGTCCGCGATAATGATGACCTGCGGGTCACTGGTCTTATTAGGATCCAGCCCAAGCGACCCTGCCCCTCGCGTTACAATCAAACGGATGTAAGCATCGACCAAGCTATTCTTCTGAAGTGTTTCGTAAGTTGCCTTTTCCATGTCCGCCTTGGACATCGGTATTTCAAGGCAAATCGCGCGAGCAGATTCGTAGAGTCGATCCAAATGCTCCTTGAGCCGAAACACTTTTCCAGAGTAACTTCGCATCCCCTCAAAGACCCCATCGCCGTACAAAAGACCATGGTCATAGACGCTGATCTTCGCATCTTCTTTGTCATAGAATTTGCCGGTGATGTAGATTTGAAGGGCCATAACAATGCTTTTTCTTGTCGAATAGGTAACGGGTTGCTCAAGGTCAATGAATGTAACAAAACAGGGCTAATTTGTCAGGGCAATCTTTCCGCCGACAATGACCTGGCGAACTTGCAATTGGTTCGTCAAAACCACGAGATCCGCCCTCTTTCCGACCGCGATCTCCCCCGTTCTATCGGAAATTCCTGTCCTCTCCGCCGGCGTAAAAGATGCCATTCGAACCGCGTCGACTAGCGGAACACCAACGGCGATATGCATGTGCCGCACCATACTGTCCAAAGCGACGACCGAACTCGCTAACCCACCATCAAGCCCCCGACCAACCTTTCCGTCGCTCAAAATCCAACCACCGTCTTCGGCATCTCCAAACAAGTACCGTCCAGGTGGCATGTCCATCGCTCGATTGCAGTCGCTGACCAAGCAAAGTCGCTCCACCCCCTTCATACGCCAAGCGAACCGAAGCAACTCCGGGCTGAGATGCCAACCGTCGGCAATGACCTCTGTGCTCATCTCGGGTGTGCCTAAGACGAACTCCAACATGCTTCCCTGCATGGGAGTCCCAAGCCTGGAACGAACGGATTGCACCGAACTCATCGCGCACCAAAAGTGATCGACATGCCTCATTCCCGCTTCAAAGGCTCTTTCCATTTCTGTCCAACTGGAATTGGAATGTCCACATGTGACCAAGCACCCCCACTCCTTGGCGGCTCTATAAAAGGATTCCGCACCCGCTAGCTCGGCCGCGCAAGTCGCAATCTTGATAAGGCCGGTTTCAAAATAGCGCTCGAACTCCGAGGGCGATGGTGCTCGGCATGCCTCCTTATTATGGCAACCAGACTTCTCTGCAGCGAAATAAGGGCCATAAAGATGGATCCCCTCAATGCGAGGTAAAGGCCATTGCCCCGTCGGCGACTCGATCGCTTTCCTTGCCGAATCAAGGGCTCGCAAAATCTGCTCCTCGCTCGCAGTCGTCGTCGTCGGGAAGAGCGTCGTCACTCCATGCTTCAAGTGAGCGAAACACGCAAGCTCCATCGCCTCCTGAGTACCATCCATGAAATCAGCACCTAATCCACCATGAAGATGGATATCGATAAAGCCCGGAGAAAGATAGCAGCCCCCCAAATCGACGACGTCGTATTGGTCGCCGTGCTCTGGTTCGTTCCTCTCGGAGTCGCGGATCTCAACGATACGATCCCCTTCGCAAACCACGATTCCGTTATCTAGAATTCGATCCCGAAGAATGACTCGAGCGTTCCGAAAGACTTGCTTCATAGTTCTGCCACCAATCATACATATCGAACAAGGACTCGCGCATATTCGAACCATGACGCAATCGAGATTGCCTCCAATGTTCCGATGAAAATGCGGCCTGAATCATTTCTTCCGGCTGCCCTTCCAGCAGTTGCCTGACGACATGCTGCTCGACCTGCGTGTCCATTCGAGTTTGCCACAATGCCGTAAAACCTAAATGCATTCGATGCGATGTCGCGATACAACGCAATCCTCGTCCCCTCGTTTGCTGCAAAATGCGAGCGCGACGAAACACCGTGACTTGCTCCAATCCGTCGATGAAAACCCATCTAGCCGATCGAAGTGCTTTCCAATCGGGCTGTTCATTCAACGGTATTTCTCGCTCTTTATGACACGAAAAAAACAATACACGGTCATTAGCGATCACGCTCAAAGCATGCTGATACAAGTGCTGTAACAGCGTCGACTTCCCCGTCCCATGAGGACCGACAATGAGATGGCATCGACCAGGCTGATCGGCACGGCGCACCAGTTCCTCGAGCGATCCCTCTTCACCAAAATGAAACGGGATCGCTCCTGGCTGAAAACAGCGGGTGGAAAAGGGATTCGATTGCACTGCGGAGAGAGTGTGTTTGGGTGTTTCGAGCAATCGGCATATTCTAGTCGATTCCTCGCCTCCATTATGCGCAGAATACTCGCTATGCCAAAGTTCCGGCCAAGGCGCCTGCTTACCAAATGAACCATACTGATGAGCACATTGTCGTGACTCGGCTGGCTGCTAGCCGTGACAACTCCCACGGAGCCCTGAACTGGTATGAAGCAAATTTGGAATTCATTCGAAATCGGCTCTCATCGTATGAGCTGGACAATGCTTACATTAGGTTGGCTAACGCTTGGTTTGGCATTTCCCTGCGTATTCCACACGCGAGCCATGGCTGCAGAATTGCCAAACATTGTTTATGTCCTGGCGGATGATCTGGGGTACGGCGATCTCGGAAGCTACAACCCCGATTCTAAGATCCCTACTCCGAGGCTTGATCAACTGGCTCGAGATGGGATGCGATTCACCGATGCGCATTCCCCATCCTCCGTCTGTTCACCTACTCGCTATGCGCTGCTCACGGGACGATACGCATGGCGCACCCGGCTCCAACGCAATGTCCTCGGACCGTGGGACAAACCTCTCATCGCTCCCGATCGATTGACCGTCGGCAAATTACTTCAAAAACACGGCTATGAAACGGCTTGCATCGGCAAGTGGCATTTGGGTCAAAACTACATCACCAAAGATGGCAAACCTCCGATGGGAGGTGTCAAAAACGCGCTGAGCAATGTCGACTTCACACAACCGATCGGGGAAGGCCCTGTCTCGAGAGGCTTTGATCATTACTTCGGCACGATTGTGCCCAACTACCCCCCTTATTGCTTCATCGAAAACGATCGCACAATCGGTATCCCCTCGCTGCTGGCCAAGGGCGGTAACTTCAATATCCCCGGCCCTATGGTTCCTGATTGGAAACTGGAAGAAATCCTTCCTCAGCTCACGTCGCATGCAGTGAAGTGGATCGAGGATAGGTCGCATTCCAAGAGACCGTTTTTTCTCTACTTTCCTTTGACTTCGCCGCATTACCCCGTCGTGCCATCAAGCGAGTTCGTCGGAAAGACCGAGGCCGGTGCCTACGGCGACTTTGTCTTTCAAACTGACTGGTGTGTTGGGCAAGTTCTCGATGCGTTGGAGCGAGCGGGCTTATCGGATAACACGCTCGTGATCTTCACCAGCGACAATGGTTCGGAAGTTACGGGCGAAGTGAAACCAGGTGTTTATGATCGCGTTCAGCAGTATGGACATCGCAGCTCCGGCGAACTTCGCGGTGCGAAGAGGGATGCTTGGGAGGGAGGGCATCGCGTTCCATTCATCGCTCGATGGCCGGGCAAAATTCCGGACGGCGAAGTATGCGATGAAACGATCTGTCACGTTGATTTCATGGCGACCGTGGCAGAGATCTTAGGTGAGGCATTACCCGATAATTCCGCAGAGGATAGCGTGAGCATCCTCCCCGCACTGCTAAATCGAACTCGAATTGGCACCATTCGAGAGGCAACCGTCCATCACAGCGCGAGAGGCAAGTTTGCTATTCGTCGCGGGGACTGGGTCCTAATCGATGCCCCGACTGGGGACGACAACGCTGCCAATGGAGAGCCCCAATGGCTCAAAGCGGAGAGACAATACACGCCGCACAATTTGAAAGGGGAACTCTACAATGTCCGTGAAGATCGTGCACAACGCTATAACCTGTATGCAGAAAAGCCTGTGCTCGTTGAGGAATTGAAAACACTTCTTGAAAAGTACATCCGAGAGGGACGCAGCACTCCAGGAACTCCACAACGCAACGATGTGGAAGTACAGCCATTCTCCTCGCAACCCGCTCCCGCCAAACCCAACACTGCCCCATGATGCTTTGAGCATATCCGAAAGCCATTAGCCGCTCTGGCACTCGCCTCGGTTTCCGATGGCTTTGGATTGACGCTTTCCTCAATACTAAAAAGGGATGATACGAGATGAAATCGTTCTCTTGGATCGCTGCGTTTGTAGGCTTCGTCGCGTTTACAAACACAAACCATGAAATCGCAGCGGCAACGCAACCGAATGTTTTATTCATCGCCATCGACGACTTGAACGATTGGGTCGGCTGCTTGGGTGGGCATCCTCAAACGCTCACGCCAAACCTGGATCGATTCGCCGCAAGCGGTGTCTTGTTCCGGAACGCCTATTGCCCCGCCGCTTCGTGCAATCCATCCCGTTCCGCCATCTTCAGCGGCCTTCCACCACATCGATCTGGGCTTTATCGGAACACGCAGAAGATGCGAGAGGTGATGCCGGACGCGGAGTTGATACCAAAGTACTTCTCGAAGCACGGCTACTGGTCGGCCGGATCGGGAAAGATGCTGCATTACGTGATCGACCCAACCTCGTGGGACGAGTACTTCCCAGATAAATCAACGGACAACCCATTTCCTCGCACCTTTAACCCAAAAAATCGTCCAGTTAGCTTGCCGCGTGGTGGGCCTTGGCAGTACGTCGAAACCGACTGGGCGTCGCTCGATATCAGCGACGAGGAATTTGGTGGTGATTGGCTTGTTACGAAATGGGTTAGCGACCAATTGAACAAACCGGCCAACAAACCATTCTTCCTAGCCTGCGGAATCTACCGACCGCACGAACCTTGGTTTGTTCCGAAACAGTACTTCGAACCTTTTCCACTGGAAAGCATTCAGATCCCTCCCGGTTACAAACCGGATGATCTGGAGGATCTCCCGCCAGCGGCGACGCGGATCGCACGCAACCGTTACTTTGCCCACATCCAAGAACAACAGCAGTGGAAGCAGGGTATCCAAGCCTACTTGGCTTCGATTCACTTCTCGGATGCCATGCTAGGTCGAGTATTGGACGCATTAGACAAAAGCCCACATCGCGATAATACAATCGTTGTCCTATGGAGTGACCACGGTTGGCATCTTGGGGAAAAAGAGCATTGGCAGAAGTTCACTGGCTGGAGAGCGTGTGCGCGAGTCCCATTGGTAATTCGCGTACCCAAAGGGACCCCCGGCTTGAAATCAGGCACCCAAGCGGGAGGAGTCTGCGATCGACCCGTGAGTCTCGTGGACCTCTTTGGCACTCTCACCGATCTTTGCGGTTTACCAGCCAAGATGGATATTTCAAACCGTAGCCTCGTACCGCTTCTACAAGATCCCAA
>JALOQZ010000245.1 GCA_025459245.1 Pirellula sp.
GTCTTCGCTACCCCCGGGACATCTTCGAGGAGGATATGCCCGCCAGAAAACCAAGAGACGAGAGAAAGGACCAGTTGTTTGCGTTTGCCGACAATCGCCTTTTCTATGTTGGCGATAATCTTCTTCGAGCAATCGTGAACAAGCTGGGTCATCAGGCACCTAAAGAGCGAATGAGGGAATCAAATTCGATCACCCCATACTATCCAGCAAATCCCCTTCGGTGATCATTCGAAAGCCTTTTCTTGCCAAGGTTTCTAAAGCTTGCTCGGTGTTATCGACCATGATGGCGACGGCGGGTGCATTGTGGGGACTGCAAATGAGCGGATAGGCCTGGATGATGTTGATCTCTGCTTGCAGTAGAGCGGAACATATTTGGAGCAATGGTTGGCCACCCTCTGGCAATTCCACCCCGATCAAGTCAGATTCAATGATCGCCAGCCCTGCCCTTTCCAAAATCTCCCGACCTCGCTCAGGATGACTGACGAGGAAACGGACGAAAGCACACTCCGCGGAGTCGTTGATCGAGAGGGCTACGATTCGAATACCGGTCCCCTCGAATCGCCGCACGACCTCGAGAAGCTGGCCTACGCGGTTCTCGAGAAACACAGTGAACTGACGGATGGTTGGATAATCGCGCCCTCGCATGGTATCAAAAGAAGTCGAGGATCCATCTCCCGCACTCATAGCGTTACTTTCAAGAAATATTGTGGGTGGCTAGAACCAGCATCGACCCGGTATTGACGTTACACGGGCTTCGTTAGAAGTTACTGACCAGTTGATCCGAAAGTGTACCACATAAAAATCGAGGATTGAACGGCAACCTTCATGACTGTTTCCAACGATGACCTAAAGCAGGAGCCTTGGCTGGAACTCTCGGTCGTGATGCCTTGCTTAAACGAAGCAGATACAGTTGCAACTTGTGTCCAAAAGGCGCTGTCAACCATGAACCAACACGGTATCCAGGGTGAGGTTATCGTCGCCGATAACGGTAGCTCGGATGGCTCCGTCGACTTGGCCACCCAAGCAGGAGCTCGCGTGATTCACATCGAGCGGCGTGGTTATGGAGCGGCCTTGATGGGCGGAATCGCGGCAGCTCAAGGTCGATTCGTTTTGATGGGGGACGCCGACGACAGCTATGACTTTACGACCATCCCCATGTTTTATGAGAAGCTCGTCGCAGGCGCAGACCTGGTTCAAGGATGCAGGCTCCCCGTAGGTGGCGGGACGGTCATGCCTGGCGCCATGCCCCCGCTCCACCGATGGCTAGGAAATCCGCTCCTCACCAAATTGGTCCAATGGATGTTCAAAACGAAGATCCAAGACGTCTACTGCGGCCTCCGTGCGTTTCGCAAGTCATGGCAACAAGAGCTTGAGCAACGATGTACCGGTATGGAATTCGCCACGGAAATGATCATCAAGTCGGCATTGTTTGGCGGCCGTGTCGAACAAGTCCCAGTGACGTTGCACCCAGACGGCCGAATACATCAACGGTCTCATTTGAGAACCTTTCGCGATGGCTGGAGAACGCTGAGATTCTTTCTTTTGCTTTGTCCACGTTGGACCTTTTTCATTCCCGGCTTCGCCATCGGAGCCTGCGGTTTGCTCCTTGGCGCGTTGGCATTGCCACAAGCTAGATGGATGGGGATCGCTTTCGACGTGCATACGCTGCTGGTCGGTGTGCTCGCGATCATCGTTGGCTCTCAGTGGATTTGGTGTGGTGTTTTAGCAAAGACATTCGCTATCAGCGAAGGCATCCTGCCAACGCGCCAAGCTTCGCATGAGGCGAAGGGAAAAGGAGAATCCAAAGACTCTTCGCAGCTCGAACGACTGCTCCTTATCGCAGCAGGTATGGCGATGCTCGGGATTGCATTGGTTGGGGGAACCGCATGGGAATGGTACCAATCAAACTTCGGGCCTCTCGAATATGCGACTACCATGCGACGCGTGATTCCGGGCGTCGGCTTGATCGCTCTAGCCGCCCAATTCGCAGCCTCCAGCTTTTTGCTCAGCGTCCTTCGACTATCTCGCCTCTAAAGAGACAATTCTCTGGCGATCCAAGAATCAGCCCATCGTTCGATTCGCGGGCTGGAAGATCTGTTGGGTTCTCGCTCGACAGGCCTAGGTCGATATAGATATCCGACATGCCCACCACGACGCGTTACACGAACCGACGTCGTCGCCGACCAATCTGCGTCAAGAAAAATCTTGTAGGGAACAATCGGGTCGTGGGCATCGATCAAAACAACCGTTTCGGTTTGGATCGCGCGGAGCTCCCCTTTCGTCGAGCCCGCCTTGTAGTAGGCATCTGCATTCGCATAACCAGCCAGTGGAGATGTCACCGTCTCATCAAACCGACGAATGGTACTAAAGTCCGCTTCCTTCAACCTCTCTCGCCATTGCGGCCAACGCAAAGCTCGAATCTTGCTCTGCGACTTGAGTGAACGCAAAAAATATCGAGCATAGATTCGATTAACCCCACTCTCCATGTGCCGACAACATGCAGCAAGATCGATGGGCGGAGCAACCGCAATCGCCTTTGAGATACCCAACCCCTGCGCCTTCTGACCTCCAAGCTCTTCAGTGTGGTCGATCAACATTCGCAACAACAAGTTGCCCCCGAGGGAAACGCCCACGCCTCGCCAACGCCCAAGCCCGGACCGCTGAGACAGTTGAACCAACCCCGACCACAACAGATCCGCGCATGCGCCATGCGGGGGCAAAAAGGTATGCTCGAACGAATCACCCGCACCAGGAAGGTCGAACCGAAAAACGCGAAAGCCGAGTTGAAGCAACTGGTCGGCAAGATGGGTCATGTAAGTTCCACGATGCGAGGAACCCAACCCATGAAACAGAAACACCCCCTCCTCGCGTACTTTTATCCCGCTCTTGGGACTGTTCTCATAAACCAGAAGCTCTCCCCAAGGCTCGATCGGTAACCGATGAACAACGGGATGATCCAGTTTCGCTTTGGGTTTGTAAAATCCGGTAAGCAACGTCTGAAGATGACCGCTTCTCAAAAACCAAGGTGGGCGAAATTCTTCTGGGGTCATGCTGAAAGGCTCTTAGCTACGCGAAACAACCCCTTGAGAACAAGGTGCTCTTCATAACGAACGGGCGGATCGATGTGCGGCACAAGCAAATTGCCATCGCCTCCAGTGATCACAACGACCGCTTCGTTCCAATCCACTCTGGACCGGTATGTTTTGATCAAGTGGCTCGCGCCGCCAACTAGGGAGGCATGAACCCCAGCAGCGATTGCTTCCATGGTGTTTTTGCCAGGCAGCTTGGGCGACTCGGTAACGTAATGGTTTCCAATCCACGGCAGTTGATCTGTTCCCGCCGCCAAAAACTGGAGCGAAAGCCCAAGCCCGGGCAAGATCGCTCCTCCGCAAAAGACTCCATCCTTCGATACCGCATCGACGGTCAATGCCGTTCCCGCCTGTGCAACAATCACACTTCGACCAGGAGTTTCGCTAGCCCCCGCTCGGTCGTTTACCCGGCTCCACCCTTCCCACGATGATAGAAGTCGGTCGATCCCGGTGCGATCGGGGAACTCGACGTCCAAATCCATCGGGACATCGCGACGCGTAACCGCTCGAACATGCGACGAGGGACTTACGGAATTCACCGCGTTTTGAAGCAAAGAGAAAGCACCTTGATGCACCGATGAAATAATCCACCGAGAATTGCGAGGTGCATCGATATGTTTAACAAGCCACTCGAACGCTTGAGGATCGGTCGAGTCACACCATCGTTGATTGGGCGCCGCTTGCTGTTGCGGTGACGCTTTGTGACGAGTGTTGAGATTGGCTGGCCAAGAAAGTCGAGCAACATTTGCTAGATCCCATTCGCCCTCGGGCGAACATCGAAGTGCACGGACTCCGCTATTGCCTATGTCGACCAAGATCATTTGGCGAGCAGCTTCTGACTGGCGAGCAATTCCGCAATCCTTGAAACTAAGATATTCAATCCACTCCCCGTCACGGCACTAACGAGCAAGACGTCATCCCGTCCGGTCGTCTCTTTCAGCTTGGCCTGGATCAAATCCGATCCTGGCAGTTCCGATTTGGTGACGACGATGATCTCGGGTCTCGCCGCTAACTCGTCGCTGTACTCTTGAAGCTCTTTGCGAATTGCCAAGTAGTTTTCGATCGGATCGGTCTGGTCCATCGGCATCGGTTCAACGAGGTGAACCAAAATGCCTGCTCGCATAATATGGCGAAGGAAATCATGCCCCAGCCCATGGCCTTGTGCAGCCCCCTCAATCAACCCTGGAATGTCAGCCATGACGAAGGTTCGTTCAATGTCGACCGAGACCATTCCGAGATTAGGAAACTTGGTGGTGAACGGGTAGTCCGCGATTTCAGGCCGCGCTCGCGAAAGTCGGCTCAGCATGGTGCTCTTGCCCGCATTCGGCTTGCCAATCAGCCCGACATCGGCAATCGACTTCAGCTCCAAAATAACACGCCGCACTTCCCCCTGCCCACCATCGGTGGTCTCTCTGGGAGCTTGATTGGTCGAGGATTTAAAGTGAGTGTTTCCCCATCCTCCACGACCACCGCGAGCGGCGATGATTTCATCGCCATCGTTGACCAAGTCGCGAATGATGATGCCCGACTCTTTATCGATGATCACGGTCCCGGGGGGAACTGCGAGAACTAAATCCTGCCCATTCCGACCGTGACAATTCGCTCCAAGCCCAGGCGCTCCGTTCTCGGCTCGCCAATGCCGTTGATGCGCGAATTCAACCAACGAATTGACACCAGACCTAGCCCGGATGACGACACTCCCACCATCACCGCCATCCCCGCCATAGGGACCGCCGCGTGGCACGTGCTTTTCCCGACGAAAGGCCATGCATCCATTCCCGCCACGACCTGCAATTACCTCGACCTCGACACGATCCACAAACATGGAATCCAACCCTTCAAGTACAACTTTTTGAAAACCGATCGCGTCGATAAACAAACTGCTAAAACGAAATACGACGAGCACTTTGCTCGTCGTACAAATTGCAAGCCCGACTATGTGGGCTTCAATAATCTATCCGCGTTGCCTGCAGATCGAAGTCTTGGCGTCCCTACAAAACTGCCGGGATACCGCTGAACCGAACTAAGAAGCGACCGCTGGCTGAACGTTGATTCGGCGACCTTCTTGGTCGAAGTAAACATTCCCTTCGATCAAGGAAAAAATGGTGTAGTCATTACCCATGCTGACATTTCGTCCGGGGTGCCACTTCGTTCCGACTTGGCGAATCAAGATGTTACCAGGGAACACCTTCTCACCACCGAACTTCTTTACTCCACGTCGTTGGGCGTTCGAATCGCGACCGTTGCGAGTGGAACCCTGACCTTTTTTGTGTGCCATCGATCTACCTAATCTTCATCTGAAAAAAGTGTGCCGACAACGCATTCCATGTTGCGCGGGGTCGGGATTTTAGCGGTAGATCCACTGGTAATCAAGCCGTTCTTCGAGATTGAACTGCTTCAGGTGATATTGCAACCTCGCTGGATCTTCAAAGGCGGGAATGCCGAGCCGAATCACATCTTTGTACTCTTCAATCCCGTCTCCAGCCCGCCAATGGTAGATCCGGAGCGTCTTCCGCTCATAACGCATCTCACCACTCGAATCCGTCTTCATTTTGAAGGCATTCGACAATCCTCGAACATCCACTGCAAAAAAGTCGACTCGAGGGTCAATGTCGGTCCAAATTGCCACTCCCCACACGGCATCTTCCGGTGAGTCGGATTGCTTGATCTCCTGTTGCGCCATCTCAATATGATCGAAAAGGGGCTTCCCAACTCGCTCCTTTGCTTCGATGGCCGCCTTTGCCGTAGGGAGAACTTGCGCGTCCATGGCAAAATTTCGCTCTTTGCTCACCAAGGTGAATCGGGGAAGAAACCGAACAGCCTGCGATTTCACCAATGCCGGAGAACCCGGGATTTCGCTGCTTTCGTCCATCTCGGCCTTCAAATCCCTGCCGGGATAACGTACCGAGTAGACCATGTACCAAGCGACTTTGCGCTCAACGACTCCGTTCAAACCGGGGACGTCCACCAAAATGACGCGAACTGGCTTGAAGGCGAATTCCAAATACCAAACGTCATGCCTGAACGTGACATTCCGTGACTTTTCAAGCAACGTTTCGGCTGCAGAGGCAAAGAATGGCTTG
>JALOQZ010000246.1 GCA_025459245.1 Pirellula sp.
AATTTGCCGCTTCACGAGGATCCTTACCACCCGATCACAGCAGCGGGCAAGCGGGCGATTGAGACGCTGCCCGAACAAGAAATTCCGATTGGTTGGTGGCACCGTTCCGATCGCTATGTCGAACGGTTAGCTCCGGGGACCAAGTTCGCGGATGTCATCGGCGAGATTGATCCCTCCAAACTCACCGGTGGTGTGAGCATGAGCTCCGAGGACGCACTCTATTTTGGGTTGATTCCGCGGATGCATCGTGGGATTTTTGCCATGAACGAATTACCCGAACTCGATGATCTCGTACAGGTTGGGCTATTCAACATTCTCGAGGAGCGGGATGTCCAAATTCGTGGTTATCCCATTCGCTTCGATCTCGACATCTTCATTCTTTTCTCGGCCAATCCCAGCACTTACAACCGGAGCGGCAAAGTCATCCCGCAGCTCAAGGACCGTATCGGCTCGATTATCCAGACCCATTACCCGGCCGAGCGGGAGCTCGGGATTGAGATTCTGAAACAAGAAGCCGGGATTCCTCTCGATGGCGATTATCCCGTCCAAGTTCCATACTTTATGATGGAGATCATTGAGGAAATCACAGCGCAAGCGAGGAAGTCGAAATATGTCGATCAAGCCTCCGGGGTCTCCGCGCGGTTCTCCCTCGCCAATTACCGAACGATGATCGCGTCGGCACGCCATCGAGCGGTCCTGTTGGGCGAACAGCTTGCAGTCCCCCGCGTAAGCGATCTTGGCCACCTTTACACTTCCGCATTAGGAAAGTTGGAGGTGGACTTGATGGGCTCCCATCAGATGAGTGAGCGAAAGATCTTAGATGCACTTATCGCAAGTGCGATCCGAACGGTGTTCGAGCAGTATGTCGATCAGCATGGGATGGAGCCAATCGCAGAAATCTTCAACAAAGGGGTTCGGATTGAAGTCGGCGACCTGCTTCCTAGCGATCACTACGCGGAGCGGTTAAAACATGTGCCGCCGGTGTGGGAAGCCGCCTTTGAGGTGAATGCTTCCTCTCACCCAGCGATACGGGCGTCGTGTATCGAGTTTGTGCTGGCGGGCCTTTACAGCTTGGACCGTATCAGCCGTGCCAGCAAACACGGGAAAGTCAGCTACGAAGTCTAAGAGATTGCTTTAGGCTACCAAAGAACGGGGAGGCATGCTAAGTTCTGTGGGATTTTGGTCACCGCAGAACTTCGGACCGTTGGCAGAGTAGAACCGCGACAAAATGCTGGAGTTTTCAAGGCAGGTGGCCTCTGTTGTGCCATTTCTCCCTCGAAAATTTTCAGGTTTTGCTGTGCCGAAACGGACTGACATCAAGAAAATCCTTCTCATCGGTTCCGGCCCCATTGTCATCGGGCAAGCGTGCGAATTCGATTACTCCGGCACGCAGGCTTGCAAAGCCTTGCGCGAGGAGGGCTTCGAGGTCGTCCTCGTGAACAGCAACCCCGCGACGATCATGACCGATCCCGCGACTGCGGAGCGGACCTACATCGAACCATTGACTTGGGAAATCGTTGAAAAGGTTATTGAGCGTGAACGGCCCGACGCAATCCTCCCGACGCTTGGAGGGCAAACCGCGCTCAATATTGCGATGGACTTGGCTCGCGAAGGGGTCTTGGAAAAGTACAACTGCGAGATGATCGGAGCCAATCCAGAGGTCATCCACAAGGCCGAGGCCCGCGATGCCTTCAAATTGGCGATGGAAAAGATCGGCCAAGAAGTCTGTCGAGGCTCGGTTGTCCACTCGCTCGAAGAGGCCCGCAAAGTCCTTCAAGAAGTGGGGCTTCCCTGCGTGGTCCGGCCTAGCTTCACCATGGGGGGCAGTGGCTCAGCTATCGCTTACAACCGTGATGACTTCGAGGGTCTTGTTCAGAACGGATTGACTCTCTCGCCTATCACCGAGGTTCTCATCGAAGAATCGATTATCGGCTGGAAAGAGTACGAAATGGAAGTCATGCGCGATGCGGATGACAACGTCGTGATCATCTGCTCGATCGAAAACTTCGACCCGATGGGAGTCCATACAGGGGACTCCATCACCGTCGCTCCAGCTCAAACATTGACCGACAAAGAGTACCAACGGATGCGCGATGCGAGCCTTGCGATCATCCGAGAGATCGGCGTCGAAACAGGCGGTTCCAACATCCAGTTCGCGATCCATCCCACCACCGGACGGATGATCGTTATCGAAATGAATCCTCGGGTCAGCCGTTCGAGTGCACTCGCCAGCAAGGCGACGGGCTTCCCCATCGCAAAGATTGCGGCCAAGCTGGCTGTGGGATTCCGGCTGTGGGAGCTTCAAAACGACATCACGCGCAAAACGCAGGCTTGCTTCGAGCCGACAATCGACTATGTCGTGACCAAGATTCCGCGCTTCGCATTCGAAAAATTCCCGGAAGCCGACTCCACGTTGACCACGCAGATGAAGAGCGTTGGCGAAACGATGGCGATCGGGCGAACGTTCAAAGAGTCGTTCCAAAAAGCATTGCGAGGACTTGAGGTAGGAGCTTTTGGGTTCGGTTCCGATAGCAAGGACCTCTGGTACACAGAACGAAAGCCCGACGACGAAGAGATCAACAACAAGCTTTCCAAGCCCAATGCAGATCGAGTGTGGTACATCCGCTACGCGTTGCTCAGTGGGATGTCGATTGATGAGATCCATAACATCACCGCGATCGATCGCTGGTTCCTTGATCAGCTCTCCGAAATCGTCGAGATGGAAAAGTATCTTCGATCATTAGGCAGTGTCGGCGCCGTCGATCGATTCACGCTGAAGCAAGCCAAGCAGATGGGGTTCTCGGACCGACAGCTTGCTCACATCCTCAACAGCGACGAAATGGAGATCCGCGATTGGAGAAAGTCGCAAGGGATCGTTGCTACGTTTAAATCGGTCGACACGTGTGCCGCAGAGTTCGAGGCGTACACCCCCTATTACTACAGTTCCTACGAAGACGAGAATGAAGCGCCTGCCAAGGGTAATAAAAAGCGGGTGATGATCCTCGGCGGCGGACCAAACCGGATTGGCCAAGGGATCGAGTTCGATTACTGCTGTTGCCATGCCAGCTACGCGCTCCGCGAACTCGGTGTTGAATCCATCATGGTTAACAGCAACCCCGAGACGGTTAGCACCGACTACGATACAAGCGACTTGCTCTTCTTCGAGCCGTTGACCACGGAAGATGTTCTCAATATCTACGACACGGTCCAGCCCGACGGTGTGATTGTCCAGTTCGGCGGTCAAACCCCGCTCAACCTGGCGCGTGCTTTGGCGGACGCTGGTGTGCCCATTGTTGGAACAAGCGTTGAGACGATCGAGGATGCGGAGGATCGCGAAAAGTTCCAAGCGCTATTGCATGAGCTCAAGCTGAAACAGCCTGCAAACGGCATCGCCCGAACGATGTTGCAAGCGAGATCCGAAGTCCAGAAGATCGGATTTCCATGCTTGGTTCGCCCCAGCTTTGTCCTCGGTGGTCGTGCGATGGAGATCTGTTACGACCACTCCCAGTTCGATCGTTTCATCGCGGAGGCGTTTGTTGTTGCACAAGGCCAGCCGGTCTTGATCGACCGATTCCTGGAGGATGCGACAGAAGTCGATGTGGACGCTGTTTCCGATGGCGAGGATGTCGTCATCATGGGAGTCATGGAGCATATTGAAGAGGCGGGAGTGCACTCCGGCGATTCAGCTTGCGTGATCCCACCGTTCTCTTTGAGCAGAACAGTTCTCGATGAGATTCGGCACGCGACCGTCGCGATGGCCAAGCGATTGCGAGTCATCGGATTGATGAACGTGCAATTCGCGGTCAAAGAAGAGGAAGGCCGACCGGTTGTTTACGTCTTGGAAGTCAATCCTCGCGCGAGTCGAACCGTTCCATTCGTAGCGAAAGCGACGGGAACTGCAGTTGCCAACATCGCGGCCAAAGTAATGGTCGGCTGCAAATTAAAGGATCTGGGAATCACAGCCGAACCGATCCCTCGCAGCGTGTCGGTGAAAGAATCGGTCTTCCCATTCCGCAAGTTTGCGGGGGTGGATATTGTTCTCGGACCGGAGATGCGCAGCACCGGTGAAGTCATGGGTGTCAGCGATGATTTTGCACTGGCATTCAACAAGAGCCAAATTGCTGCCGGCGTGGTGTTACCCAAGTCGGGCAATGTCTTCTTGAGCATTTCATCTAGGCATCGCGCAGGCATCATCGATATGGCTCGGCAGCTTCATGAAATGGGTTACAAACTGCTCGCTACCTCGGGTACCGCAGCCGAGTTGCAACGAGGCAATATTCCCGTGGTGCCGATCAAGAAGCTGGCAGAAGGAAACCCCAATCTCATCGATTACTTGAAGAACGGAGAGGTCTCTCTCATTCTCAATACACCGAGTGGAAAGGGTGCTAGGACGGACGAAGGACGCATTCGTGCGGCAGCGGTTCAGTTTGGAGTACCCTGTATTACCACCGTTGCAGCAGGGCGTATTGCGATCGAAGCGATGTCAGCCATGCGAGTAAAGTCGATGAGTGTTCTTTCACTCCAAGAGCGATTTTCAAGCTAGCGATGACGCAGATCCGATGGACACCGAATGCTTCCGTGAGCGCCCTGCATGCCGCTGATTTCGCAGTCCGCTTCCCTGATCAGTTCGTCGATCAATCTGTGCTCGCCGCATTTCAAAAGGAAGCGGCTGAGTTGAATCGGCAATTCGAAAGTGTCGCGGGTGCGAACGCTTCGTCTGTTTGGTCCACATTGATTGCTACGGCGGCGGAGATCGAATCCAATCACGAGCTCGCTTCGGCCGTCCTGCGAAAAAGTGTCGGTGATACTAGCCCTAACGCTGTTTCTTTTTTGTCGGGCAAGATCACGGAGATCGAGGCCGCATTCAAGCAATTGTTCCCGAAGTTCTCTGATCAAATCTTGTTTCGGATCCGACCTTTGCAAGAGCAGTGGCTGGGATTCGGAAACGGACTCATGGCCCATTTGGGAAGGTTGACCGAAAAAGAGATTTTGGCAGAGGATGTCCGTGTGATCCCGGTGCAGCCTGTTGTTGGTGGAGCCGGAGTGGCTCACTTGAATGCCAACTTGGTTCGGATCGAAGCGGTATTGACCAATCCGATGGCGGAGTTGCCCGAGGTCGTTCGATTAGCGTGGTTAGTATCCCAGGTGCATTTGGATTTGCCTCGCTTCAGCGAAATGATGGGAGCGGCCGTCTTGTCCAAAGTGGCACCGCTCGCCATGTTGCCGCCGGTTCTCGCAGCTTCGCAGGTGCTGGAGCAAAGTCGATGCACCAGTGAAATGTCGGCTATGGCGATTCAGCATTGGCATATTCCCGTTCCTGTCGGGGCCGATGTGCACGATCACGTTGCACCGGTATTGATGGATTGGTGGGAAACTTATCTTCAAACCCGACCAGCATGGCATATTGCGATGCAGGCGTTGGCAAAGATGCTTGGAGTGTAATTCGAAATGTCCTTGTCCAAACTCGGTTACTCGCATCGCATTCTCGAAACCCCGAGTGGGCCCGTGTTAGGCTGCAGTTACCGTTGGCCAACCGGGCAGTATTGTGCGATCCATACCGACCGCGGGATTCTCGGTTGCGGGCTCTACGACTGCCAGGTTGCCTCCAAGTTCGGGATGCCGGTCGCCATTGCTCGAGGTACGCCGGAGAAGCCGCTTCGCGAACCCGAAGACCTTCTGGATGCAAAAATCGCGGATGTCAGCGAAGGAGCGAGAAAGGCGGGGGTCGAACCTGGCATGACTGGGTTGGAAGCCATCGCGCGGCTCTTGGCATCCTCCTGAGCATTGCCGCTATCTGTGCCGCCTACCACGCACCTTACCGCTGCCGCGCCGTACACTGTTTCAGAGACCGACAGCGTATCCCACTGGGCATTTGTCGAAGATTTTAGAGGCATTTGACGCGGCGAAAGCGGCCGGAATACCCGTTGCGGTGATACGGCATCATCAACCGTCAGCCGACTCCCCCATCTTTCGAAAAGGGACCGCTGAGTGGGAGCTGCACCCGGAAATCCAAGCTCGTACCTGCGATATCTTGATCGAAAAAACGCTTCCAGGTTCGTTCACGGAGACCCCGCTTTCGGAATGGTTGGAGCTGCACCAAGTGAAGTCGATCACCATCGCCGGATACATGACTCACATGTGCTGTGACACCACCGCGAGGCAAGGGATGCATCGAGGGTTCAAGGTGGAGTTTCTTTCCGATGCCACAGGGACCTTGGATTTGGAGAACTCGGCCGGCAAGGTTACGGCGGAGGAATTGCACCGGTCGATCCTGTGCGCTCAGCAGCAAATGATCTCCGAGGTGTTGCCGACGACACTTTGGATTGAACGCATTCGCGGCGAGAGCCACTAGAGTTTCGAGAACCGTTGAGTTCTAATGCTATCTCCTCTCGCGAATCGAAACATTCTATTTATCTCTGCAGAGCGTCTATGGAAATCGATATCCATACCGTTTGTCGTTGGCTGGGTAATCAACGTGATGACTCCGGTAAGCAGCTGGCTTTAGTCGACTGTCGCGAACCTCATGAGTATGACATCGCCAGCATCCCTGGCGCCGTCTTGATGCCCATGAGCCAATGGCCTCCCTCTCCGGAGAAGCTGTCGGCGCTCGACAACAAAACGGTCGTCGTCCATTGCCATCACGGCGGGCGTTCCCTGAGAGTCGCAAACTGGTTTCGACACAATGGTCATCCCGAAGCGTTGAGTATGGCCGGTGGAATCGACAAGTGGAGCATGGATATCGATCCGTCGATTCCCCGCTACTAATCGATTCCCGGCTACTAGGAGCCTTTCTGAAAACGATTAGCCTCTTTAGCGCTAGCCGCGGTTTTTAATTCGTCTCGGATAGTGGCAAAAAATAAGGCAAAAGGTATTAGCAATGCAGCGAAGACAATTCTGGATCATCTGTGGAGTCTTGAGCGGCCTACTCACCCCCGCCGTAGGTTTGGCTCAATCCAATACAAAAGAACAAGAAAAGCGAGGAACGGTGAACGGTACGAAGACTTGGTCGATTGCAATCCACGGAGGAGCTGGAGGAGACCCCGCGAAGCTAACGCCAGCTATCATTGAAAACAAATCAAAAGGGCTTGAGGCCGCTCTCAGCAAGGGAGTGACCCTTCTCAAGCAAGGGGGGGAGGCCATCGATGTCGCGCAGGCCGTCGTGGAGATTTTGGAGGATGATCCCAACTTCAACGCAGGTCGCGGCTCAGTGTTCAATAGCATCGGCGATGTGTCTCTCGATGCAAGCATTATGGACGGAAAGGATCTGTCCTGCGGCGCTGTCGCAAACGCAACCAAAGCGCGAAATCCGATCCGTTTGGCTCGTGCCATTCGAGATCTCACTCCTCACGTTCTGCTCGCGGGACCGCCCGCAGATCTCTTCGCGGAGCAATCGGGCATTCCACTGGAATCGCAAGACTATTTTAAAACCGAGGAGCAGCGAGCTAACTGGGAGAAGTGGAAAGAGCGACAGGCGAACAAGCAAGGTGCAACGAGTCGTTACGAATACGACAATCCCGAGGAGCGGTTGTTCCATTTTAGTACCGTCGGATGTGTCGTTCGAGACGCCGAAGGAAACTTGGCCGCTGCCACTAGCACGGGGGGGCTGTTGGGCAAGAAATTTGGACGCGTCGGCGACTCCCCAATCATCGGCGCAGGAACGTATGCCAAAAACAAGACTTGCGCGGTGAGTTGCACGGGCGAAGGGGAGCTTTTTATCAAGCACCACATCGCATCAGCGATTTCCACTCGAATGGAATTTCTCGGGGAGTCGCTCGGGGCTGCGGCTAAACATGAAATTGAGAAAACACTTCCCAACGATTCAGGTGGAATTATTGCCGTGGATGCGAAGGGAAATATCGAAATCCACTTCAACACTCCGATGATGGCGCGAGGCCGCGCCACCAGCGAAGGACTTTTCCAAATCGGGCTCGTCGATTGGATCGAAAAGAAGTAACGATACGCATTTGGCGTTAAACTGTGCGTTCCCTTCCCTCTCAATCAAGGAACGCACAATGAGAAACGATTCAGTTCCTCCTGTACGGACAGCCGCCCATCTTCCATCCCTTCGCGACGGAATCGGGTGGGTTATTGCTGTTTGTCTTTCAATCTTTTGTTCGATTGGTCAGACCAATGCCCAGTCAATAAAAGGCTCGGCCGATCGACCGAACGTTGTCATCTTGTTGGCAGATGATGCAGGCTGGGGAGATTTTTCCTCTTCGGGGAATCGATCTGTTTCGACTCCGCGGATCGATTCCCTTGCTAGTTCCGGGGCAAAGTTCGATCGATTTTTCGTGTGCCCGGTCTGCTCGCCGACTCGAGCGGAGTTGCTAACAGGCCGGTACCACCCACGCGGTGGTGTACGCGGGGTCTCCGAAGGGGCCGAACGACTCAATCTAGATGAAGTTACTTTGGCGCAATGGTTTCAAGCGAACGGGTATGCGACGGGTTGCTTTGGCAAGTGGCACAATGGTTCGCAAGGCCCCTACCATCCTCGAGCCCGCGGCTTTGATGAGTATTTTGGTTACACAGAAGGGCATTGGGGCGAGTACTTCAATCCACCCCTTGAGAATCAAGAGGGCAGGATGGTTTCTACGCAAGGTTACATCGTCGATGTTCTAACCGATCGAGCATTGGACTTTATCGAAAGAAAGCATAAACAGCCTTTCCTCTGTTTCGTTCCGTTCACTACACCCCATTCCCCGTGGGGAGTCCCAGCGTCGGACTGGAAGCGTTTTCAGAATAAGGAGATCGTTCAATCGGGCCGTAATCGAGGGCAAGAGAAGCTCGATGAAACGCGATGCGCCTTGGCGATGCTTGAAAATCAAGACCGCAATGTGGGAAGGATCTTGGACAAACTCGATTCCCTTCAGATCGCGGACAATACCATCGTGATTTATTTTTCCGATAACGGTCCCAACACCGAACGATGGAACGGGGGGATGAAGGGGCGGAAGGCGAGTGTTGATGAAGGAGGCGTGCGGTCGGTTTGCTACTGCCGATGGCCAAGCAAAATTGCGGCAGGGAACGTTGTCCAACCGATCGCGGCTGCTATCGATTGGTTGCCGACGCTCGTGTCGCTAGCCCAGCTGTCGGGTGCGTCCAAACTCCCGCTGGATGGTATCGACCTATCCCCTTGGCTTATTGCTAAGGAGCCAGCGATAGAACCAACCCCAGATCGAATCCTCTATTCAACTTGGAATGGAAAGATTTCCGCACGCAGTCAACGCTACCGTATGGACTCCGACGGAAAGCTCTTTGACATGGAGATGGATCCGAACCAGAACAAAGCTTGCGAGCTTACCAGCGAAGCCGAACGAATCGCATTTGAACGGCTCGAGTCCGGAATGCGTGTTTGGAAGGAGGAAGTGCTTCAAGGTGGGAAGCTGCCGAAAGACTCTAGGCCGATTCCCGTTGGAAACTCGCCACTGCCGATCACCCATCTACCCGCTCGCGACGGTATCGGGACGGGCGCGATTCGAAGAAGTGCCCCAGCTCCAAACAGTTCCTACTTCGTGAACTGGCAGTCGGTCGACGACTATATCGAATGGAACGTCAGCGTCGAGAATCAGGGAACGTACCGTGTTGCCATCGACTTCACTTGTCCACAATCCAGCGTTGGAGCCGTCTTGCAATTGGCCTTTGGAAACTCTCTTCTCGAAAAGAAGCTGGAAACCGCGTGGGATCCACCCTTGTATGAAGATCAGGACACGATTGAACGACCCAAGGCGGAGAGTAGGATGAAGCCCTTTCAAACATTAGAGCTAGGCAAGATCAGGTTATCGAAAGGGGAGGGGAAGTTGCAATTGCGAGCGGTATCGATTCCCGACGGCACCGTAATTGATTTGAGACGTTTGACGCTAGAATATGAACCGAGTGATGCACCCAAGTGACCTGTGTGCTATTGAGGAATGAGAGCCTGTCCGAAAACAATTAGCCGCTCGAGCGCTAGCTGCGGTTCCCGGTGGTTTTCGGATGGTTCTGAGGATTGGCTAGATCGTTAGGATCAAGAAGGAGATGGAGCGATGGTATTTGGAAGGAAGATCAAAAAGATTGAGCCCATCGAATCCGATTCCGTGGACGATACGATTGCCGATGAAGGCCAGGACGCAGGATTGTCGCTCGAGGATCTAGGGAATGCCTATGCAAAAGCGATCGAAGAGCGTACTGGAACGGAAGACGGCGTCATAGAGTCTGCTTCGGACGAACCGTCGGTTGTCTCCTTTCCTCAAGCAGCAGAGGAAGGGCTTGAAGAGACACTCGATGCGCCCGAGGTCGGTGAGACAGACCACGTGCCTGTCACCACCGAGACCGTACTGGAATCGATACTCTTTTTAGGAACGCCGGACAGCCGTCCAATCGATATCGAGAAGATCCAAAGTCTGTTTCGGAATATGCCTCGCGAAGAAATCGAGGAAGCGGTCGCAAGGCTCAATCAAAAGTATCGGCAGCAGGGGCGCGCATTTGAGATTGTCTTTGAACGAGGCGGTTATCGATTGCAACTGACTCCGGCGATGGCGGCGGTGCGAGAGCGATTTTATGGCAAGGTCAAAGAGGTGCAGTTGCCTCAGTCCGCGATCGACTGCCTAGCCTTGGTAGCCTATCAGCCAGGTATAAGTCGTGAGCAAGTCGAAAGTTTGTGGGGGCAGCCGCCGCATGGGACTCTCAATATGCTTGTCCGCAAGGGGCTTCTTCGCGTGGAGAAGGAAGGAAATGCGATGACCTACTACACCACGGACCGCTTCCTCGAAGTCGTCGGAGTCGATTCCATCGAAGACCTCCCCCGTGAAGAGCTGTGATCGAAGCCTATTGGCGTCAGTCGAAGCACCAGACCAATCGTTTAACAGTCAGCCGGTAGGCGTACGCGCCGCCGAAGGTGGAGACAAGAAGTCGTTATCCATTTTGCCTTTCCAAGGCCAGATGCATCGCATCCAGAACATTCTGGCCCCATTCGCCCCCGCTTTGCGGGGGAGAAGAGCTGGGGATGAGGGGGAGAATGTGCAATATCCTATGTCTGGTTTGATATGTTGAAACATGTAGTAACCCAATCCAGACTCCATCTTTAAGTATTGGTGCACCCATTGGTTTGGGTGGTCTCTCACGGTGCCCGTTCTTTCGTCCCTACTGGGGCTAAGAGCCTATCCGAAAACCATCGAAAGCCGCGGCTCGCGCCAGAGCGGCTGATGGTTTTCGGATAGGCTCCAAGAGCAGCTCGTCGCCGAGCAAAATAGAAAAGGATCGTTCTCGCTTGATCAGTTGCTCCGAGCAATGAATCGACCAAATAGCCTTGCACCGAAGCAAGGGGTGCTTGCCAATTGGAAACCGTGCGGCCGAGCACCCTTTTAAAAAGTAATCACCTCTTGGGCTCACAGCATGAACTCCTTTACGATCCAGTCTTCGAATGACTCCCATTCGTCTTCGATACTGTGAGCCGTCTCAGTTAGGATCAAGTAAATAGACCCGGGCACAGCGTGCTTGTCACAAGCAAGCATATAGAAGCCGCCGCCCCCAAACACACTCAATACTATTGAATCTCGCGGTATAGGAAGGAACAACTTGGGATATTTAACATTCCATGCTTTTTTGGGTCCATCAGGCATTACCGTGGGTAGAGATCGAGTCCACCGCAGTAGAACAGGACAGCTTTTTTGAAATTCTCGAAGTTTCGATAAACGCACGTACGTCGTTTGATGGGCATATTCTTACTGTTGATCCCTTCGGCTACAGCATTCGTAGTCCATGCGTACAGAAGGTCACAATGCTGTTCCAAGTCGCATCCCTT
>JALOQZ010000247.1 GCA_025459245.1 Pirellula sp.
AACCACAGAATTGCGCGGGCAATTTCCTCCGGCTCTCCAAATCGCCCGAGCGGGTGCATGGCCAGCGAGTGCTCGGCGCTCTTTGGGTTGTCCCAGATGCGCTGAGTCATGGGAGTTTTGACAAGACCGGGAGCGACCGCATTCAACCGTATCCGCTTCGGTGCATAGGTCGCCGCAGCCGAGGTAACCAGCCCTTCCAGCCCCCCCTTCGCCGCCGCAATCGCTTCATGATTCTGAAGACCGATCGTTGCTGCCGCGGAACTGACCAGCACGATAGAACCTCCCGTTCCGAACATCCGCGGAGCCGCAAACTTGATCACCCCCGCAGCGGAAGTCAAATTGGTATCGAGCGTCGAGCGCCACTCGCTCAAACTGGT
This sequence comes from Pirellula sp., assembly GCA_025459245.1. Lineage (GTDB taxonomy): Bacteria > Planctomycetota > Planctomycetia > Pirellulales > Pirellulaceae > JBKCUI01. Next base: position 378 of record JALOQZ010000247.1, read on the forward strand.
CAGGTGCATCGGCTTGAGAAGCACCGAGCCAGCTAAATTGATCGCGGCATCCAGTCCACCCAGGTGCTGCTCTCCCCTCTCGAACGCTTGCTCTAGCGACGCCCAATCCGTTGCATCAGCAACCGCGTGCCCCCACTGAAATCGTTGCGATAGGTCGTTCAACTTCTCTTCGTTGCGACCTATCAAGAAACCGCAGCCACCCAAATCGGCAAGCTGTTGGCAAAGCGATCTACCAATCCCGCCGCTCGCTCCGACAATCACCACCCGCATGCCTCACTCCTCCGATTCCTCGGTCTTAAAACGCCAATGCACCGCCAAAAACAATGCGTCGGGAAAACCTTAGTATCGTGGCAAGCAGGAGTGACGGCGGGAGCTTGCTTTTCGCAGCTTGCTGACGCTTCTCGGGGAGAAATTCACAGGAACAGCCGTTCGCAGGCCTCCGAGGATTCCGATAAAAATGAGAAAGCGTTGCACCTTCGACCGGCAGGCAGCTTGACACCACCCTTGCTCTGTGCAAAACTTGTCAGACCGTGTTGGGGTTTCGTTCGCCGGTCTTTGAATTCGTTCGTATCAGACCGCGGCAGCTGGCAATGAGCCTTGCTCAGGGAATGGATTTCCCTCAACACAACAGAGCCATCTTCGGAAGAGACATTCCTCGATTTTCTTGTATCGAGGTCAGCTAAGCCCGGGAGATTGGCATTTTTGGGATGGTTTGCTTCGGACGCGACCTTGAACAGCGAGTTTGGGTTTCGAGTCTGGTGCTCCTGGTTGGTGTTACCATCCCGCCCACAATTTTTTTGCTTCCTTTGTTTCTGCGTTAGGCGACCCGATTGCTCCGGCAACCGCGTTACTGCGAGGACTGCGGAGCAACGATGGAGAACGCGGGGCCTTTACGAAGCCCATGTTTACAGATGGATTCCTCGAGAGTCCGCGATTGCCCGACCGGTGCAGCCATCTGGTTTGTTCCGGCGAGCAATAACTCACGCTAACCCTAGGTGGCAGGTCATGGGAATGGATTTTCCTCTGGCCGCCAGTTTCTCGGTCCGGTGGCGATCCCAAGATCCCACTTTGTTTCAACTCGGATTTGGTGGTATGCCCAAGAAAAAGCGATTCCGCTCACGATTTCACGACGACAACTCGGGTGCCGCTCCAGGCCCTCGCCCTCGAGTCAAAAGACCTCGACGGCGCCATGGTCCCAATTACCAACAGGCCTTTGGAGATGGCGGAGATGAAAATCCAGCAGCTGCTGGTGAACCCGGAGAGGGAGCCGAAGGTGCTGTCGCCTCCGACGCCGAATCTCAATCGCCGACGGAAGAGCCCGGTCAAGAATTCTTCGGCTTGCTCGAAATGCACCCCAACGGCTACGGGTTCCTTCGCTCGCCTGAAAACAACTACGCCCGCTTGCGAACCGATCCCTTCGTTCCAGGGACGATGATTGAAAAGTTCAAGCTGCGGCAAGGTCTGAAAATTCGCGCGTTGATGCAGCAAACCAGGCGATCCCAAGGTCCTCGCGTCAAAGAAATCATCGACATCGAGGGATTGAAGCCTGAAGACTACATCAACATCAAGACCTTCGAGTCGCTCACTCCGATCAACCCGGAGCAATGGTTGCGATTAGAAATCGGGACACAGCCGATCACCAACCGGGTTATCGATTTGCTCGCCCCTCTCGGCCGCGGCCAACGCTGCTTGATCGTTGCCCCCCCTCGATCAGGCAAGACCATCATGCTGCAACACATCTCGCAGGGGATTGCCCAAAACTATCCCGAGGTGGAGCTGATCGTTTTGCTCATCGACGAGCGCCCCGAAGAAGTGACCGATATGCGTCGGAATATTCAGCGAGGCGAGGTGATCGCGAGCAGCTTGGATGAGGACGTTGAATCGCACGTGCGAATCAGCCAACTCGTCGTCGATCGCTGCCGACGTCTTGCTGAGATGGGGAAAGATGTTTTCTTGCTCATGGACTCCATCACCCGTTTAGCCCGAGCATTCAACAAGTACGTTGGCAACAACGGACCGACGATGAGCGGTGGCGTGAACATCAAAGCCATGGACATCCCGAAGAAACTTTTCGCGACGGCGCGGGCCTTCGCCGAGGGTGGATCGCTCACGATTGTCGGTACCGCACTCGTGGATACCGGATCGCGAATGGACGAACTGATTTTCCAAGAGTTCAAAGGGACCGGGAACATGGAACTGGTTCTGGATCGAAAGCTCGCCGACCGCCGCGTTTGGCCTGCGATCGATATCACGCAATCAGGCACTCGTCGCGAAGAGCTTTTGCATGACCCCGATACCTATCACTCGGTGACGATGATCCGTCGAACGCTCAATTCGATGCATCCGGTCGAGGCAATGGAGCAACTCACCAAACAGCTTTCTCGATTCCCGAGCAATCAGGAATTCTTGAAACTGATCGCAAATGCGAAGGTGATGGACTAGTCGGCGTTCCAGATGCGAGGCAGCATGAAGGACGAGTCGTTCCCAGCATCGGCACGCTTGAAGTCATCCCGCGAATTCGAAAGGGTCTTCAAGCATGGCGTTGTGGTGGCAGACGACACCCTCGTTCTTCATGCTATCCCCATCGTTTCAGATAGCCCTTCCAGTCTTACCAACCAAGAAAACGGAGCCCCCCCCGAAGACGCTCGCCCTGCTCCACAAACGCCACTGCCCCGCTTGGGAATCAGTATCTCCAAACGCGTAGGCAACGCCCCCCTACGCAATCGCTGGAAGCGACTCATTCGCGAGGCGTTTCGCAAACAACGGCTCCAAATGCCGGCTTGCGATTACATCGTTCGGCCCAAAAAAGACGCGACCCCCGATTACGAGCGAATCTACAAATCGCTACCTATCCTGGCGAAACGAGCCGCAAAGAGGCTTCTTAAACGCTAGACATCGCTGGTTTCGCGTAATACCCACTCCGCATACGAACGACCAGCATCAACTTTTCGGATCAAGATTTCCGGTTGCTCGTAAGGATGATTCGCGACCAACCAAGCCACCAAGAGTTCCTGTTTATCCAGAACCGTTTTCAAACAAAGCCGGAACTCAGCCGCAGACTCAATCGTCCCATGCCATCGGTAGACGCTCTTGATAGGTCCATCGATTTGCACGCAAGCCGCTAGGCGTTGATCGATCGCATGCTGAGCCAATCCGTTTGCTTCTTCGCTCGCAGATACGGTCGTAACGATCTCGATTACCTCTGGGGGTTCCACGATATCACCTTCGAATAGTTCCTAAGAAAACGTTCCCGAAGCATGCACCCAGCAGGATATGCACAAGAACGATTAACGCGGGGACTCAGGCCAATCCTCTTTCCACAAGCAACCGTTCTTGAGACTCCTCATCGAGAATCTCGCGATGCAACTGCCGAAACTCATCTTCGATATCTGCGATCTCGTCCCGTTGAGAATCGAAGGTTTGGACATCGTGGATAATCGAATCCAATCGATCGATCAATCGACATTGCCAACATTCGATATCACGGAGCTCGGAATACAAACCAGGACGCTGGCATGCGACATGCTCCAAATAGCCTTCACCGGCCACACGTGTGAAGTGTTGATCGAGAACCCATCGAAAGCTAACGAGGTGCTCCATCAGCTTGCTCCAGTAAGGCCTCTGGTGAGGATGCTCAAACCAGTTACGGAAGTCGTGCTCCAACTCCACCAAGCCATCTTCGATGCCGCTTTGGCTGTGGTTCAAACACATCTTGATACCAGCCATGTTACGTCTACTGTCGCTCATCATCCAAACCCTCCCTTGAACCAGGATTGAAAGAGGAAGATCGCCGCTCGAGCTAGATGCGAACTCAGGATGCCTTCGTTAGTCTCCCAAACCTTGCGGAGCAGCGTCAAGCATTTTGGAAAAATAACCAAAATAGCAACGATGCTATTCATCTCCCGCAACATCTGCGCGAGGGGCTTTTCGCAAATTCCGCAACTCTGGTACCATTAGCCGTAAAGAGAGCGGAGAAGGCGTCGCGGAGCCGGCAGAAACAACGCATGGTTAAACAGTTCGATTGGAAAAATACAGAGGATCCCAGGGATGTCGTCCACTTGGCCGTGCAGGCAGTGGCGGAGGGGCACATTGTCGCAGTTCCAGGTGACTGCTGCTACTTGCTGGTCGGATCGGGCATGCAGGAGTCAGCGGTGGACAAATTGGCTCACATTGCGAGTCTTGATAAGAATCAGCACGGACTGACCCTTATGCTCCGTTCACCATCCGAGCTCTTGGATTACTTTCCCGATCTGACATCTTCAATCAGGCGATTTGCTTCCAAGGTTTGGCCTGGACCGATCACCATTGATCTTGCCGACTCGCAGCCTAATAGCGTGTTGCGATGCTTGAACCCGGAAGTGGTTGCAAAACTAACGCAACCCAACCAGAAACTCAGAACGTCTCAGCCGTATCATCCTGTGTTTCAACAGATGGGCAGATTGTTGGCAGGCCCTCTCGTGGCTGCTCCAGCGACCGATTCCAGTGGCAAACTGGCACGCACCGTGGAATCGATCTCTTCGGAAGCTCATGCGATCGCCATCAACGACGGCGAGACATCCGAGATCGGTCTCCCGACGCTGGTCGAATTTGAAAAGAATATTGCATCCATCACCCGGGAGGGGATCGTGACCGAAGACTATTTGAAAGGCCTTTCGCGCATCACCATCCTCTTTGTCTGCACGGGGAATACCTGCCGCTCGCCAATGGCAAGCGCGTTGATGAATCGTAAAATTCAAGAACGCTTCGCCGACCTGTTTCCCGGCGAGCAAGTTCCGATCGTCGCCTACTCAGCCGGTGTTTCTGCCTATGGTGGAGATCCAGCATCCCCAGGTGCTATTCACGCGATCCAGCATTACGGCACCAATCTCGATGCTCACTCCAGCTCGCAACTATCGCAGGAAATGGTCGAGCAAGCCGATTTGATTTTGACCATGGGAAGCAGGCACAAGCATGTGATCGTATCGCAGTGGCCGAGCGTCGCGAACAAAGTCCACATGATCTCTCCATCGGGATCCGAGATTACCGATCCTTTTGGTGGCCCCTACGATGTCTACGAGCGGTGCGCGGCGCAGCTGGACGACTACACGAACCATTGGATCGAACAACTCAAGCTCAGTGACTTGATTCTCTGGAACCATCCTCAAGACAAAAAAGGTAAGCGATGAGAATTGCGCTAGGTAGCGACCACCGGGGCTTTCAAATCAAAGGCAAATTGATCACCTTGCTGACCGCAGACGGGCATGAAGTCGAAGACTATGGAACTCATAGCGATCAGCCAGTCGATTACCCAGACTATGCGGTTACCGTCGCCAAACGTGTTGCCGAAGGCGCTGTCGAACGAGGGATCCTCATCTGCGGCACCGGCTTCGGAATGGCTATCGCCGCAAACAAATTCAAGGGAGTCCGCGCGGCCGCTTGCAGCGATGAAGTCATGGCGGAAATGTGCCGACGACACAACGACGTCAATATTCTTTGCCTACCAGGTGATTTGATCGGAGACCGACCCGTTGGCGACTTGGTACGCGTCTGGCTAGCGACCGAGTTCGAAGGTGGACGCCACCAACGTCGCGTCGAAAAGATTCGCGCCATCGAATCGACTTGATCCCCCTCGCCTCCATCGCAATGAGATGGCTCTTTCTCATGAAGAGATGGGACGGATGGCCAAGTTCTCTACGGCCAACAAACTCCACAATCCGAAACTGAGAAAGAATGTTGCCACGGCGACGGGCAAGATGTGTCGATGGTACCGCAACCACGCACGCTTCCATTCG
>JALOQZ010000248.1 GCA_025459245.1 Pirellula sp.
ATCGATTGGGACAAGAAAGCTCGGCGGTTCATTTTGATTTTGCCTCAAGGTGAAAGTCGATAGCATTGCTACCTCTCTTCACCTCGGCTGTCAATGCACCGGCCTGCCGGTACGCTTTTGGAATCTCGACGATCCGATCGGGTACGTCCATCCCTTGCGCTTTCATCTCCGCCAACTCTTCTTTTGAGAGACGCTGCCCTTCAATGCTGACTTGGTGCGATCCCAACATCGCCCCGCGCTTGACATCGGTGAACATCAGCTCATAAGAGCCATTTCGATCCGTCTGCCCATACGAGGGAGATCCTTCCTGAGGAACAAAAGTAAGGGTCGCATTCGGTACCGGCTGACCATCTACAGTGACAACTCCCTTCACCGAAGCCAATTCTGGGCCACCATCGCCACATCCGGAAAGCGAGGTAAATACAATGGCGAACAAGCAAAGACCCAACTGTCGCTCTGAAACCATGGACTGAAACACGAAAACTCTCCTTTTCCTTGGAACTGGCGACTTCTAAAACTCGTTCGAAATGACTTGACCATCGTTGATACCCGATAGACGTTGGTAAGTTCCGTACGGACCATTCAACGTGGCTGCGGTGTAATTGGTGTTGGTGTGCTCGATGTTCTCACTGATGAAGCGAACGGATCCATCTCCGAGGGCGAAGTTAGCGCCTCCGGTGTGGTAGCTGTGAAAAGATCGATGTTTGTCGCCGCCAGCCACCGGTCCATTGAGCTTTTTGCGAGTCGAACGAAGGTGGATGAATGCGCCGTTGGTACCAGGGGCATTGTTATTGCAATTAACTGCACCGGTGGTAATCACGTTGCCAAGAACAAATTGACGATCGGAGCCTTGCCCCGCTGCGTTGAGAGGTCGCCAGCTAACTTCACCAATGGCAATCGTATTGGAGGTTCCATCGGTGATTTCACCGATGCTGCGAGGGCGGTTGACGACCAGCAATCCAATGTTTCGCGCCTCAGGCCCCATCCGATTTCCTGCTTCGACACCGCAATTAGCGCCGTCGAAAGGTCCCATCGATCCGCAATAGCTCGTGATCGCGATCGCATCGATTCCGCCAGGAGACCCTGCGTTGATAGGACGCGTTAAAGGAGCGATGTCCGAGGGGCAGCGGAAGGTAGCGAGGGGAATCCTGCAAGCTGCATTGTTACGGCCTTGAGGGTCGGAGATTGTCCCCGGCGTGCCGTAAGGCGCGTACCGCATGTCCAAGGTTTGGTACAAGGCTCCTTGCTCGATGAAAGGGAGAACGGCAGCCATCCAGGACCAACCGCCATCGGCGCCCGGCAGGCCGACTGGAGTCCCGCTGTTGGCGAAGTTATCGGTGTAGCCGATCGGGAATCGCTTGTAGGAAGACTCGTAGTTGTGCAGCGATAGAGATAACTGCTTCAAGTTATTGCTGCACTGCATCCGCCGCGCTGCTTCGCGCGCTGCTTGCACCGCCGGTAGTAGCAAACCGACCAAGATTCCAATAATGGCGATCACGACCAGCAACTCCACCAACGTGAATCCGCCCCGTTTGGAAATACGTTTCATCATCACTCTCCCTGTTCGTTGAACTTTCTCTCGTGCAAAACGAGTCCACCCCGACAGATGCAATCCACGCGATCTTAGGGACGGAAAAATGGCAGGTCAATCAATGTGCGCATAATCTTTCCCTTGCGGGCACTTTGCGCACAGTAAGTTATCTTTAAGGGAACGTCGGTTTCACAAGTGACGTGATCCCCAACGCTCGACACTCGCGGCTCCAACATCGCAGACTCCGTTCCAAAGACTTCGATTTCTTGGCACGAATCGGACGTAAGTCGAAACGATCGATGAAAAACCTAAGGAATCGATGGTTTGCTCAATCGCTTTGCCGTTCTGGGAAGGCGCAAACGAAAAACGAATGCGGACAGAGCCCCGCAAACTTCCCGGACCAGCCGTGACATACAACAGAGAGCCTTTTAAACGTGATGGTGAGCCGCCAGGCAGAGGTGAGATCCAATGGGAAGAGGTGAATGGTTCAGAGAGTCTTGGCTATAATGCTCTCCCGCTAAGACCGTTACCTTCCACGTGGAGCTTCTACGATGACGATTGATCGACGAGGGTTCCTCCTGCAGACGGCAGGGACCTCGCTCTCCGCAGTCGCTGCCAACGATTGGGACGCAGCCTCCACCCTTGTTTCCTCGCTTGGATTTCCTCACAACATGAACCGACCCAAAGTTTTGATTATCGTCGGCGATGCCACTGAAACCGTCGATACACTCTATCCCTACTACCGATTGATCGAGGGGGGATACCAACCGGTTGTCGCGGCGCCGGAAAAGCGCCTCTACAACATGGTGATGCACGAAGTGAAGCCAGGTTGGACCATTACCAAGGAATGGGAGGGATACACGATCCAAGCCGATATCGCTTTCAAAGACATCAAACCGGAGGAATACGTCGGCATCTTTTTCAGCGGTGGACGAGCTCCGGAATATATCCGTGAAGACCAAGACCTGCTGCGCGTTACCCGCTGGTTTTGGGAGAACAAGAAACCTTGCGCGAGTGTCTGCCATGGCGTCGAGATTCCCGCGCGAGCCGGGATTGTGAAGGGGCTTCGCATGGCCACCGTCGCGAAATGCAAATTCGATTTAGAGGTCTGCGGCGGGATCTATGTCAACGAGCCTTGCGTGATCGATCAACACATGTTCAGCGGTCGAACCTACCACGATCACGGCTATTACATCGGGCCCTGGATCGCGGCCCTTGATCGCGCGAGTGGAAAGTCGGTGTGATAGATCGGTGCGAATAAGACCTGAGGTAAAATAGGACCTGTGTAAAATAGGACCTATGGGACCTATAGGACCTATGGCATCGCAGTAGGGCGGAAACCGGGGGCTAGCGCCCTGCGGCTGATGGATTTGCCCGTATCAGCCGGAACGCGCTGGCGTCCGGTTAATGGAGTGCTGATGCGCTCCTTTCGCGGGAGCGAGAGGGGACTATGGCGAGACGGACTTGATGTTTTGCAATAACTCGTCGAGCTCGTCCTTGCTAAAGATGCAGCTTGGATCGGGGTACTCACGCGCTTTACGAAGCAGCACGTTTAACCGTGCTAAATCGTCTTTTACATTGAGCAATAACTCTTTCGCGATCTTCGAGCGTGTGTCTTTCTCTGAACGAGGATTCGTAGTAGGTATTCCAAATCCTCCACCCCCACCAGACTTGGGCCCCTCAAGATCCAAACGATCCAAATGAGCGATAACAGCCAATGTCGTCTCCTTCGGATATTCGCGGGCATAGCGATCGAACGCTTTAAGTTGCTTTTCTACATAGTCAAGTTTCAACCTATTTACTGGCTCGAGTAGTCCGAGTGGAACAGAAATACCAGGAAAGCCATCGAGTGTACGACTGATCATCAATGCCGTCCAAGCATCAAGTGGACTGCGTCCATGGGATACGGCCCTGGGATGCGAGCCGCTCATTCCCCCCCCTGCCATTGCCATGCTCAAATGGTCAATTCTTTTCGCGATAACTTCATCAGCAGCCTTTGACAATTCTTTTGCCATCACAACAACCTGTGCGTCCTCATCAAGACGCATTCCGAGAAGATCCATTAACCGAAGTTTCGCCCTTGCAAAAAAGTACGACGTTTCGTCGATGATAATTCTGCGATTGTCGATCCACTTGGACATCGCTGCGATCAATCGGTTGACCTTAGCCCGGCCTTCCTGTTTTTCGATCAGCTCGACAATGTCATAGTGATCATTGGGACGAGCGGCTCCCCCGCCGTAGTCAAGAGTCTCACTCTTCTCGAGGTTTCGTATGACAAGAAGTAGGCAAGCCTGTGCGCTGCGTTTATTGCCATTCTCAAGTTCTTCAATAATCGCTGTTATGCCGGGTTCTGGTAGGAAGCTAGGGAAGATTTCTGTAAGCTCCGTCATGAACCAACCGGACTGATTTGGTGCGACTCCCGATTGGGGTTGGGGACGGTTTGACATGACAATCCCTCCCCACTGCCTAGCAGGTAGCAAACATAGTCGAGCCGCCGTTGCTTTCTCGGCATCGGTTTCCGCTAGCAACTCAAGGGCTTGCATGGCTTGAGCAACCGTTGCAATATCCCTCTCCGTCGCAAGCACTACTTTCCATTGTTCAAACGTCTTGCCTTGATAGCGGGTGGCGGATGGCTCCTTCGAATCCTTATTCGCTGCAGTCGACTCGCTTGATTCACGCCGTATCTTGATAATCTGCTTGTCCCCTCGCATTAAGAAGACTTGCGACTCGCTCATGACCAACCCATCGTTTTCGACACCGGTCAATTCGATTTGGTACTTGCCGCTCTGCAGCTTTAACGACTTGGATCCCTGCTCCACACGCATCGCTTCAATCACCTTCTCCCCTTGGGAGATAGTCACGTTAACTCCCGGCTCATCCGATTCGATGATCAACGTTCCGCGATCGGTGGCGATCGTGATGAAGATACCGGCGAAAAAAAGCAACGGCGATATTCCAGCAGCGATCCACCATGGCCAACGCGGCATGTTGCCGTTCCTGTGGCCATCCACCAAGTTCGCATGCTGGATGGAACCGATGTGATGCGAATTGGCGTGAAGTATGCCGCTCGACTCCTCTTCTTCTCTTTCTCCCTTTTGCATCACTACTCGAATCAATGCTTGCGGTGCTTTTTCATCGCAGTAGGGAGCTAATGAACGGGCTACCTCTAACGCTGACTTGGGTCGGACTGCAGGATCATGGCTGAGCATTCGATCGATGACTTGAATCACTTCAGCGGGCAAGTCGCTTTTCAGCGTGGCGATCGATGGGCAAGGTCCATTGCTGATCGCTTGAACGGCCATGGCTAGGTTCTTGGTTTGCCCATACGGTGGGCGACCTGTGAGCAAGCGAAAGAAAGTTGCGCCGAGACTGTAGATGTCGGCTCGCCAATCGACGCCACTGGCATCCATCAGCTGCTCGCGGGCCATGTAAGGGAGCGTCCCCATCAGATGTCCCACCGTCGTCAGTCGTTCATCCGAAGCTAACGGAGAATCGCCCGACAAAACGAGCCCCAGATCCAGCAACTTGACGGTGCCTGCTCGAGTTAGAAACAAGTTCGATGGCTTGATATCTCGGTGGGTCATGCCGAGCGAATGAATCGCGTCGAGCCCAAGAGCCGCTTGTCGAATTAGCTCGCAGGAAGCCGCCAGCGATAGTTCTCCCATTCGCCGACATACCTTGCTCAGATCCGCACCATCGAGATACTCCATGACCAAGTAGTGCCATGCTCCATCTTCACCGGCGTCGAGAGCTCGAACGACATGCGGATGTTCTAAAGCGGCAACGGAAGTCATCTCTCGATTGAAGCGTTCCAACCATCCCGGTTGCAATGATTTTTCCCGGGGCAATAGCTTGATCGCCGCCATACGTTTCAATCGTTGATGCTCGGCCAGATAAACCGCCCCCATGCCACCAGCCCCGAGCCATTTCAAAAGTCGATAGGGGCCTAACGTCGCGATAGGGAGCGGGGCGTTTGATTGGGATTTGATGCTCTGGGATGGTTGCAAAAGGAGATTTCCTACCACCGCATGGCATTCGGGTTCATGGTCGTAAGAAGGCAATCCCTCTCCTTGCAACACATGCTTCACCCAATGGCTTGGCTCGTCCTGGCTTAGTGTCTCGGCTGCTTTCGTGCAGTGTGCGCAGGTGTCGACATGCTCCATTGCTTCGGCAAAGCGGTCAGGCGGAAGACGACCAGCGAGTAAATCGGCTAGCGTTTCGGTTTCTAAGCAAGGGACTTGGTTTGCGATCATGTTCATGTTCTCGTAGTATAGAATCTTCACGCTGCTCCGAGGTGGCGATGGGGAGGAGTCCCCAAAAGCTCCATACAGGCTTATCGGAAACGTTGGACACCCGAACGAAAGACGACCGCATGACTGCCACCGATACCCCTAGTTGGGAAACCGCTTCCTCCAGCTTGATCGGGCGTGCCGCCGCTGGGGAAAACGAAGCTTGGCAGCGTCTCATTCAGATTTACAGTCCGCTTGTTTACACGTGGTGTCGACGCCACGGGTTGCAACCGCAGGATGCCGCTGATGCGACGCAGGAAACCATGTCCGCAGTCGCAACGCGAATCGGTAGTTTTGATCGCTCTCGCAGCGGCGCGAC
>JALOQZ010000028.1 GCA_025459245.1 Pirellula sp.
GGTTTCTTTCGACGTTCGAAGTTCGATATCGGCATCTTCGCAGCTATGGCGAACGGGGATTTAAACAAACCCGAGACAGCCATCGACTGGCTGCAAAAGCGGACGCTCGATGTCGAAGGGACACAAAAGTGGCATGCCCATGCTCACTATCTTCTCGGTCGAATGTACGAACGCACCGGGCAATGGAAGCAAGCAGAAGCTGAGTACAAGTTCGAAGCTTCACCACAGGCGTCAGGAAACCGAATACGCCTTCGCAAGCTACGGCAGAAGTTCGCCGCCGAGCTAGGTGACGAGTGAGGTAGATGCCTCCATCCGTTTTATTCTATCTGGCCCAGCACGCTCGTCTTCGCCCTTACTCCGTCGCATGGATTGAACGAACATCCGTTCTAAACAACGAGCCGGAGGTAATTCATTGGGGTGAGCTAGCGGATCTGCTCCGCGGTGTATCGGATTCCTTGTTTCGAGACGATATCCGACGTGGAGATCGGGTGGCGATCTGGGGATTCAATTCGCTGAATTGGGTTTTAGCCGAATTGGCTTGCACCGCACTCGGTGCAACTTCGGTCCCGTTGGATCCGCGTCTTCCCTCTCATACCGTCGAGGAAATCCTTGAACTCGTTTCCCCAAAGGCAACCTTGCTCGGCCCAGAACACATCGGACGTGTCGCGGGCCAACCGTTGCCCGATTGGAGAGAGATCCGTACCCGAGGTAACTCGCAGTGGTTGGAAGACCTGCTTCGCAAAGAGCCGGATTGGACCGAATCTCAACCAGCGACCATCCTTTTCACGTCGGGTACGACGGACTCCCCTAAAGGGGTGATGCTCTCGCATCGAAATCTCGTATCCAACGCATTAGCGAAACTCGACGCGATGCCTCAATTCCCGTCGGATCATAGAGTGAATCTTCTTCCCTTCGCCCATGCTTATGCTCGGACTTGCGAACTGACCACATGGCTGATCAGCGGATCCAGCATGGAAACCGCTCGAGGCCAAGAAGATTTCTTTGCTAGGCTATCCACCGCGAAACCCACTTTGCTCAACGCCGTTCCCTCGGTCTATGAGGCTTTCATCGATCGCCTGAAGATTCAGAGCACAGCCGCTATCCGCTCCGGATTGGGAGGAAATGTTCGGCAGCTTGCAAGCGGTGGAGCCCCTCTTTCGGATCGATTGCGAGGGTTATATGGGAATGCAGGCCTGCCGATTTACCAAGGTTACGGTCTAACAGAGACTAGCCCTGTCGTATGCTCCAACATCCATCCCGACTCAGGTGCACATGCTTGTTTACTAGGTGTAGGACCACCCGTCATGGGCGTGGAGGTTCAAATCGATTCCGATTCGCAGCTTTGGGTTCGCGGTTCGAATCTCTTCATGGGTTACTGGGAGGATAGCGTCGCAACCGAGCGGCGATGGAAGAGCTTGGACGAGCATGAATCCGAAGCTTGGTTTTCGACCGGTGATTTGGCTCGAACAATAGAAGGAACCAATGCGATTGAGATCCTTGGACGCGCCGATGACACAATTGTTCTGTCGAATGGATATAAACTCAATCCACTGGTACTCGAATCTCAACTGATTAGCATTCCTGTTTTGCAGGATTGCATCGTAATTCCAGTCTCACAAGGACGCTGGCGAGTCTGTTTGCATTTGCGTTCAGGGCACGATAGCGCGACGATCCGTGAAATCAACGAATCAATCCAAATTCGGTGCAGCACCGAGTTTAGAGACTGGATGGCTGATGCAATCGTGTGCCAGGAGCCTTGGACGATCGAGTCCGGGATGCTCAACTTCAAAGGTGCGAAGCGCAGAAGTGAGTTCGTGAAACGATACGGCCGTTGAACCGGATCGTTACTCGTACTGCAACGCGGTCGACAGATTGATTCGAGCTGCTCGCTCGGCGGGAATCCACGAAGCGACAATCACGACAAGCAGTTCAAAAAGCAATCCGCCCCCGAGAAGCCAAGGGTAGATTTTGAACGCCACGTCGTGTCCTGTCACTTGCATCGTCGTCAGATTGATCAAATAGGAGATCCAGACCCCGGTCAGCACGCCAGGAACGATCCCGATCAACCCCATAATGAGGGCTTGTGCAAAGATCATGCGTCTGACTTGCTGTCGCGTCATCGCCACTACTCGCAGCATTCCGATTTCGCGAGTTTGCTCAAGAATGTTCATGGCGAGGGTATTGATCAAGCCAAATGCGGCGATGATCGAACCGAGGATCAATACCGCCCACAGGCCACCGACGACGCCGTTCAAGGTATCGCGAATAACTTTGACGAGATCGGCATAGGATTGAAACATCAGTCCCGTTTCATCGCAAAGCTTTCTAAGTTGTTCTTCGAGAGAACGGAGCGCTTCGGGTTTCGACTTCACAACGATCACGTCGGTGCCGTCGACGTTGAGCAATCGCTTTGCATTCTCGGCTTCCAGGTAAAGCGTCAGCCCGCCAGCGATGTATTCATTGGTAACGCCGATGACCTCCAGGTCGGAGGAACCATCGTTGGTCTCGAGGGGAATCGTATCTCCGCGGTGCAAGTTGAGTCGCTGAGAAAGAACAGAGCCGAGCACCACCTTTCCTTTTTGCACACCCTCCATGACCTCTTTTTCTTCCCCTTCGATAAGGTCGAAATAGTCTTGCGAGGTGGAATTGAATTTTCGAACAACAACGACGACGGAGTTTTCACCAGTTCGGGCCCGAACAAACCGCAGGGTATCCACAACATCGACCCCCGGCATCGCAGCGACTTGCTCCGTTAATCCGTCGGGCATATCCGCTGATTGGCCGCTATTCATGTCCGGCATTGCGGCTCGAATAAAAAAATCGCCAATGATGGCCCGTTGGTACCAGCCTTCGACATTTCCGATGTTATCGAGAATCGTGCTTGCCATTCCTAAGCCGGTGCTCATGGCGATAAAGACAATACCGATCGTGAGGGAGCTTCTTCCCCTGTGACGCAGAATCTGACGCCGCGCTAATTGTGCTTCTGTTTTCAAGACCGGCGAAATGAGCTTGGCTACCCAATCGGTCAGATCACTGATAACGCCGGGTAGCAAGAAAATGATCCCGACGATCATCACGACTGCACCGGTAATCGCATGGCTTACATCGATAATACCTGTTACCGAAAGAAACTGCGTGAGACCTCCCACCGTGATCATCGTGGTACCGAAGACAAGCCATCCGACGCGTGAGGATCCGAATTCACCCGCCGCCACAACCCGCATCGCCTCTGCAGGTGACAATTGCGAAGCCCGAAAGGCAGGAAAGAATGCCCCTATGAAGGCAACGACCAATCCTGCGATCGATGCGCTCAAGTAGGGCCAGATCGACCATGGACTTTGGGGAATGGAAATCTGCAACAGCTTGGATGTTGACTGATTGAGCAGCGATGCACCGAAGTACCCGACGACGCAGCCGAGCACGATGCCGATCGCTCCCAGCCACAATCCTTCGCGAACGATCATCCACAGAAGCTGCTTTCGCAGCGCTCCCATGGATCGTAAGATCCCCAACTGTCTGCGTCGTTCGCCCACATTCATTTGGAAGGTGTTGTAAATGATGAAGGCAGAGATCAGCAAAGCAAAAGCAGTCGCTAGCCGCAAACCTTGTTGCATGGCGATCGTGCTTTCTCCTGCAACCTGACTTCGGAGTGCGGGCTCGCGCACTTTGATTCCTTCTGGGAGCTGTTTCGCGATTTCCGCCATCACCTCCCCCGGTTTCGCGTCAGGATTGAGGACGACTTGGACGGCATCCACTTTCCCGTTCGCTTGCGACCAACGTTGGATGGTTCGCAATTGACCGACAACCAATCCCGACTGCAACCCTGCACTAGCGTCGTTTGCTTTGATCAAACCGATTACGGTTGCATTTTGTCCGAACGATCGGGTGAGGAGGCGAATCTGCGTCCCGACTTGAATCCTGGCCGATTGGGCGAAGCCCGCATCGATCAAGACCGATTGACGGTCGCTTTCTTCATAGGTGAGTCCTTTTCCTTCGACGACGGTGTAACCGCGAACTTGTTTGTCGAGATCGGGGATGACACCCAAGAGTTGAACACGGTAGGAAATCGGCTTGTCATCTTCCCTCTTCTTAGCTTGCTCGTCGGATTCATTCGCTCTCACGATTTGCATGTTCGAGAACCGTCGCAAGATCGGTGAAGCGACTTGTACCGAATCCAACTTGGCGACGAATTCGAGAGGCTTACCATCGAAAGAGGCACCTCCGACCGCTTCGATTTCAAGCGAGGCTTTTCCGGTAACCGATTGCACCATCGCTTCTTGCGCGAGTCGTGCCGAGTTCGATGCGAGTGAAGTCGCAACGATTGCACTCACGCCGATAACGACGCTGAGCAGCGTCAGCAGACTTCGTAACGGCCGGCTTTGGATCTCGCGTCTGGAAAGTTTTCCAAGAGGCATTAGCGATTTCCCTCCGAGAGGATCGCATCACTTGCCGAGGACTGAGAGGCGTGCGAAGAAGATCCTGACCCGGTGGGGGATGGGATGGTGGGAAAGCTCGCGGCAAACTCGGCCTGCGACAAATCGCGTTCGATGTTCCCATCGCGAAACATCAGCAATCGAAACGCCGACCTGGCGACGTTTGCATCGTGAGTCACCATGATGATGGTTTGTTTGTGATCGGCGGCCAAGCTGCGAAGCAATGCGGTGACCCGCGCACTTTGACGAGAGTCCAAATTACCGGTCGGTTCGTCCGCTAGCAGGATTGCTGGCTGGATGGCCAAAGCCCGCGCGACCGCCACCCGCTGCTGCTCCCCACCCGACATTTTGGAGGGAATATGGTCGGCCCGATGCCCCAATTCCACGCGTTCGAGCGACTCCATGGCTCGTCGCTTTGCCTCTTTGGCATCGACGCCGTCCAACTCCAAGGGGAGCGAGACATTCTCGAGAGCCGTGAGAGTCGGGATCAAATTGAAGGCTTGAAAGACAAAGCCAATTTTACGGCGTCGCAGCAACGTTCGTTCGTCGTCGGACAGGTTGGCAATATCAACGCCATCCAAGATAACTTCGCCGCTGGTGGGGGGCTCAATTCCACCAAGAATGCTTAAAAGCGTGCTCTTGCCTGACCCGGAAGGCCCCATCAAGGCGACGAATTCGCCGCTTTCGATAGCAAGATCGACACCGCGCAGAACTTCAACAGCGACATCCCCTGTCCCGAATTGCTTGCGAAGATTCCTGGTTGAAATAATTGGCATAGGGCTGCAAGAAAAGGAGTTATCGTTCGGAGCAAAACGACGGGCCGATTCGCGCCTGCTAGGAGAAAAGTGATGGTCCGATGCGACGTTTCGTCCTACCGGAAGCGTCCCAGTGTACTCCAAGACGGTGGGTCCTGCGAGCCATCCGGCCCGCCGTCTCGTTCCGAAACGGCACACCGAGCGGCTCTGCCACACCGACCTCAAACAGTGCGAACCCACCTCTCATACTCGGTTGGCCAATCGTTCTGGCCGTCTGCGGGAACGAACATCCGCTCGATACACGTGTAACGCTGCAGGCCCAGATCCCCAACACGGGTATCTCCAGGCACATCGGCAAGCACTCGTGTGAGGTGAATCACCCCGCATTCCGGAAGCAATTGCCTGTAAAGCTCAGCTCCACCCACCAAGAACAGTCGCTTGTCTGACGGCACTCCTGCCATCGCCTCGGACCAGTCATGCACGACAGTGCATCCAGGCACCTGGTAACCCGACTGCCGACTCAGAACCCAAGTCTGCCGGCCGGGTAATGGTTTGCCGATCGATTCAAAGGTTTTTCGGCCCATGAGCAACGCATGGCCAGTCGTGATTTTTCGGAAGCGGATCAAGTCGGAGCGCAGCCTCCAAGGCAGACCTTGCTGATCACCTATCACCCCGTTCCGTCCGATCGCTAAGACCGCTTCAAACCGAGAATTTGGCATATACGCGCCGTGGCAATCGTGAGAGATTGAAGAAACAGGATTGCTGGTGTGGGGGAAGCGATAGGCTCTTCCCAAACCGGCTTGTCGACTCGCTATAAATGATCGACCAGAATCATACCCATAAGCGAAATTGGCGACTAGCGAACATGACGACGCGCAAAGTAGTGGTAATCGGAGCAGGTCCCGGTGGATTGGCGACCGCTCTCCAACTCGCTCACTCGGGAGCCCAAGTCACGGTTTTGGAGGCGAGAGATGTCGTCGGAGGACGTTGCTCGACCTTGCGTGAGCAAGGATTCTCGTTCGATGTAGGCCCCACCTTCTATCTCTACCCACGGATTCTGAAGGAGATCTTCGAATCGATTGGGCGGAACATCGACGATGAGATCCCGATGAAGAAGCTTGATCCCCAATATCGGATCAGCTTTGGTTCCGGGGGCAAACTCGACTGCACGCCGAACCTCCACGAAATGGATCGTCAAGTCCGAGAGCTATCCCCCGCTGACGCAGGTGCTGTCTTTCGCTACATCCAAAAGAACCGGACAAAACTGGAACGGTTCCGTCCCATCCTCGAGTCCCCCTTTAACAGCATGCTCGACCTGCTGCGTCCTTCGCTCGCAGCGGCTGCCCCCTACGTGAAGCCTTGGAAATCTCTCGGAAATGATCTGGAGAGCTTTTTCAAGGACCCGCGGCTAGTCATCGCCTTCTCCTTCCAAGCGAAGTACCTTGGAATGTCTCCGTTCCGCTGCCCGAGCCTCTTCTCGATTCTTTCGTTCCTCGAATACGAGTACGGCGTTTTTCATCCCTACGGAGGATGTGGGCGGGTGAGCGAACGGATGGCGCAGATCGCTGAAGAAGATGGCTGCGAAATTCGCTTGAACGAGCCGGTCACGAAACTTCACTTCCAAGGCCGACGGGTAACGGCTGTCGAAACGGCCGAAGGAATCTACGAAGCGGACGCCATCGTCATCAACGCAGACTTCGCACACGCAATGCAAAAGCTCGTTCCGAATCATCTTCGCCGCCGTTGGTCCGACGAAAAGCTGGCGAAAAAGAAGTTTTCCTGTTCGACGTTTATGATGTACCTGGGTGTGGAGGGCTCGTACCCAGATGAACAGCACCACACTATTCACATCGCTAAAGACTACCAAAAGAATCTTTTCGAAATAGAACAGTCGAAAGTTCTCCCAACCGACCCGTCCATTTACATCCAGAACCCTTGCGTCACCGACCCTTCGATGGCACCCGAGGGAAAGAGCTCACTATACGTTTTGGTCCCTGTACCGCACGTCAGCCCCAACACCCCATGGGATGAAAAGCAACGTGCCTTTTATCGCGATGTAACTCTTCGCAAAATGGAAGAGGTAGGCTTCAGCGATATTCGAAAACGAATCGTGTACGAAAAGGTGGTTACTCCGGCTGATTGGCGAGACCAGTTCTTCGTATACCAAGGCGCTACGTTTAATCTGGCACACAATCTCGGACAGATGCTTCACCTTCGCCCGCACAACAAGTTCGAAGAGCTGGATGGTGTGTATCTGGTCGGCGGCGGCACCCACCCCGGAAGCGGCTTGCCCGTGATCTACGAATCGAGTCGCATCACCTGCAAACAACTCCTACCCGACCTCGGGCTTCCATCGCAATTCATCCATGACATGCGGCCCCTTGAACGCCCCGAACCCGCTCTGGTAAGTCAAGTTTGAGTATGACGGATATCTATCAGTTTCACGCCAAAACCATTGACGGCGCTCCTGTACAGCTCGATCGATACCGAGGCCGTGTGGTTCTAATCGTGAACGTGGCTAGTCACTGCGTTTTCACGAAACAATACGATGCACTTCAAGAACTTCACAGACGATACTCCGAGCGTGGTCTTTCCATTTTAGGTTTCCCATGCAATCAGTTTGGTAATCAGGAACCTGGGACCAACGAAGAAGTTAAATCTTTCTGCGAATTGAACTACAAGGTTGGTTTCGATCTGTTTGCCAAAGTCGATGTGAATGGCCCGAAAGCCGATCCTCTCTTTCAGTTTCTAAAATCGCAAGCCCCCGGACTTCTTGGCTCCGAAGCGATCAAATGGAACTTTACCAAGTTCCTCGTGGGCCGTTCTGGAAAAGTCATTCGTCGCTACAGTTCAATGACGACACCAAAGCAATTAGAATCGGACATAGAGTCCGCTTTATACGAGAACGCTTGATCCACAGAACCGACTACTCGAATGTCCGATCCGAAATCCCCCCGCTCTCTAACAGCCTTGGCGGTGGAAGAATCGGTACATCGCTGTTTGGCCGGCGGGCATTGGAGAAACTACTCGGGCCCCAGTTTGGAAATGCTAACGGACTGGTTTAGATCCAATCTGAGACATCCTTATGTTCGATTTTGTTCCTCTGGGACGATCGGAGTGGAGCTCGCTCTTCGCAGCCTGCACCTGCAACCTGGAGATGAAGTTCTCCTATGCGGCTACGACTATCCTGGCAATTTCCGGGTGATCGAAGACTGCCATGCCAAGGTCGTGTTATGCGAACCTTCAAAGTCCCAAATCTGGTCTCCCGACATCGAATCGTTCGAACAATCCGTTGCACCGGCGACTCGGGCGATTATCGTCAGCCATCTCCACGGAGAACTGGCTTCCATGGACAGAATCGTGCCATGGGCTCGCGATCGCGGCATCGTTGTTATTGAGGATGCTTGCCAAGCGATAGGAGGGACATTGCAAAACCGTCCAGCCGGCAGTTGGGGGGATCTATCCGTCTTTAGTTTTGGCGGCAGCAAGCTCGTATCCGCTGGTCGAGGTGGAGTGGTCTTGACGTCGAATCCCTTATTGGCACAGCGAATGACTCGCTACAGCGACAAGGGAAACGATGCGTTTGCCATTTCGGAATTGCAAGCAGCGGCGTTGGTACCTCAATGCGAAAGGCTGCAGGACGATCATTCCATCCGCTCTCGCAATGCAGAGAAATTCATCAGAGAAGTTTCTCAGTTCGAGTGGCTTCGAGCGCCAAGTGCCTACACGCATACAGACTCGCCTGCCTATTACAAATTGGGTCTGCTTTGCGACTTCGACTCCATCTCGATGGACCGGGAAAGCGTTCTTTGGACCTGGAAAGAGCGAGGCATTGTGGTAGGGGAAGGATTTCCCGGGTTCGCAAACCGATCACGAAAAAGATTTCGTTCACATGATTCACTCGAAGCAACGGGTAGGCTCGCTGCATCGACCATTGTCTTCCATCATTCCCACTTGCTCGATCCACTTACGGGCGAATCCTCTGTGGATCGCGTCCTCGATGCGATCGCGGGACTCGCCAAGGGTAAACTAACGTGAAGCTACTTCTTACCAACGATGACGGTTTCGACGCTGAAGGATTGCAGGAGCTCGCGAAACTGCTTCGCCGAGAGCATGAGGTTTGGATTGTCGCGCCTGATCAAGGACGCAGTTGCTGCAGCCACGCAGTAACCAACGCCGATCCGTTGACATTGACGGAACGAGGCCAATGGCAGTGGATGCTGTCGGGAACTCCGGCGGATTGCATTCGGGTCGCTGTTCATTGCTTGAACCTGAGACCCGATTACGTTCTATCGGGAGTCAATCACGGAGGAAACTTGGGAGTCGACACTCTTTACAGCGGAACGGTATCGGCGGCTCGCGAAGCATCGCTCCTGGATCTCCCCGCCGTCGCCCTCTCGCAGTACATGCGTCGCGATATTCCTAAGGATTGGAGCCAATCCGCTTATCGCGCTCGACAAGTGTTGGAGCATCTTTGGGGCGATCAGCCGCATGAAGGATATTTCTGGAATGTCAACTTGCCCGCCATCCCTCCAGAAGAAGTCGTTGGGACCGTCCACTTCCCCATTTCGCATTGCGAAACCGAACCCTCCCCACTTCATTTCCATTTCGAGGAGCAGGACAAGGTAGAATCAGACGCCAGAGCGAGTACGATGTCATTCCTTTACCAAAGCAATTATCAAGCTCGACCGCGGCGAGAAGGGAGCGATGTGTCACTCTGCTTCGCCGGCCACGCCACGGTGACAAAGCTCAAATCGTTTGGCTAACAGCCTAGACGAAAACCATGATCCGCTCAGACGCTAAAAGCGTTTTCCGACGGTTTTCGGAAAGGCTATACATCATCCCTCTCCAATCCAGCTAGAAAGATCCTCTCCTATGAAACGAACCCTTTGCTTCTTGCTTTTCGTCGCCTGCGTCGCATGCGTCGCATGCTCATCCAGTTCGGTGCTCGCACAACAAAAAGGAACACCTCGTGCCTTGTTCGCGGCAGATTACCAAAAGAAAATCGCTGCCGTGATCAACGCGGACGGATCGGTCCGATGGAGCATGCCCATTCGAGACATCCACGACGTACAGCCCTTGCCCAATGGAGATTGGTTGCTCCAAACCAACTTTGGTGAAGTGCGATTGATCGACGCATCCGGAAAAGAAAAGTGGGTTTACACACCCAAAGCAGAGCCAGGGGTACAGCGGGTCGAAATTCATGCCTTCGAGTATCTACCCAAGAGCAAAGAATGGATGATTGCAGAAAGCGGCAACACACGCATCCTGTTGCTGGACGAAAGCCGCGTCGTAAAGAGTCGTATTCCGTTGCAGGTTTCGAAGCCAGATCCGCATCGCGATACTCGATTGGTTCGACATACACCTCAAGACACATTTTTGGTCTGCCATGAAGCGGACATGATTATCCGAGAGTACAACCGAGAAGGTAAAGTGGTTTGGGACTATCCCGTGGGTAAGAAGGCTTACTCAGCCTCGCGACTGGCTAACGGCAACACGCTTATCGGCACCGGTGATGGACACAGCGTTATCGAAGTAACGCCTAACAAAGAGATCGCTTGGCAAGTTGGAGAGAACGATTTGGCCGGCGTCAAGTTAGCGTGGATCACCATGGTGCAGCGATTGCCTTCCGGCAACACATGGATCGTGAATTGCCACGCTGGCCCCGAGAATCCCCAAATTGTGGAAGTCACATCCGACAAGAAAGTCGTCTGGTCGTTTCTCGATTTCGATCGGTTTGGAAATTCTCTTCCTGTCGCATTGCCAGTAGCAGATAAGTAGCGACAAGCGAAACTTTGAGGACGATGCTTGGTCAATCGGTCGTCCTCGACCGTTTTGGTGGGGACAATTGAGATTATCCGCCCGTTGGTGCAACGAGTTGATACGCTTTGTATCCTCCCGATAGATTCTTAACCGCGAACCCGTGTTGCAAGAGAATTCGGGTCGCGATGTAACCCCGCTGCCCAACTTGGCAGTACACGTAAATCGGTTTGTCTTTGGGCAATTGATCAAGCGAACATCGCAGACGGTCCACCGGCAATGGAATCGCCCGCGGATAATGGCCCGCCGAATATTCAGCGGGGTCCCGGACATCTACGACAATTGCATCGGGATCGCTTATGACTTGCGACCAATGCGCAACAGGATGGTCGCCGCGAAGCACACCCGACGCGATAAATCCGGCCATGTTGATCGGGTCTTTGGCCGATCCGAATTGAGGCGCGTAAGCCAACTCGACTTCTTCAAGATCAAACACTGTCATCCCAGCATGAATCGCCATTGCGAGGACATCGATCCGTTTGTCGACACCTTCTCCTCCGACGATCTGGGCACCAAGCACCTTACCCGAATCGGGAGCAAAAAGGAGCTTGATCGACATGCCTTGCGCGCCTGGATAGTAACCGGCGTGATGGGCAGGGTGCAGATAGACTTTCTCGTATGCGACATTGCATCGTATCAATGTTCGTTCGGTTGCTCCGGTCGCGGCGGCCACACAAGCGAATGCGCGGACGATGGAGGTACCCTGAGTACCTCGATAGGAGATTGATCGCCCAAATGCGTGATCTGCCGCGATCCTGCCTTGTCTGTTTGCCGGGCCGGCCAAAGCGATTTGAGCACGCGACTTCAACACAAAATCTTCCACCTCGACAGCGTCTCCCACGGCATAGATATCGGGATCGGAGGTTTGCATAAACTCATTGGTAACGATTCCACCTCGGGGGCCGACCTCCAAGCCGGCTTGGACCGCAAGCTGACTCTCAGGGCGAACACCAATCCCCAGGAGTACCATATCCGTGACTATCTCGGTGCCGCAATCAAGGCATACTTTCACTTTTCCATCAACCATAGGTTCGATTCGATTTGCGGTGGTTCCAAGAAACAACTGGACGCCACGTTCGCGAATCTGACGCTCGATCGGAACCGTCATCTCTTTGTCCATGGTTCCTAAAACTTGATCCGTCAATTGAACCAAACTCGTCTGAACACCTCGATGCACCAAATTTTCGACGACCTCTAATCCGATGAACCCTGCGCCGACGACAACAGCGCTACGAATCCCCGAATCGACTAGGGTCCGAATCCGGTCGACATCCTCGAGCGTTCTCAATGTATAAACGTTCGGCAAATCGTGGCCTGGAAACACGGGACGGAGCGGTGCTGCACCGGGGGAGAGAATCAGTTTGTCGTAGGACTCCAGGACTGTTTCCCCGGTCTCTTGATTTTGCAGCTTGATCTTTTTCTCTGACCGCAAGATTTCAATCGCATTCGTCTGCGTGCGAACGTCGACGCGAAAGCGGTCTTTCAATCTCTGGGGTGTTGTGACAATAAGCTTCTCTCGCTGCTTGATCTCATCGCCGATGTAATAAGGAAGACCGCAGTTCGCGAAAGAAACGTAGCGACCTCGCTCGATCAAGACAATTTCAGCGCTTTCCGATAATCTTCGGGCTCGAGCTGCGGCAGATGCTCCTCCTGCGACCCCACCGACGACAACCAACTTCATCCCAACACCTAATCCTTATCCTGTACCTTGGTGAATCCCACGATGAGACTGGCAGCCCCAACATCGCTCACGCGTGCGTCGCCATCTCTTTGAATTTCGACTCGATGCAACTCATAATGTTCGACAACTCAGGTTCGATCACTTGGTAGTAAGCGAATCTCGATTCCTTTTCACAACCGAGAAAACCACATCGCTGCAGCAGCTTCAAATGCTCCGAAGTCTGGCTTGGTGAAAGCCCACACCGCTCGGCGATCTCTCCGACCGTACAACGCTCCGTGAGGAGAAGCTGCACAATCTGCAAACGGCTTGGGTGCGCCAGAACGCGCAAACACTCGGCCGCTTTCTGCCAAGCTTCCATCGGGAGTCGGGGCCTGGCAGCAGGGGCGGAATCTGCACTCGGGGTGCCGAGAGCCGGCGATGAGGGACTCGTTCTTGCCATGTTCTTCTTTTCGGGTGAATATGTCGAAAACTTGCGATATGTCAACATTTAGGCCCTGTGGCGTTCCATCGCAGGCAGGGCTCCGGGGATCCTATCTTGAGCTCGCCCTATAAAAATACGTACTCTGTAAATTCTTCAAATGCCGCTCGATGATCGGACTCACGAACAGAAAGACATTGCACCATGGACAATCCTAACCGATCCGATGTTCCCATTGCTGACACTTGGGATCTGACCAGCCTTTTTCCAAACGACGAAGCCTGGAACGCCGCCTTGGCAGAATTCGAACAACTGATACCAGGCTTCGCGCAGTTCGCGGGTCGGCTGGGGAGTGCCCCCGAGGTGCTAGCCCAATGCCTTGAGTTCGATTGCCGTGTCGACAGACTCGCGGAACGGATCGGGGTCTACGCATCGCTGCGCACAAGCGAAGATCAAACCAACAGTTCCTACCAAGCCTTTTTGGCTCGCTACTACTCAACAGCAACGAAAGCGGGGCAAGCCGCCAGTTTCATCCGCCCCGAGATCCTGAGTATCCCCCAAGACCGTTTGCTTGAATTCATCTCCGCTCCTGCGCTGGCCCCCTACAAGCTCGTTCTGGAAAGAATCAATCGATTCCGAGCCCACACGCTTAGTCAATCGGAAGAACGCTTGATGGCCATGCAAGGCGAAATGGCACAAACAGCGAGCAAAGCATTTCGACAACTCAACGATGCCGATTTGAAGTTTGGAAAGGTAAAGAACGAGAAGGGAATTGAACAGGATCTGACCAACGCATCCTTCAGTTCCTTTCTCATATCGCCCGACCGGGATGTTCGTCGCACCGCATTCCATCAATACTACGCCGAGTTTGAAGCTCATGAAAATACCCTCGCCGCGACGCTTGCTGGAAGCGTTCATACGGATGTCTACTACGCCAAAGCCAGAAACTATCCCAGCGCACGTGAGAGCTCCCTTTTTGGTGACAATGTCCCTGTAAGTGTCTACGACAATCTCATCGCATCGGTCCGAAAGCATCTTCCGGCCGTTCATCATTACTTCGAGTTGCGCCGGAGAAAAATGGGGCTCGCAGATCTTCATCATTACGACACCTATGTCCCGATCTTGGCCGATCGACAAACCCACTACACCTGGGACCAAGCGGTCGATGTTGTTTTGGAGTCGCTTCAACCTCTGGGATCCGAGTATGGCAAGATCCTAGAGTCGGGACTTCGCGGACGCTGGTGCGATCGCTATCCGAACAAAGGTAAACGGAGCGGTGCGTTCAGCAGCGGAGCGTACGACAGCGATCCCTTTATTCTGATGAACTACAAGCCGACGGTGCTGAATGACGTCTTCACATTGACACACGAAGCGGGGCATTCGATGCACACCTACTATTCGTCTCACAACCAGCCGTTCCACTACTACAGCTACACCATTTTTGTCGCTGAAGTTGCCTCGACGTTCAATGAACAACTTCTCGCAAAGTATCTTATCGATCGCGCCACCTCCAAAGAGGACCGTGCGGCGTTGATCAACCATGAAGTAGACAGTATTCGGGCCACGATCGTTCGCCAAACCATGTTCGCTGAGTTCGAAAAGATCGTTCACGAAATGGCGGAAGCGGGCGAACCACTGACCGTTGCATCCATGCGGCAAGCGTATCGCGAATTGCTAGAAGCTTATTTTGGCCCTGAGTTTTCTCTCGACGACCAGCTATCACTGGAATGCTTCCGCATTCCACACTTCTACAACGCGTTTTATGTTTACAAATACGCAACGGGTCTATCCGCAGCGATCGCTCTCTCGCGTCGTGTACTCCATGGTGGTGCTAGGGAACTCGAAGACTATATGGGCTTTCTAAAGGGTGGATGTTCGAAAGATCCGCTCGATCTCCTGCGCGGCGCTGGGGTCGACATGAGCCAACCCGAACCGGTCGATATCGCGCTCACGGAGTTCGGAAAACTTGTAAACGAGTTGGACGAACTACTTTCCTGATTCGCTCACCGGTCCCGACAATGGCGGGGACTCGAAATAGTCTCCGCCGTTTTGGACCCGAGGATCTCCAGTGCGTTCCAATTCATCCATCAACTTGCTGTGAAGCTCCTCGCGAATCGATGCGTAACTCGCATCGCTGGCAACATTGCGAGCTTGATGTGGGTCTCGCTTCAAATCATACAGCTCCAGTCGAGGACGTTTGCCATAAACCCACTCGAAATGAGATCGCCATTGCGGATCGTTTCGATGCTGAACCAACCAAGCTTTCGTTGGACCAGCATCTTCATCCGGGAGGGTAACGCGCGTCTCTTCGGTTAATTGCTCCAACGTTGGCTCAGGTCCGGCGTCCAATCGATACGGATCCCCAAGCGGCCAGCGATCGGGCTCGAAGTTGATGATGTACAGATAATCGTCTGTTCGGATGGCACGTTGTGGATAGGGCTTGAAGTCGGCCCTCGCGTTCTCCACATGCCTTTCTCGACCGATGAAAACGGCATCGCGTTTCAGATCGACCTTGCCGGATTGACTGGACGTCAACGTTGCAACCAAACTTCGCCCCGTCATATTCCCAGGGACGGGCAAACCCGCGGCTTCCAAAAATGTCGGTGCCAAATCGGTGAGACTGACGAGGTCGTCGATCGTTCGATTCGCCGGAGCTCGGCCCCACCGCATAACGAGCGATACATTCGTCCCGAAGTCATACAAATTGCACTTGCCGTGGGGGAATCCGGGAGGACCGTGATCGCCCGAGATAACGATCAGCGTGTTGTCTAACTCGCCGATCTCTTCAAGCTTTCGAATCAACCGGCCTACCGACGCGTCAAAGGCGGCGATTTCACCGAAGTAGTCGCACAAATCTTCTCGTACGATCGGAACATCCGGAAGGAAGCTTGGCAGCCGCCCCTTGAGCTGATCAGGCTCAAATCCCCAGATTGCTTTTCCGGAACCTTGCGTCCATTTGCGATGCACATTGGTGGGACCGAACCAATAACAAAAAGGTGCACCATCCGGCCTCGCATCAAGAAAGAGGTTGAAGTTGGCATCGACCTGCTTGAGGATCTGCTCTTTTGCATCCTCAAGCTCGATTCCTTGCTCGACAGCTTTTGTCATGCTCTGCGAAAACTGATTTACCTTGCCGCCCCCTTTCTCGAAAGCATATCTTCCAGCACCGTACGGCGCGTCGTTTGGGACCCCTGGCCCCCACACCTTGTAGGTTTCTCCGATGTGATATCCGCTATCGCGAAGAAGCAACGGATAGGCGGGAATAGATGGATCCCATACCGCCCCTCGCAAAATCGCACCTCGCCCGGTTCGCCAAAAATGCTGCCCGGAGAGCAGAGCGCTGCGGCATGGAGTGCAACTTGGCGCGGAGACGAATGCCTTGCGGAACAAAACACCCTCGCGCGCTAACCGGTCGATGTTCGGCGTTTTGACAAAGTCGTTTAACGTCCCAGGACCGTCTGCTGCCGCGTAGGCACCCGCAAACCGTCCCCAGTCATCCGCGAATGCAAACAGAATGTTCGGTCGCCTCTCTTGCTCCGCCTGAAGAACCGATGTTGCTACCACCGCTAGAAACAATCCGACTGCAGCTCTCAGCATGACTAACTCCCCATCTCGAATGCCCTTACGCGAGTATCGATTTCCTCGACCATAGTTTCAGCAATCGAATCCCATGTTCGACCGCTTGTTCCATCTGATCGATCGATGCAAACTCGCGAGTGGAATGGATATTGTATTGCCCCACCGAAAGATTGGGGGTTGGGATCCCCATGGCTGTGAGCAGAGCACCGTCGGTCCCTCCTCGAATGCGATCGCGACGAAACGCGTACCCGCACTCCCGAAAAGCTTCTTCAGCTAATTCGACGGTCTCGGGCCGACGCCGAATTCCATCAGCCATATTGCGGTACTGCTGCGCGATCTCCACTTGCACCATCAATCCAGGAATGGCGTGCATCACCGACTCCGCGTGGGCTTTAAGCAAGCTCGCGTAGTTGGTCAGCATCGCCGTATCAAAAGAACGAAGGAGTACGAGCACCTTTGCTTCCGCAACACCACCTTCGATGTGGTAGGGATGGAGAAACCCTTCTCGTCCCTCAGTGGTTTCAGGGGAATCGGTTGCTGATGGCATCATGGAGAGAAACTGAGCAGCGCCGCGAATGGCATTGATCATCTTTCCTTTACCAACCGAAGGATGCGTGTTTCGGCCAACAAATCGCACCGTCGCTTGATCAGCGGAAAAAGTTTCATCGTCAATGGTCCCAGCCCCGCCGCCGTCGAGTGTGTAGCCAGCGACAGCGTGAATCTGCCCTCGCTCGATGCGAGAAGTACCTCGCCCTATTTCTTCATCGCAAGTAAACAAAACTTGAACCGGCCCATGCTCCAAGTTCGGATCTTCTTTAAGCCTGTGAACGATTTCCATGATCGCGGCAACGCCGGCTTTATCATCCCCACCCAAAAGAGACGTGCCATCGGTGGTGATCAAGGTATGCCCGACGAGACTTGCAAGCTCCGGAGTGTTTTCGATCGTCAATCGGTCGCCGGTCGCCAATTCAATGCTCCCGCCATCATATCGATCGATTCGATTCGGATTGCATTTTCCGGATGCTTCAGGAGATGTATCCAAATGTGCATTCAAAAGTATCGTCGGTGCATCTGGTACATTGCCGGGCACCCTTCCCCAAACCAACCCATGGGAGTCATGAACGACATCTTCGAGTCCCAAAGCAGCCAGTTCCCCTCGCAGGATTTGACCGAGAGCTATCTGCCCTTCGCTACTGGGATAGCGATCTGTGTTGGGATCGGCTGTCGTGTCGACTCGAACGTAACGGAGAAACCGCTCGATCAACCTCTCTCGCTGGTTCATTTCCCAAGCTCCGACAACAGCTCCCCCATTTCGCCAGCTGCATGCAAGTCGTTTTGTTTGCGAGCCTCCTCAATTCCGTCTCGCAACACGCGGCGAGCTTCCTCTATCTCTTCGCACTCGGCCAATTGCTGCGCGGTCATTAGAAACGCAGGAACGTAGGGTGGAACTGTCTTTTCAAGCAAATCTTTTAGAAGTGTTATGCTCTGCTCGGATTGGCCAAGCTTTCGATACTCCATCGCTAGCGTGTATCGTAAAAACGTATCGTTTGGCTCCGTCTCGAGCATGGCCAATATCTTTTCAAGTCGCGACATACCCGCCCCTCATCGTCGATTGCAATCGGTTATCCCTAGGAATCGAAGGTCGAAAATCGATTCCAGCGTTAGCGGCTGCCCCACCAAACTTCAAGGAAAAACAGCCACTGAGGGGCGAACATACCACGATCTCAGGGCGGGCGTCAACGACTGAGCGCCCTTGCTGATGCCATTAGTGATGCCATTAGTGATGCTCGTGCCCTTCATGTTCATGATGGATTTCTCCTCGATAGGCTTTCCCCTCGATAAAGAGACTTAGCTTAGCGCCTGCATGATCATGCTCCAGTTCTTTGACCAAGCCGGAATCTTGCAGTGAGAATCGAGAAGACTTGCCTGCTGGGTCGTTTGCATCCGGGCTAGCAGCCAGTTTGAACTGAGTTGGCTTTCCGTCATGAACAAGATTGATGGTCATGTCGGCCGCCTCGATAGGTACCGATTGCTTGGCTGTCTTATCCAAGACGTAAACGGTTACCGTCGTTTCATCGTGGATCAACTCGGCATGATACTCTTCATTCCCAAGCTCGATCAGCGTGCCATGATGAGGACCTTCGGATGGATGGTCATGCCCCCCCACAACCTTGCCTGCGGTGTCAGAGTTTGAGCCGTTTGGCTTCGCCTCATGAGTCACAAAACCGCTGTCGCATCCAACCGACAATGAAGCAGCGAAGATCGCACCAAGAAAAATTCGTTTCATCTGAGTTCATTCCTTTGCTGAAAGTAAGACCTGACTCGACTGAGAGGCTTGAATAGCCTTCTCTGCCGAGCGAATACCAAAGAGCCAGAAGAGTGCGGGGTGGACCAAAAAGTCCAGCATTGTCGAACTGACGACACCTCCCAAAATGACGGTTGCTACGGGATACAAAATCTCTTTCCCAGGTTCACCTGCGGCGAGAACCAGAGGAATAAGAGCGATCCCAGCGGTGAGCGCCGTCATGAGGACGGGAGCAATGCGCTCTAAACCAGCTCGAACAATCATCTCTTTCGTAAAACCCTCCCCTTCGAATTCAACGAGATGGATGTAGTGTTGAAGCAACAGTACCCCGTTGCGAGAGGCGATTCCGGCGAGAGAAATAAATCCGACCATCGATGCGATCGTAATCGTTTGCCCTGTCACGACCAAAGCTACTACCGAACCGATAAACGCCATCGGCAAAGCAGCCATCACTTGAAGCGATAGATTGACAGACCGAAACAACGTAAACAGAACCAGGAAGATGCCAACTAACGAAACGATGAACAGCACACCTATCACTCGGCTCGCCGACTGCTGACTCTGAAATTGTCCCTCGTAAGTAGGGTAATAGCCTGCGGGTAATGAATCCACGATGGGAGCAATGGCTCGCTGAATGTCTTGAACGACATCCACAACACCTCGGTCTGCCACATTACATTGAATAACGACCCGTCGATGGATGTTTTCACGATTGATCGTGTTTGGCCCACCGGACTCGTAGATGCGAGCCACGTTTCCAAGCGGCACGGTGCCCCCGTCAGGTAGCTGAATCGGCAATCGCCCCAACGCTTGGATATCCTCGCGATAGCTCTCTTTCATCCTGACGGTGAGATCGAATGTTCGAATGCCATCGAGGATAACCGACGCAACCTTGCCGTTCATCGCCGTTTCTACATATCGATTCACATCATTTACCTGAAGCCCCAGTTGCTTCAGCTGGGCTCGATCGATCTCTACTCGCAATTGGGGAATGATCACCTGGGGCTCGATCATCAAGTCCGTGACTCCAGGTACCTTTACCATCTCCAATCGAATCTGCTCCGCCTTCTGCCGAAGCAGGTCGAGATCGTCGCCATACAGTTTCACACCTATTTGAGCTTTGACCCCGGACAGCATGTGTGAGATCAAATGGGCAATCGGCTGCTCGGTGGCTGTGACGATCCCTGGAATCGATCCCATCGACTGTCTTATGCTATGAAGTTGCTCTTCGCGCGATCTCGGGGAATGCGGATCGAGCTCAATCAAGTACTCCGACATATTCACGCCTTCGGCATGCTCATCGAGCTCCGCCCGCCCTGTCCGTCGAACAAATCGTTGGACGTCTGGAATCTCCATCAGCGCAGACTCAACGGTCCGATTGATGCCTACGGAAGAAGCGAGTGAAGTCCCTGGCGGCAAGACAACATTGAGCTGGACAGTCCCCTCATTGAAAGGTGGCAGAAAATCCCGCTCCAGCTTGGATAAAAACAAGCCGCAAAGAGCGACGAGGGCCAAGGTAACCCCTAAGTTCAGCCCAGGATGAGTAAGGCTAAAGCGAATGACTCGCCCCCCGACCCATTTCACCCCTCGAAGTACAATCCCATCCTGTTCTTCGCGATGCGTGTGGACAGCCCCTAATAGCCAATAAGACAAAACGGGGGTGACGGTCAAGGATACAAGCAAAGAAGCAAGAATGGAAACGATGTAGGCCAGACCTAAAGGGGCAAAGAGCTTTCCCTCCATCCCGCCTAATGCGAACAATGGCAAGAAAACAAGAATGACAATCATCGTGCTAAAGACGATAGATCGCCGTACTTCTGTGCTCGCGCGGTAAACAACAACAAGCGGATGAAGTGTATTTCCATTCG
>JALOQZ010000029.1 GCA_025459245.1 Pirellula sp.
GCCCTGCCATAGGGGGCTCTACCTGACTGCGCGAAACGCTACAGTCGGCAGTTGTTGATCGACGTTTCCAAAATCGCTTTGGCTCCCAAAGCCTCCAGCTTTTCCATAATGGAAATGACTTCTTTGCTCTTCACCATGGCGCGAACCGCAAACCAGCTCCGATCTTCCAAAGCCGTTACGGTCGGCGATGTAAAACCGGGCGTCACCTTCTCCGCATCGCCCAATTTTTCACTCGGGATGTTGTACTCGAGCAACGAATAATCCCGTGCAATGACGACACCTTCCAGACGCCGAACAATTCGATCGGCCGTCGCAATGTCTCGGCAAGCAGGGCTCTGAATGAGAACGGTTTCATAGCTCCCAATGTCGGTCAAAATACGAAGATTGTTCGCGGCGAGCGTGCTGCCGGTTTCGACGAGATCGACGACCGCGTCCGCTACCCCAAGCGAAATCATGATTTCGACGGAGCCATTGAGCTTCACCAAGTGAACCGGCGCATCGTGTTGTTCCAAAAAACGAGCCGTGGCATTGGGGAAACTGGTCGCGATCCGCTTGCCTTTCAAGTCCCCGGGAGCATGGATGTCCGATTGGATCGGGACGCAAATGGACAAACGACATCGCCCTACACCAAGCGCCATACGAACTTGGACGTCCGCTCCTGCCTCTTCGACCAAATCGCTCCCAGTAATACCAAGATCGATCGCCCCCTCGGCGCAAAGCGTCGGAATGTCATCTGTTCTCAGGAAAATGATGTCCACAGGCAAGGAATGGACGCGTGCGAACAAAGTCCGATCCTGCCGACGGAAGTTCAATCCCCCTTGAAAGAGCAACTCGGTGGCCAACTCGCTCAATCGCCCCTTGCTTGGCACCCCGATTCGAAGGTGGTTGGTAGCAAAACTCATGACTGGCTCTCCGATCGACGTCGTTTTTCTTCCAAGCCGGAAACACCCTCGCGTCGCAACAACTCGCTGCGAATTGCATCCAGATCGATCCCGCGGGTCGCTAAAAGGACCCACAAGTGATAGATCACATCCGCTGCTTCGCGGACGGTATGAGCCTTGCCGCCGTCCCCTGGTTCACCCGCAGCCTCGATGACCTCATGGGCCTCTTCCAAGATTTTCTCGGCGATTTTGGGAATTCCACCTCGAACCAGTTTTGTGGTATACGATCCTTCGGGTAGATCTTGGACACGCTGATGCAGCTGTTGCATCAATCGGTCGAGAATGTCATCAGCCATGCGTTGGAAAGAACGTTGGAGGGAAATTGACCGCGCAAATTGGGTGCTCTTCCCATGGAAATAAACTAACATGGAGTTCGGGTCACTAACCATCGCCCCCAAGAGCCGGCTCAATCCTAAATTCCGTTGGACTTTTTGTCGATTGCAAGCAGTGAAATGATGCCAGGAATTGCCGAATCACGACTGAGCGATTGGTTGCGTCCTCCCTTGGAGGATGTTATCTACCTGACCGGTCCCACGGCCTCCGGGAAGAGCAGGCTGGCCGTCGAAGTGGCTCGCTTGACCGACGCCGAAATTCTCTCTGTCGATTCCATGGCCGTTTACCGGGAAATGGACATCGGAACGGCGAAACCAACCGCCGACGCCCGAAAAGAAGTACCCCACCACCTCATCGATTTGGTCGACCCAACCGAAGACTACAGCGTCTCTCAATTTGTCATCGACGCCCACGAAAAGGCAAAAGAGATCAAATCGCGAGGGAAAAGGGTTCTTCTCGTGGGGGGGACTCCCCTCTACCTAAAGTCGCTGTTCTGCGGAATGTTTCTCGGCCCCGCAGCGGATTGGGAGTTCCGGCAGCAAGTAGAAGAGGATGTTGCAGTCCACGGCCTGGATGCACTCCGAAGACGATTGGAACAAGCTGACCCACTATCCGCTCACAAGATCCTCCCCAACGACGTTCGTCGCATGACGCGCGCCCTGGAAGTCGTCCGAGCAACCGGTATCCCCCTAAGCCACTGGCAATCGCAGTTCGAACGGATCCAAATGCCCCGCAACTGCCGAGCCTACGTTTTGAACTGGGAGCGGGGCGTGATGCATCAACGCGTTAATCAGCGAGTCGATGAAATGTTCTCTGCAGGATTGCTCGAAGAAGTTCGCTCGCTGGTAGAGAAACATGGCAAACTCGGCCGCACGGCTTCCCAGGCGGTCGGTTACAAGGAGCCGATCGAGTTTCTGAACGGTTTGATCGACCAAGCCATGATGATCGAACAGGTCAAAGCCCACACTCGGCAATTCGTGCGACGTCAAGAAATCTGGTTCCGCTCGATGCCCAACTTGACCAAACTCCCGCTCCAATCTGAGATTGAATTGAACGAAGTAGCTCGCCAGATAGCGGAAGAAATCAAGGCGGCGTGAAAGTAGGCAACCTTCATCGAACACGGACAGACTCCGTGAATACAAGCAGATTCCGTCGAGCGAGCACGGTTCATTCGCTCTGAGCTGGAAAGACGGTCTACCGGCAAAAGAACTACTGAGCTAAACGAGATTTGGCTCGCGTTTGAGCGATGGTTCTCTCTCGCAACGCATAAGCCTCTGGCGTCGTTGCTTTCATCGCCGTCGCCTTGGCCAAATCCTCTTCGGCTTGCTTCTTATCAAGCTGATCGCGTTTGAGCAGCCGATCGGTCAAGACGTACACGCCATCGCGGGTGACTTGCACGAAACCTCCATCGACAAACCAATCGGTTGTCGACGAGCCGTTTCGCAACTTGAGCAATCCAAATCCCAATCGACCAACCATGGGAGCTCGGCCCGGCAAAATACCAGCCTCACCGTCATAGAGCGGTAGAGTGAGTGCGTCGCATGTCGTATCGAGCTCGGTCTTTTCCGGTGTTACCACTACGCAACGAACTTGTGTCTCGGCCATGGTCGGTCAACGATTTCAAAAGGGACGGAAACGGTCAGGGGACTACTTCTTGGCAGCGGCAGCCATTCGCTTGGCTTGCTCTTCTGCTTGCTCGATCGGTCCGACGTACATGAACGCCGACTCTGGCAAGTGATCCCACTTCCCGTCGCAGATTTCTTCAAAGCTGCGAATGGTGTCGGCGAGCGAGGTGATTTCCCCCGGCTTGCCAGTAAAGACTTCTGCGACCAAGAACGGTTGCGAGAGGAATCGCTCGATGCGTCGTGCTCGCTTGACGACTGTCTTGTCTTCTTCGCTCAATTCATCCACGCCGAGAATCGCGATGATGTCTTGCAATTCCCGATAGCGCTGCAACGTCTTTTGAACACGTCTCGCAATGGCATAGTGGCGTTCACCGACAATCGCAGGATCCAAAATACGAGAGTTCGATGCCAACGGGTCGATAGCGGGATAGATACCCTTTTCCGAAATCGATCGCTCGAGGTAAATAAACGCGTCAAGCTGACCGAACGCGGTCGCAGGTGCAGGGTCGGTCGGATCGTCCGCCGGAACGTAGACCGCTTGCACGGAGGTGATAGCACCCTTCTTCGTCGACGTGATTCGCTCTTGCAATGCACCCATCTCGGTCGCCAGAGTCGGTTGATAACCCACAGCAGAAGGCATACGGCCGAGCAACGCGGACACTTCCGATCCCGCTTGGGAGAATCGGAAAATGTTATCGACGAACAACAACGTGTCCTTCCCGGTCGTATCACGGAAGTACTCTGCCATCGTCAACGCGGAGAGGGCAACTCGGAGTCGAGACCCTGGTGGCTCGTTCATCTGACCGAAAACCATGCAGGTCTGCTCGATAACCTTGCGGCCGGTCTTACCAATTTCCGCTTCTTGCATTTCCAACCAAAGGTCGGTTCCTTCACGAGTTCGCTCTCCCACGCCGGCGAACACGGAGTAACCACCGTGCGTGCTAGCCACACGAGCGATCAACTCTTGCAGAATAACGGTCTTACCGAGACCTGCACCACCGAACAAACCTGCCTTACCACCGCGTACGAACGGGGTGAGCAAGTCGATAACTTTGATACCAGTTTCGAAAACTTCCGTGTTGGTGGAGAGTTCCGAAACAGGGGGAGCCTGCCGGTGAATGGGCCAATACTCATCCGCTGGAACAGGTCCGCGTTGATCGATTGGATCGCCGAGAACGTTGAAGACGCGTCCCAGTGTTCCGTTGCCAACGGGAACCGAAACGGGGCGCCCCAAGTCAACGCACTCTTGACCTCGCATCAAACCGTCGGTGCTGCCCAATGCAACGCATCGAACCTTGCCGCCGCCCAAGTGCTGCTGCACTTCGCCGGTCAAGTTGATCTTAACGCCCTTCTTCTCCCCTTCTACTTTCACCGCATTGTAGATCGGCGGAAGGCTGTCCGCGGGGAACTCCGCATCAAAGGTAGAACCGATGACCTGGCTCACTCGGCCTGACTGTTTTCCTGTGGCAACGCTCATGAATTGTCTCGACTTCGTACGATCCGAAAGTTGTGATTTTGTTGGGGGGGAGGCCCGCTCTGGGGCCATCCCATCTTGTTTGAAAACGGAGTTTAGTAGGTTCTAACCGAGAGCCTCAACACCGCCGATGATTTCCATAATCTCACCGGTGATCTTGCTTTGACGTGCGCGGTTGTAAGTACGCGATAGGGACTTGATCAAGTCGCCCGCGTTCTCGGTCGCACTCTTCATGGCCACCATTCGTGCGATCTGCTCGCTGACAGCCGCATCGAGGAAGCACTTGAACAGTCGTAGTCGTCGCGGACGCCGCTCTTCGCAGTATCTGCGTTGCCTGTATCAGGAGTGGATTTGCTCGCTGGTTGCGAGGACAAATCGAAACCACCAAATGGGAGCAACGTCTCTACAACGGCAACCTGCTTCGAGCTGCTGATGAACTTGGTGTAAGCGACGTCGACGCGATCCACCTTGCCGGTGATATATCTCGCAATCAATTCGTCGGCGATACGACCGACTGCATCGAATGCAGGCTGATCTTCGAAGTCCGTATAGGTCTTCTCAATGGGTACTCCAGCAAACTTCAACGCTGCGATACCACGTTTCCCGCTGACGCTGAGCTCTCCGCTTTCGGCCATCGCCTTGATCTCGGCTCGACGGGCTACTGCAGCTTTAACAACGTTCCCGTTGTAACCACCGCAAAGGCCTCGGTTGGCCGTCAATACGAGCATGTCGACCGACTTGATCTCCTCTCGCTTATTCAGAAGCGGATGGGTCACGTCGGTACCACTCTTGGCCAAGTCCTGAACGATCTGAGTGATCCGCTTGGTGTAATCGGTCGCTGCCGCCGCCCGGTCCATCGCCTTCTTGAAGCGAGCCGTTGCGATGAGCTCCATCGTTCGCGTGATCTTGCGAATGTTTTTGACCGACTTGCGTCGTTTATCGAGCTGACGAATGTTCGCCATGACTAAACAACCTTTCGGCTATGGTTACTTGAACGACGCTTTGAACGAAGCGATGGCCGACTTGATCATCTCTTCAATTTCGGTGGTGAGATCCGCAACGTCGCGAATCTTGGTCAACAACTCCGGCTTGCGATCGCGTACGTAGGTGAGCAATCCAACCTCGAAATCGCGTACCTTCGAGACAGGAATGTCATCCAAGTGTCCGCGGGTACCAGCATAGATACTGATGATCTGCTCGGCGACGTCCATCGGTTGGTATTGCGACTGCTTGAGCAATTCCACCATTCGATAACCGCGGTCGAGCTTTGCTTGAGTCGCTGGATCCAATTCGGTACCCAACTGTGCGAATGCTTCGAGTTCACGGAATGCGGCCAAGTCCAAACGGAGACCGCCGGCCACCTTCTTCATCGCCTTGATCTGGGCGTTACCACCCACGCGAGAAACCGAAATACCGACGTTCATCGCAGGTCGAATACCGGCAAAGAACAAGTCGGGTTGGAGGTAGATCTGCCCGTCGGTGATGGAAATCACATTGGTTGGAATGTAAGCCGACACTTCGCCTTCGAGCGTCTCGATAATCGGAAGGCTCGTGAGCGAACCACCGCCAAGCTCCTTGGAAAGCTTCGCGGAACGCTCCAGAAGGCGGCTGTGGCAGTAGAAAACGTCCCCTGGGAATGCTTCGCGCCCTGGCGGACGTCGCATCAACAAGCTCAACTGGCGGTACGCAACCGCTTGCTTGCTCAAATCGTCATAAACGATCAACGCGTGGCCGCCATTGAACATGAAGTGTTCCGCCATCGCCGTACCAGCATAAGGTGCAACGTATTGCAATGGTGCCGGAGCGGATGCTCCAGAAACGATGACGGTGGTGTAATCCATCGCGCCCGCTTTGGTCAACGCGTCGATCACCAAAGCGACCGAGGAGTCCTTTTGGCCAATCGCGACATAGAAGCACTTAACTCCCTTGCCCTTTTGGTTGATGATCGCGTCGATCGCAACTGCGGTCTTACCAGTCTTTCGGTCACCGATGATCAGTTCCCGTTGCCCGCGTCCGATCGGGGTCATCGCGTCGATCGCTTTGATCCCGGTTTGCATCGGCTCATGAACAGGCTGACGCTCAGCTACACCGGTGGCGATGATTTCCACGGGGCGAGTTACTGTCGCGTTGACGGGTCCTTTGCCGTCAAGCGGGTTACCCAATGGATCGAGAACGCGTCCGATGACAGCGTCGCCCGCAGGAACCGATAGAAGTGTTCCAAGCGCCTTGACCTCGTCCCCTTCGTTGATGCTCAAGTAGTCACCGAGGATGATGACCCCGACGCTTTGCTCTTCCAGGTTGAACGCGAGACCGATCGCTCCATTCGGGAATTCCACCATCTCGCCAGACATGACGTTGGAGAGACCGTAAACCCGAGCAATACCGTCGCCGACCTCCAGCACGGTACCTACTTCTCGGACATCGACTTGGCTGCCGAACGTCTCAATTTCTTTTTGAATGACGGCTGCAATTTCATCCGAGTTGAACTTCATGAGTCAAACCTCTTTTTGCGTTCCAAACGAACGCCAGTACATCAGTGGGAACGATTGTGTATTGTAAATGCGTCTAGTCAAAGACGCGTCGGGAGAACACCGGATGGTGAACCCCGCTTAACTCGCCAAGTTGGCTGAAGCAGCGCGAACTGCCGCTTCGGCCTTTGCCCCTGCCTCGCGGCGTAGAGCTTTCAATTGGCCATCGACGCTACCGTCATAGACAGTATCGCCAATTCGGACGATCAGCCCTCCCAAGATCGAAGGATCGACCTTGGTAAGGAGTCGAACGTCCTTATTGAACGTATTCTTCAGTTTGCTTTGCAGAGCCGTTTTCGAAGCTTCCGTCATTTCTGCCGACGTGGTCACATGCACTTGCAATCGCCCCGCCCACTCATCGCGAAGCGCGACGGCTGCAGACGCAATCGATCGCAAATGTTGCAAACGATTGCGACGACATATCACCTTCAAAAAATTCAAGACGATCGTGTCCATCGATTTGCCGAAGACTCGATCGACCATCCCTACCTTGTCCTCGGTGCTCGTCTTCGGGTTGGAAAGAACCAACTCGAACTTTGCATTTTTGTCGAGAACATCGCGAACGAACGACTCTAACTGATCGACGACCAAGTCCACTTTCTTCGCGGCCGCTGCCGACTGAAGCAAGGCCTTTGCGTACACTTCTCCAACGTGCTGCCCTTCGCTATCGAAGACGGTGGCAATCTGGTTCACTTGCTCTGACATGTGTTAACCAATAAATCGCTGGTAGGAAGAGTAACGAAACGAAGTGGACAAGAACGCCATTAGTTCTTGCTCGGCAAATTGGTAATTGCTTCCGCGATCAGCTTTTGATGATCTTCCGCTTTGAGTTCGCGGCCGACAAACCGACGAGCCAATGCGAATGCCATGTCGGTGCTCTTGGTGGTCAAGTCCGAGAGGGCTGCTTGCTTTGCAGATTCGATCTCAGCCAAAGCACGGTCGCGGGATCGAGTCGCCTCGGCCTGTGCCTCGGCTCGAATTCGTTCCCCCACCTGCTCTGCATCCTTTCGAGCTTGATTGACCATCTCTTGAGCTTGTACTGCTGCCTCTGCCAGCTTCGCCTCGTACTCCTTCAGCTTTATTGCAGCTGTTTCAGCCGCTTGCTTAGCCTCGGTGATCTGCGATGCGATGGCGGCCTCTCTCTTCGACAACCCCTGCGAAATCGGCTTCCAAGCCAACCCATAGAGCAACGCGAAAAGAAGCAAAAACACGACAGCCGAAAACAATGCCTTGTCCGACTTGAGCTCGAGCAAATTGTTCATGTCCGCCGAGGCATGACCATGAGTTAAATCCTCATGCCCTTCACCCGACGCGACTGCAACACCACTAAACGTGGCAATGATTGCAATGAGCAATCCGCACAAGAAAACTGGAAGCTGGCGAACCATGGTCGGCCCTAAACACAAAGTTGAAGACGATTCAAAAACGGCGGCGATCCGCTAGGATCAACCAGCGACATTACGATCCGGCGAATGGGTTCTGTTGCGAGCAAACGAACACAGCGTAAAACGCGAGACCTTCGATCAGAGCTGCCGCGATGATCATCGCAACTTGGATCGTACCAGAGGACTCTGGTTGACGAGCGATCGACTCAACAGCACCCTTGGCGAGCATGCCGATACCGAGTGCAGCACCGATAACGGCAAGACCTGCACCGATCGCGCCAGGCATACCGCCTGTGCTTTGTGCGGAAGCGGGCAATGCCATCAGAGCAACGATACCGAGGGCCATGTAGCCAATGCGAAGAACATTAAACACTTTCAAAATCTCCTGATTCCAGAGCAAGTGAAAAACAATGAGCTGAATTACCCTGGCTCTACATCGAGCCAAAGATGGATTCTTAATGGTGGTGCATCGCGCTTCCGACGAAGAGCGCTGCGAGGAACGTGAACACATAAGCCTGCAGGAATGCGACGAACAATTCCATCACACTCAGCAACGTCGTCCCTAAAACAGAAATACCTGCGACGCCCATCCAAGCTGGAGTGCTAAGGGACGATGCCACTGGCAGACTGATACCGATTCCCAAAATTCCGAGCAGAACCAAGTGTCCAGCACCCATGTTCATCAAAAGCCGCACGGCCAAAACACCGTGTTTGATGAACAAAGACGCAAACTCAATGATCCAAATCAAAGGAACAATGAAAACGGCTAGATAGATCGGGAGCCCCATCGATGGGCAAATGTTCTTGAGGTAACCGACGACACCAAACGTCTTGATACCCATCGCTACACCGACGATGAACACGATCAAAGCCAACGCGAACGTAGTACCAAACGAAGCTGTCGGTGCTCCAACCCAAGGAATCATCCCGGCCAGATTGCAGCCAAGGATGAAGAAGAACAGCGACCAAAAGAACGGCATGAACTTGTCCGCATCATGCTCGCCCATCGCTGGCACGACGACATTGTTTCGAACCGCTTGCACGAAACCTTCAAGCAGATTCCACGCTTTGCCCTTAGGCGCTTCCGCCGTCGCAACCTTCTTCGCAAGCCAGCGGAAGATGAACAATACGACAATGGCGACCAAAACCTCAATGATCATGTAACGGCTGATCCCGAACCCGGACTCAACTTCGTAAGCGTTCCGAAGCTGCGCAAACGGCTGTGGAATCAACACCTTCCCGTGAAGG
This sequence comes from Pirellula sp., assembly GCA_025459245.1. Classification (GTDB taxonomy): domain Bacteria; phylum Planctomycetota; class Planctomycetia; order Pirellulales; family Pirellulaceae; genus JBKCUI01. Next base: position 9,535 of record JALOQZ010000029.1, read on the forward strand.
CTTTGGTTGTATTCAGCGATTTTTTCGGCAGACCAATCCTTCCCAGCCCCCTCGGTCACGAACTTGGTGACGACGGCATCGGAATTGATCGATTCTTTTAGAGCTTTCCATTCAGCGGCGGTGGCTTCATCGCTTTGAAGATCGATAAACCACTCGATTTTAGGCTGTGGATTCTCGGCCAAGTAAGCCTGAACACCGTCGACAGCGTTCGGTGCCTTGCTAGCAGCCCAGTTCTTTGCTCGCGATACAACGACCGCTGCTTGTTTCTCAAGATAAGCGTCCAAAGGCCAGCTGTGATTGCCTGCGGACTCGTGTTGCCAGTGTTGCCATTCCTCTTTGAGGGAAGCGAGATCTCCGTCTGCAACACCGATTTCTCTCAAGCCTGCGATGATCGCATCGGCCTCTTCGGATTGGTAACCGGAATCGAGACGCACCATCCATTTCGGGAAGTCCGCGGCTTTCTCTCGCGAGCTGCGCCACATAAACTTTGGCAACTCGAAGTAGTATCCGTCTTTGATATGGAGGATATCGGAGGCCATGCTGGGGAAGCGGGGTTAGTTTCGAGAATGGATGCGTCTAATTTGGAGGCAGGATTCTAATGCTAGAAAAGAAAAATAACAGCCCACCAACGCGCTGGTAAAAAAATTGTGATTGTTCCATTTTGTCGCAGTAGCGAACGCGAGCGCTCCAAAGACAACCATCGTGCGGACCATCGCAAAGAGCAAAACCGATGCAACGGGATTCTTCCGTTCAAAGGTTTCGGTGTTCAATATCCAACTGAATAGACTGGCCCCCGAGCATACGAACACGCCCCCTAACCTAGGTAATAGCGTCTCCCAAGGTTCCGATTCGGGATCTCGAAAGGTAATGTCGATACCGATCACGAAGGCGGCACACGCCAGGGTGAGAACGAGGATCCAATAAAGATCTCGTCTCATTGAGAATCTCGCTCTCTTCCATCTACCGATCTGTCCGGCTCCGAAAAATCGGCGGTTGCTCGAGCCTGGTCAGTGGCCTTTTGTTCTTTCCGCTCGAATTCAGCCGCTCGAACGACGTACATCATTCCGACGATGGCAATCGCACCACCCACAAGAAATCCGGTCAGCGTAAGGAATCCGGTCCCCAGCCATTTGTCCAGAAAGGATCCACCTACTCCCACCAGGAGCATCAACAACAAAACGGCCATGACACGGCTGAATGCGTTCAGTGCAATCGTGTTTTTGTTCCCGCGGTCCTGGTTCCGAGCTCCGGTGGAGCCACCTGATCCACCGCTATCAGGAAAAGAAGGGTGAGGCATTCTGGCACACGAAATTGAAAGGAGAGGGCAGGACATTCCGAGAAACCGGACTAATCGGGCGAGCAAGCGGCGAAAGGATGGGCTAGCTAACTTTCGCTCCAAACTCTAGAAATCCTAAGTCCGCTAAGCATACTAAGTAAAGATGTAGGGACGGTCGAGTGACCTCCGCTTTTGCCCGAATTATCGACCACGCTGGGGAGCAGCCACCTTGTCGACCGAACGTAAAAAGTCCGCTAGCTCCAAATCCCCCCCCTCCAAATCCACCACAAAAGGGGGGGGCAAAACTCCTACCGCCCCGTCCGCCGGAAAGAACACCGGCAAATCCTCCAAAGCGACCACCAAGCCCCTAAATAAGGGGACCTCAGAGGCTGCTGAAAAGACGAAGTTGAACCCTAAGAAGTCAGTTGACGGAATGACCAAAGCGAAATCCGCTCAGAAAGCAGCCTCCAAGGATGCAAAAGAGACGAAGAAAATTGCAGTTGCGAAAAAGCCTGCACCGGTAGCGAAGGCGAAATCTGCCGCCGCGAAAGGCTCGGCGGCGAAGGCCAAGCCACTCGCAGCTAAGGCCGATAAGGAAACGCAAAAGTCCAAAGCTCCCTCGTCCAAGGTCAAATCGACGAAAACGACGAAGTCGGTCGCCGCCGTGAACGACTCCAAGAAACCAAAACTTGCTGCGCCTCCGGCAAAGCCCGTTTCGGCTGCCAAAAAGGATGGACCGACCGCGACCAAGTCGGCGTCCAAGGCAAAAGAGCCCGCGAGTTCCGTCAAGACGATGAAACCAAGCTCGAAGAAAGTCGAGCAAGCGCCACCTCCGTCGAACACGAACCCCGAAATCGTTGCCAAGATCCGAAACGCTCAGGCGACGAAAGAAGCTCGCAAAGATCTGGCTCAGCCCGCTCCAAAGCCTTCTTTGGTCCCGAATACCCAGGTTCCCCCTCTCGAAAAAGGGAAGGATCGGCTGATACTGATGGTGCGAGATGCCTACTGGCTTCATGCGCATTGGGACATCACTCGGCAAACGGTTGAGCGTGCACGCGTCTCGATCGCAGAACATTGGCACACCGCCAAACCCATCCTCCGATTGCTCAAATTGGACGACAACGGAACGACGAACAACGCGGAAACCGTATACCAAGATATCGAGATCCATGGCGGCGTTCGGAACTGGTATTTGCAAATCGAAGTTCCCGGCTGCTCGTTCAAGGTGCAGCTTGGCTACTTGACCTCGAACGGGCGATTCTACGAGCTGGTGCGAAGCAACACTGTTACCATGCCTGTCGCAGGTTCGAAGGAAGTGGTCGACGATCACTGGGCTGACATCGCAAAGGACGCCGAGCGTATCTACGCAATGAGCGGTGGTTACAACGAAGACACGCAGTCAGGCGACTTGGCCGAAGTGTTCGAGGAACGCCTCAAACGGACCATGGATACCGATGTTCTGTCGCAGTTTGGTTCCGGCGCCGAAGGAAGCCTGAAGCGAAACAAGCAGTTCTACTTCGAAGTAGATGCGGAGCTCGTCGTCTTCGGTGCCACACACCCTGACGCACATGTCAACGTCGGCGGAGAACCAGTGAAGGTCCGCTCCGACGGAAGCTTCTCCATCCGTCTCCCAATGCCCGATCGGCGGCAAGTTCTACCGGCAACGGCCAAGAGTCGCGATGGCGTAGATGAGCAGACGGTCGTGATCGCCGTCGAGCGAAACACGAAAGTTATGGAGCCGCTCTCCATGGACGTCGAGGATCTGTAGCCCGTCCAGGACATCGTTCGCCGCTTGAGAACGAGATCATCAGACCGAGCTCAACCGTTTCGCGAGCTCGCTTGATTGCGGTGAATTGGAAGACAGCGAAAGCAAAGCCTATTGAATCTGCAGTGGGACTCGGGCCTGAGCCCCCATGCTCTTTTTTGCGAGATCCAATATCGCCAATGCTGTGCAAGCATCCTCTAAGTCGCTTGAGTTGCAAACCAGAGAAGTGACAGCCCTATGGAATTGGCTGAACATCTGCTGACCCACGGACAGTTCCGTGTCGAGCGCCTCTTGATGTCGTCCAGCGTCATCGAACCAAACAAGCGTGGATGGAAGGTCGACGAACGCGAGACCTTTTTCGCAGCAAACTTGAATGGCGGCCGGTGGACGATACGTAATTGCTTCGTGCCACACCTCGGGTATGTAGGCTCCGCAACTGATCTGAGCCAGGATCGCTTTCGAGTCTTGCTCGGGCGAACCGAACCCTAAACTGAAGATTTGGTAATCTGCCGTGGACACCGATTCGCGACTCGCGTGCCGGATTGCTTGAACCCAATCGGGGGTTTGGCCAACGATGTAATTGCACCAGTCGATGAGCTCCACAAGCTCTCTCTGCGACCTAGCTTCTAGAGACCGTGCGTGGCGAATGTCTTTATTTTCGCAAGTCAAACGGCGGTGGCAGAACAAAAGACGTGGCCGCCCCAGCCTGGTCGCAATGAGCTCCTTGAGCCGAAGAGTCGCCGGAGCAAACCGACGCGAGAGCTCGGTCATGAAGGCGACGCCCGAAGACTGGATTCGCCCTTTCAAATCGGCAGCTGCGGACGATGTGAGATCGATTTCCGCACCGCAAAAGATCGCTTTGCCATAATCGCAAGCGGCCAGCAAAGGCATGAGCTGGTACCAGTCATCCTCGAGAACCATGACCGCATCGAGAGACGGGTTTTCCATCATCTCGCGGAAGCTCGTGTACGCCAAGGCGTCTAGCTCGCGAGCACAATTTTCTGCGAGAGCATGAACGCTATTGTAAATGCCGACGACCTGAAACCTCTCTCGCATCGATCGGAGAGCTGGCAAATATCTCGACTGCCAATCGCGTCCCTGCCCGATAACTCCGATTCGAAGTTTCATACGCTACCGAATGCTATCGCTTTCGGCGCTTGCATTTGGCGTTACCTTGACGCACCTTGTAGCGAGGGTTGCTTTTGCAAATGACGTAAATGCGTCCACGGCGGCGGACCACTTGGCAGTCAGGATGTCGATACTTCAACGCCCCGATGGACGAAACGACTTTCATGTTCCCTAAACTCCGGAAAACTACGAGGTTTTCTCATACTTGAACGATAAAATCCCGCCAGATCCTAGCGGGAATCGCGAATTATAGCGTTCCGAGTTGCGTGAGCAACGGCAAATGCAAATCGGCACATTCGATCGAAAGGCCCCAGTCATTCTAAACAGATACGCGAAAACAATCTGACGCTGAATCGAAGAGTTGACCGCGTCTGCTCGCAGGCTATCGATTTCTGGCCATTTCCTGGAAAAGCTGGTATCGAGCCTTCATTTCCACCAAGCTGTCCCCGCCGAACTTTTCAACGAGGGCCGAAGCAATCTCAAACGCGACGACATGTTCCACAATGATGGCCGCTGCTGAAATAGCGCAGACGTCGCTCCGTTCGTAGCTCGCTCGGTGAGACACCTTGTCTTCCATTCGAATCGAATCCAGAGGCTTGCGAAGGGTGCTGATCGGCTTCTTCGCGGCTCGTAGGATCAAGCTTTGGCCATTGGTCATCCCCCCCTCGAGCCCCCCCGCGTTGTTGGTGGGGCGGACATATCCCAAATTCGGCGAATGAGCTTGCGCGGCGTCGTAATGAATCGGGTCATGAACCTGGGAGCCTGGACGGCGGGCCGCCTCGAAACCCATCCCTATTTCGACCCCTTTAATCGCCTGAACGGCCATCACGGCTTGGGCCAACTTTCCGTCCAGCTTGCGATCCCATTGAGCATGGGTACCTAGTCCAAAGGGCAGTCCATCGACTCGAACTTCGATAACGCCTCCGAGCGTGTCTCCCTCGTCGGCCATTCGGTCGATATAGGTCTCGGCTTCTTTGTCTTTGGACGGATCCACCGAGTAAATCGAACTGGTATCCCGAAGCGCCCTCGCTTCCGGCACCGAAATATTCAGCGTTTCTGCACGGCCAATCGGCATTTCACCGAGTTCAACGACGTATCCGATGGTCTCGATTCCGAATTCTCGCAGGAGCAAACGGGCGAGCGCGCCCGCCGCAACGCGAGCCGCGGTTTCTCTCGCACTTGACCGCTCGAGGACTCCCCGGATCGATCCAAGATACTTGATGGCACCGGTCAAATCCGCGTGGCCGGGACGGGGACGCTCCAATTCCTTGAGCCGCTCCAACTTGTAATCGTTGTTCACCACTTGCAAGGTGATCGGGGATCCCAACGTCGTTCCCTGCCAAACGCCAGTTAGAAAATCAGCATGATCCTGCTCTAATTTTTGCCGGCCCCCGCGGCCATATCCTCCTTGACGAAGCCTCAGCTCTCGGTCGATGAACTCGTTATCGATCGTAACACCGGCAGGGAAACCATCGACGAGCGCGATCAATGCCTTTCCGTGCGATTCTCCAGCGGTCCAATAACGAAGCATAAAGGCAGGTTTCTTAAAAGCGGCTTGTCAGCTAAAACCAATAGTTTAGTCCACTGCGATCACTAGCCAAGCCGCGTTTCTTCGCCCCTGTTTCGCTCGTCGCTCCTACCGCCTCTTTCTTAACTGTCCACTTCAAGGAACATCCACGTTGAATGTCCCCTCCTCGACTACCCCGGTTCGAACCGGGTACTGCACAAATGTCCATGCAGGACGGGACCTTCAAACTGTCTTGGAAACGCTGAATCGCTTCGCTGTTCCCGTTCGTCAGAAACTCCAAGCCCAATCGAATTCGACCAACGAGTCGCGCTCTCTCGGTTTAGGGCTCTGGTTTTCCGAGATTTCCGCTCGCGAAGCTCTGCAGCCAACGTCGCTCGACAAGCTCAAGGATTTCCTCTCTTCCCAATCCCTCGCCGTTTTTACTTTGAACGGTTTCCCGCAAGGCGATTTCCATGAGCCTGTGGTCAAGCACCGTGTTTATCTGCCAACGTGGTACGCCCCCTCTCGATTGGAGTACACCTGGAACTTGGTTCAGCTTCTCCATGAGCTTTTGCCGCCGGGGGAAATCGGAACCATTTCCACCTTGCCGATCGCATGGGGAACTCCTTCACTCTCCGCAGAACAAACCGAGCAAGTCTGCCGCCAATGGGGAGAGCTCGCAACTCGATTGCATGCCCTTTACGAACAAACGGGCCGCTTGATTCAAATCGCAATCGAACCAGAGCCGGGCTGCGTGTTCACCGATAGCCCGTCCTTTCGATCCTTTTATCTCGAGTCCTTTCTCCCCTCCTTGCCTTCGGAAAAGGAGCGGGAAATCGCACGGCGACATATCACACTTTGCCATGACATCTGCCACGCAGCTGTCATGCTCGAAGATCAATCGACCGAGCTCGCGAAAACTTTCGAAGCTGGAATCAAAGTTGGTAAAGTGCAAGTCTCGTCTGCTATCGATATCCCTTGGCAGTCGATGGATCCATCCCGTCGCGAACAAGCCTGGGGGCAGCTCTCGGGATTTGCCGAGGATCGTTACTTGCATCAAACCAACGTCCAGCAAGGAGACAAAACCGTTCTCCATGAAGACCTGCCGCAGCTACTTAAAGAACAATCCACTGCACCGAATGACTCGAACTGGCGAATTCATTTCCACGTCCCCATCTTTCAAGCGGCCTTCGGCGCTTTAGGCTCTACGCAGTCCGAAATTGGACGATGCCTGGATGTTTTGCTTCCGCAAGCTGGCAGACAGGCTTTCCCGTCGGGGCATTTCGAAGTGGAGACCTACGCTTGGACGGTTCTGCCTGAGGAGTATCGGCAAGGAGCCTTGAGCGATGGGATCGCCAAAGAAATGGCTTGGTTCGAGGGCTTGCTCCGAGCCAAGCTTGAATCTCCAACTACCTTACCTCTACCGAGTCAAGTGCCGGAGTAACCACGGTCTTATGCTGTCGCGATTTTCGTTGTCCGTCCGTGAGTACGTTCTTATATTCGGTGCAGCTTTTTGTTTGTGTATTCTGTGGGCGTGGACGACGGGGGGGCTCGCTCCTGTCCGTCAAGTCGACACAGCAAGCTACGAGAGCTTTCCGTCGCTGCTCACGGTCGCTTCCTTAGAACAGACTCGCACGTTTGTGTATCCGCTCTTTCTCCAGGCAGCAACGGCGGTCTTTGGTGTGGATGCGATCGCCTGGGTGCCCGTTCTGCAGTTAGGAATATGGCTGGTGGCGATCGGATGTTGGGGATTGGCCCTGCATGCTTGCCGATTCTCCTCGGCAGGAGTCCTTTCCGCGTCGCTCCCTTTGTATGGTCTTCCTTTTGCCTGGCGATACGCAAGCGTCCTAACACCTGATTTACTGGGGTGCTCCTTTGCCCTCCTGGCCGCGTCTACTTGGTTGACCCTTGTTTTTCATCCAACCAATCGGTTGGCCTATCTCCTGACGGCCTTGTTTATCTTCGCTTCCTATCAGACCAAGCCGGTTTATCTGTTTCTCGTCCCTTGGATACCGATTGCAACCTGGATTGCACGCGGTTGGCTATTTCAGTGGGACAAAACAGCGAGGAACGCAGCCTATCACGCGAGCTTGGCATCGATCGTTCCGTTTCTAGCTTGGTGCACATTGCGATGGGCATTGGTGGGGCATTTCGGGTTGGTTTCGTTTGGTGGATACAACATCGTTGGGATCACCGGGCAATTGTTGCAAGCTGAACAGTTATCGCATCTTTCGGAGCCGTCGCGTGAACTGGCCGAGCGCATCTTGGCGGAGCGTTCGAATCGACCTGATTGGGATTCCTCAGGGGGATTCGATCGGGTCTCGCAACAGTTCAATCCCATGGTTTGGGAGATCGCCGTTCCAATCGCCTCGGACTTGGAGGGGGGAGAGACTAAAAAGATCAATACGAGACTGAGCCGTTTTTCTCGTGAAGTCATCATCGCGGATCCCAAGGCTTATTGCGTGTGGCTTTTGCGGGCCATCAAGCATGCAGCCATTGAATTAGCGAGATCGGTCGGAGGCAATCCCGTGGTCTGGCTCGCTTCGCTGTTTTTTGCATATCGATGGTGCATCGACTGGTTACGAATCAAGTCGCGAGCGGAATCAAAGGAGGTGCATTGCGATCAGCCTGAGAATGGGTCGCGAGCTGTTGTCGCGGCATTCGAAAGAACAAGAGAGGCTCAGTCGATCGTTTGGCTTGCTGTGGGTTGGAGCGTTGGAAAGATGGTGCTGGTCATCTTGGTGGAGCCACCCAATGAACGCTACGCCGGACCTGCCTCTCTTTTTCTGGCATCTGCACTCGCGGTGCTGTTGAGCGTCTATTCACAATCCAAAGAGAACCACGACTAGCGTTGTCGTGGTTCCTCCTTTTTGGATCGGCACTATACCATGAAAAAAGGCCCTCTCGTTGGAGAGGGCCTTGTACCAAACTACCGAGAATTGGCACCTGGAATCGAGCTTGATTCCGTGGTGCTCGAACATCTCTTAGTACATGTCGTAATCGCCGCCGTGGCCGCCGCCACCCTTCTTGCCGTGATCATCCTTTGGCTTTTCGGCGATCAACGCGTCGCTGGTGAGGAGCAACGTCGAGACCGAAGCGGAGTTTGCCAACGCGGTGCGAGTCACCTTGGTTGGGTCGATGACCCCTGCCTTCACCATGTCTTCGTAGACGTTGGTGAGCGCGTTGTATCCGTTGTTCCCCTTGGCCTCAGCGACCTTGGAGCAAACGATACCGCCATCTTGACCGGCGTTGGTCGCGATCATGGTCAATGGAGCTCGGCATGCTCGCAGAACGATGTTGTAGCCGGTGATCTCGTCTTGGCTCAGCGTTTCTGCTGGCTGCACTTGGGTCGACGCGCGGAGCAGTGCGACACCACCGCCAGGAAGAATACCTTCTTCGATCGCGGCGCGGGTTGCATGCAACGCATCTTCAACGCGTGCTTTCTTTTCCTTCATTTCGCTTTCGGTCGCAGCACCGACGTTGACCTTCGCAACACCTCCGGCCAGCTTCGCCAATCGCTCTTCCAGCTTTTCGCGATCATAATCGCTGCTGGTGTTTTCGATCTCGCGGCGGATCTGATCGATACGCGCCTTGATGTCGCTCGCTTTGCCAGCCCCTTCGATGATGGTCGTGTTGTCTTTGTCGACAATTACCTTCTTCGCTCGGCCGAGATCGGCGAGGGTCAGCGAATCGAGCTTCTTGCCAAGGGCTTCGAAGACGGGAGTTGCATTGGTGAGGATACCGATGTCTTCCATCATCGCTTTGCGGCGATCGCCGTAGCCAGGAGCCTTTACAGCAACGACATTGAGGGTGCCGCGGAGACGGTTGATAACCAAAGTTGCCAAAGCTTCTCCCTCGACTTCTTCAGCGATGATCAACAATGGCTTGCCCTGTTGAACCACTTGCTCGAGAACGGGGACCAAATCTTTGATGTTGGAAATCTTCTTCTCGAAAACCAAGATGTAGGGGTCTTCGAGCACGGCTTCCATGGTCCCGGGATCGGTGACGAAGTACGGCGAAAGATATCCGCGGTCGAACTGCATCCCTTCGACGAATTCGAGCTCATCGTGCAAGCTCTTTCCTTCGTCGACGGTCACAACGCCGTCCTTACCAACTCGCTCCATCGCATCGGCGAGCAAGTTTCCGATGGCTCGATCGTTGTTCGCTGCAATGGTAGCAACGTTTGCCATCTCGGCCTTGTCCTTGATCTTGATCGACATCTTACGGAGCTTTTCCGTGATGTCCGCAACAGCTGCTTCGATCCCCGACTTCATCTGGATGGGATTCACGCCGGCAACAACAGCCTTAAGGCCTTCATTGAAAATGGCTTCTGCCATCACCGTTGCAGTGGTTGTGCCGTCGCCCGCGACGTCGCTGGTCTTCGAGGCCACTTCGCGCACCATGCGTGCACCCATGTTCTCGTAGACATCTTCCAAGTCGATTTCCTTCGCAACGGTCACACCGTCCTTGGTTACGGTGGGGCTGCCGAAGCTCTTTTGCAAAATCACATTGCGACCGCGAGGTCCGAGCGTGACTTTAACAGCTCGAGCCAGCTTGCTTACACCGCGGCGAATTGCTTCGCGTGCTTCCTGATCAAAAGCGATAATCTTTGCCATCGAAAAATGCTCCGTATGTAACTATTGAGTTGTATTGTGTTGGACTGAAACCGAGTCCGTGTAAGGACGGACTCCCGATCTCGCGCCCGTTGCGATTAGCCGAGAACTGCGAGAACTTCGCTTTCGTTCATCAACAGATATTCTTCACCGTCGACTTCGATGTTTTCGCCTGCGTAGCTGGTGAACAGGACCAAATCCCCTACCTTAACTTGGAGCTGCGATCGGCTGCCATTTTCGAGCATCCGTCCATCGCCAACACTCACTACCTTGCCGCGGGTTGGGCGATCCTTTGCGCTATCTGGCAAGAAAATTCCACCGCTTGTCTTCTCTTGGGACTCTTCGCGTTGAACAACAATGCGATCTCCGAGTGGAACAAGCTTCACCTTGGACTTCTCTTTTGTTGCGGCCATGTAGTGGGACTCCGTTGAGGGTGTATCAGAAAGGGAACTGCAATCGACGGTCGGCGGCACGAAGCCACGTTTACGAAAAGGCCTACGCCAAAACGGCACTACCTTTTCAGGAGTTGGTCCGACGGAGCAATCCGTGTGCCATTCCGTTTTTGTCCACCGCAGATTGGAGCTTGAAAATCGCTCCAAATCGTTACAGGCTCATTGTTTCCCGCTCAATCGCAGCTCAGAATAGAGCGGCGTCAACGACGAACTTTTCCCCGGAAACCTTGAGAATGCCGATCCGAGTCACCTGCCAATGCGGCCAGTCCCTTTCCGTCCCCGATGAAATGGCCGGCAAAAGCGGTCGTTGCCCCAAATGCAAAGGTGTTCTGAAAGTCCCCGCCGCAGGCGCGCCTGTCGCAAAAACTCCTTCGACAGCAACTGCCACCCCTGCAGCCGCTGCGAAGAAGCCGACTCCCGCCAAAACAGCCCCTGCCGCCAGTCCCGCGGCCCCAAACTCCAACTTGGCAGGGCTTTTTGACGAGGTTGGACTGGTCAAGAAAACCGGTAAGTTTTGCCCCTCGTGCGACGCCCCACTGGACCCTCGCGCCGTTATCTGCGTGGGCTGCGGTTTCAATCTGGCGGAAGGGAAGAAGCTGGATGGCTTTCAAGCTGCCTCACAGAAGAAGTTTGGAAACAAACACCTCAATGAAGCGGCAGAAATGATGGAACGCGAGCAAGCCACCGAGAAACGACTGCTCGGTGCTGGGGCTCCCTGGTGGATGATGTTTAGTATCCTCGCAGGTATCATCATCTTCATCGCAGGTCTGGCAATCAAAATGGATGCCTCTACGTCCGGCCAAGCCTCTTCGGTGGAACTTCTCCGACGAATCCAATCGGCCACCTATCTGACCGTGATGTGCGCGTCGTTTGGGGCAGCGATGGGTGCCATCTCGATTTGTTCTACGCTGGCAATCCTCGTCACGGCGTTCAAGGAATCGGCCAAGCAAGGACTCCTGTCGATGTTCGCCCCGTTTTATATCCTTTACTACATGTTCTCGAGACTCTTTACCAAGAATCTCATGACCACGGTCATCATCTATTGGGTATCATCGATCTTGGGTGGAATCATGTTGGGCTACGCCTTGCCTCGAATCTAGCCCATCCCTTAATCACTCTCTGACACTCGCTTCTTTGCTTTTCCAATCGCAACTCATCACCGAAAGTCGTTTGCCTTATGTTCTGGATGGATCCACGAAAAGTGTCTTTGGCGCTGGTTGCTTTTCTCCCCTCCTCCGCCGTGTTCGGCCAGATCGTTCAACTCCCGACGATGGGTACGTTCTCCATTTCGGGTGGAGCTCTCGTTCCTGATTCTGGCGCTGCCTATCTCGGGGGCTCCGGACGCGCGATCGGCGGGGGAAGTCGACTGCCCGGGGCCTCGGCTTATGGCGGATCTCGCGGCGCCGGAGGAGCATCGATCCACACGACCATCATCGACCTCGATGAATTAGACCGCATGATCCGGTCGGAGACGCAAGCCAAACCAGGCCTTGGAGGTCACCGCCAATCTCAGCTGAACACTCTCGCTCCGAAATCGACGAAGGTTCAACCGAATTCTCTTCAATCTCGAGCCAAGCACGATACGCCACCCAGCTACGCTTACCTGATGGCGATGAGCCACTCACCGGTCGACGACCGAAAAGCGATCGACGATGCGAAGTACTATTTGAATTTGGCCGAGGAGGCGCGTCGCAAACAGCGATGGTCTACCGTAGAGATGTACTACACGCAAGCGTGGAAGTCTCTGCCGGAGGGGCGTCGCGACTCTGCGATGAAGGCGCTCCTCGAGGCGAGGAAGTCCGCCGCAGCCTTAGAGGAACAAAACAGCGTCCCTAACCCATCGGTGAGTCGGTAGTCCCATCGCGACTACGCCTTCACGTCGATCCCGCGTGAAGGAGCTGTTGGAATCGACTGGATCAATTCCACAATCGCTTCTCCTTGCTGCTTGGCAACGCTCTGTTGCTTGGCCATCAACGCCGTTGCGATCGCTTGATCGTTCTCCGCACTTTTGCGAACGACATCGAGTGTCTGCGAAACGATGGGTGACAATTGCATTATTCAGGTCTCCAAAGAAAACCGGCCCAGGCTTCGCCTACCCTCGGCACAATGCCGTGGGACCGCAGCCTCACTAGAACAAACTAAAAACTAGCGTGGGAAAACGAAAGTTGTGCGGCTCGCGAGTTCGGTTCATGCTCGCACGTGGTGATCAAGTCCATCGATACGCACCATCGGCCTTGTGCATCACCAATCACATTCCAGTGAGGTAATACACAAACCGATTGATGGACCAGCTCAAATCCACCTTCGCTCTGGCTTACCGTCTCGACCGGGAAGCACCATAGATTTGTCGAGCGATTCCAAGTCATTTGAATGTTGGCCCCGAGCCACTGATCGATCATCCCCAGATAATCCCGTCCCTCAAGACTGAGTGTTGACCCGAGATGGCCCATCCGTTCGGTGCGCTCGTCGTAAAAGAATCGATCCTCTGCTCCCGAAGGAAGTCCCGCGAAATTGAACTCCACGCCAAAATGGAACGACTTACCAGGCGGTAGACCTTCCAGAAGGTAGGTGATCTCCAACGCATGCGAGCCGGCAAATAAAGTGATACCCTTGGTTATGGTCAAAGGTATTCCCCAGGCGTTGCCTGCTCTCTTCATTTGCACCTGAATCTTCCCTGCCCCCCTTCGAAGCTTGGCATCAAAGGGCAACTCCGTAAAGTCGCCTCGTTCAATCGCATCCCCGTCGCGTACCTGCTGAACCGAAAGATGATCGTCAAAGAAGTGATCCATCAACGACTTTCGCGGATACCGATCGTATTGGACTCGCTGATGAAGCCCTTCTTGCTTGAAGACGACTCGGTCATGGATGCTCGATGCACCGGAGTGATTCTCCGCAGTCCCTGCCAAGACTTTCGCATGGTATGACTCTGGGCGGCGCTGCATCGTCGCCAAAAGATTATGCTCGATTCCCCGAATATCTAGCTCGTACAGCATTCCCCCCTTGGATGGGGCAAAATAGGCAACCAGCTGACCGTTAGCCAAACGAATCTCGGGAAATAGATCTTTGTTATAGTCTTCGGTAGTGACATCGACCCACTCGTCAGTCGGGTTCGCAAGACTGTCTAGAATGTTGTCTGCAGCGATGAGTTCTTTGTAAGTCGCGTTGCGGAGGTGAGGAAGATAAATCCCTCCAAAGGCCCCGTGCCAATAAGGGCAATTGCACTGAGCTCGATACAAATGATCTTCTGCAGCTGCCAGTTGCCGCTTGTCTTGATTGCTGCGACGGGCAAACTCAAGCTTGCGACTCACATCGAGCATGCGGCAATACATCTCGTTTGCTTCCGAATACTTGACCCGGAAATTTCGCCAATTCCCCCCGCGAAGGAATGGATGTATCTGAGGCCAGCGAGAGTCGTTTTGAAGCTCATGAACGATCGACTCATACGCGGACTGGCGCTCGACGGGTAGCGCCCACTCGGTCATCTCGCGATAGGAACAATCCGGCAAATAAATCGTTCCCCGAGGCAACGTCTCGGTGATGACTTCCGCAGGCGTCGATGTTTCCAGCCAATCGCGATTCGAGTCGAGCAGCTCAAAAAATTGCTGCAGCCATCCTCGTTCGTAAACATGCTCTTTGGTGTTCGGCCAAGTTCCGAACTTTTCGCCGTCATCTCCAAACACCAGAACTGCACCTGGTGAACGCTCCGCGACTTCTCTGCAATGCTGAATCGTCTCGATCGGAGAAGCGAAAGGAATCAGATATCGCAGCCTTTCACTACCTGGAAAGACTCTCAGAACATGGCCATCGTCCTCGGTGAGGAAGTAATTCGTTAATTGGTTATCGCTCCAACCAGCCGCCCTAAAGTGGAAATCATCCAAAATGGTGTACTGCATTCCGGAGGGAACCAGGTCTCGGATCAATTGGCTTTCCCAAACCCGTTCCGGCATCCACATCCCTGCGATTGCCGTATCAAACCGGTCTTGCAGCCACCGTGAATACCGAGTGATCTGGCCGATACGGTCGCGGCTGGGCAGCATGGTCAGAATGGGTTCGTAAAACGGCCCACCCACGATTTCAATACGACCGGCGTTCACAAGCCGCTTGATGCGATCAAGGTACTCGGGATGCTTCTCTTCAAGCCAAAGCATGAGAGGACCGGAAGTATGCAATGCGACTTTGAGATTGCCGAATGGCTCAAAGACGTTCAAAAAGGGAAGGTAGCTATCCTGATAGGCCTGCTCGATCACCCCGTCGAAATTTCCGATGGGCTGATGATTGTGGAGAACGATGCAAAGCCTGACTTGATTCTTCATAATCTGCTCGAGTCGTACCGGGGATAACGGTTTTGCTGGCTATTCGGGTTGCTGCAAACCGGCTGCTACAACGATCCGCCTCGGAGTATTCGGCAGAACTGCCACCGAGCATTAAAGTTCCTGCGACAAGCTGCAGCGTTCTCCTTCGCCACGGCCGAAACAATCGGAACGACATACTAAGTTTGCGGTATTGGAACGGTTCCCCTGTCCGAAATCGGACTCCGCGACTCGCTTTGCTTGACAAGCCACTGGACTGCCGAGGTCGATCATGCCTTCTCATCCCAGCACCCGAACTCGGGCCGCAAACAATTTCATCGCCCTCCTCCTCGGAGCTCTAACGCTGCCTGGAGCCGTCGTCGTTCTCTACTACCACCCTCTCACGGGCGTGTGGATTCGACACCGCGTGACCCAGTGGTCATCGCAACCCTCCACAGCTCAAACTCCTGCGCCAGCCTCTCCATCGCAAGCGACAGTCGAAAACGAATTGGACGAAGAGGCTCGCGAAGCTGCAAACGCAACCCACAAATCCACAAAATGGATCTCATTGCGAAAAAGCTCAAGCTCAAACCGGGAATGAAAGTGTTGGATATTGGTTGTGGTTTCGGTGCCGCCGCCAAACACTTTGCGAAAAACTATGGTGTTTCGGTCGTTGGGTATAATATTTCGGAAGAGCAGGTGGCGTGGGCCAGAAAATCCTGCCAAGGATTGGATGTGGAGATTCGCTTAGAAGATTATCGTCATGCGACTGGTCAGTACGATGCCATTTATTCCGTT
>JALOQZ010000249.1 GCA_025459245.1 Pirellula sp.
AAGTATCTTGCAACAGATTTCGCACGAAGCTGCCATGAGGACGGCGTTCTCGATACTCGGGCTGACGAGGTGGTTCAAGCAAATAGCGATCGACCCACTCTAAGGGCATATCAAGCAGAATCGTGCCGTGATAGATCATTGCATGTCGTTTGCACCGAAGCGCATTGCCAGAGAACTTGTAGGCACCATCGGTCAGGTCACAAGTTCCTTGCAGCGCGATTTGCTTCTCGATTCCAAACTCGGAAAGCGATGCTACAACCGCGTCTTGAATCCGCCCCATAACCTCGCGATGGGCATGGTCGAGCGACCGCCATGCGGGCCGGTTCTCATAGGAAATCTGCACTGAATACATGAGGCAACCTGGCCCTGCAATAATGGTAGAGCCACCGCTAGCTCGACGCAAAACGGGGACCCCGTCCGCCTTGCAACGCTCTAAACAAACCTCTTCACCAACACGACTTGCTCGCCCCATAACAACAACCGGGGAATCGAAACTCCAAACGCGCAACACCTCGAGGGGAGAATCGGGGAAAGTCGCTCCATTGCGATCTCTCGCCCCCTCCTGCTCGTGCAGAATCTCATCGGCTAACTCCACGCACGCTTCATCCCAAGCGACGTTGCGTTCGGGGGCCGGGAATGTGTGTTCGGAATAGTACATAAAGGTGGTGTTTGATTGGTTAACGGTGGTAACCGGAGGGCTTGCGCCCCTGGGGCTGATGAATTCGCCGGCTCTATCAGCCGGTATCGCGCTAGCGTCCGGTTACCAATGTTCCATCGCAAGGAACGTTTTGGTGTTAGTAGTGGTAACCGGGGGCTAGTGCCCTGCGGCTGATGGCCCCGGAGGGGCTGTCGCAAGAAGATACTTCGGCGGCGCGGTATGGGCTAATCGATTTCCCTTTTTTGGATCTAACAACCCGACCTTGTTCCAAGGCTGTATCGCCCGGCGAACCTCTTCGAGCCATTTTTCCTCGTCGATCATTCTGCCTTGTTGCACCTCGCGATAAATCCTTTCCGCTTGCTCCCGCAGCGATCGACTTCCTGACATCATGTAACCATCGGGCCAAAAACTTGGGTCGCAAACCAACTGCTGCTCGAAAGCAATCGCTGCGATGAAGTAGAAACTGCAAAGCGCTCGAAATCGACCGAAGATTGGAAGCCCCGAGTACGAAAGGGAGACGAGCAGATCGATCCAATCGATCTCCTGCCTCAGTTGCATTTCATATGCTCGCCATCCATCGTCCATGGCAAACTCTTTGCGCACCAATCGCTCGGCCAATCGCATCACTCCGCTCAGTCCATGCGCTATCCCCGTGCTGTGAAGCGGGTCGATAAAGCCGAACGAAGTTGGCAGCGCAGCCCATCCAGGCCCGCACGCCTTTCGCATTCGCCGACTCAGCCTCGATACGTGCTGTAGCCCCTCCTCCGGTGCAACCAATTCCGAGTTCGCCATCATGGCCCCGATGCTTGGATACTTTTGGAGATTCCGGTGCCAGACGTCCGCGCGATGGCCTAGGCTCTTGCAAGCCAACTCATTCGTTTGCCAGAGTGCGGTAGGGAGCACCAACCCAACGCTGGTCACCCCATGCTGAAAACGCAACATCCAATACCAACCCTCTTCCAGAACATGATGCTGCGCCGAATCGTCGGGATGGAAGAATCCTTTTGTATCGGTATCGAAGTGAATCGAGTGCTCCCGCATGGACCCTACATTGCGAAAATGCCCCCACAAAGCACCCGTTTTGGTTCTCATGGCATCGGAATCGTCGCCATTGCCTAGCCACACCTTGGAAAATCCACCGCCACCGCTAGCATCGACGAGAAAGCGAGTTCCTAAGACAGTCTGCTCTGCTAAACCACCTTCTTTCTCGTCGCGTCGAGCGCAATGAACTCTCCATCGAGGATCGTTCTCGCTATCGATGGTCTCTTGCTCGACATCAAAAATCTCATACCCCTCGAGTATGCAACACCCCGCCTTGACCGCCTGTTGCGCTAAGAACTCATCGACGTCGCTTCGCAGCCATTGCGTATCGCTCCACTCGTCTTTTGCTGAGGCTGCGACCAAGTACGAAGAGGAGTGATCTGCGTCATCCTGATGCGGCTTGCCCGCGGAATGTTCGTAGTACGCAAACCCTCGCTTCTTACCGCATCGCAGCTTCGGATACGTGCGTTGCCAATCGCCCCAAGCTGCCAACGGACGCAATTCGGCTAGCCCCCATCGATCCGCCAAGTGAGCAAGTAAAAAGTCAGCTGTGGGGGTCGTGGATTCACCGATTGCAAAGCGAGGATGACGCTGCTTATCCACGATGGCCACAGCAAGACCTTGTTTGGCCAAGATCCAACCCAACAGAGAGCCCGTAAAACTGGATCCGACAATCAAGACATCGCATCGGTGCATCGACATGCCACTTCCTCCTCCAGCGGGAGCCAGCATTGCCCCAGGTTCACACGTTCCATCCGATTGCGTCGCACGTCGGAGCAGCTTGCACATTGCCCTCGTATCGCGGACCAATCCCAAGTATCCGCGACCACGACCAAGTCGGAAAATCGATCCAAACAGGTCCTCACCGAAATCTCCAACGCAGCAGCTTCCGGTAACTCGTACAATCCGTCATCGATCAATCGGTCCAACCAAGGGTTCCCTCGCCGTGTCGGAATCAGCGATACGTGCCGGACTCCAGCCTGCTGCGCAAAGGCAACTGTCTCGACGAGAGAATCGATCGCCTCATCCGCCGATACGCCTGGTGGCTGGAGCAGTACAAATGCGCGGACATCGATCCCTTCTATCTTAAGCCAACGCGTTGACTTCTCGAAATCACTCAAGCTCATCTGCTTGTTCAGGACATGCATCGCAAAGGGATGAATCGTTTCGAGCCCCATAGCAATCTCCAGCTTATCTGACAGAGCATCGCGGAAAGGAAGAACGCGATCTTTTGATAGGAGACGCGGGTGATTCTCGACGATGACTCGCTCAAATCTGGCGACTTGCTTTCCAATCGTTGCCCTGTCAGCGTCAGGAACGGCTTTTGGATCAAAGAAGTTGCTGGCGTTGTAGAGTTTCACCCAAGGTGTAGCAGGTAGCTGTGCGAGCCCTTGATCGATCTGCAGAATCAAGTCACCGGGTTTTGTCGGTGTATCTAGCGTATGCTTCCAAAGATCGCACATCGAGCAGGCAAAGGGGCATTCAGCGCCGGTCAAAAGGAGGGTAGAAACCTCGACACACTCGCCGCGTCGAGAGGGCTCGCTCTGGACGAAAGCGGCCGCAGGCTTTTGCGGCGAAAGAGCAGGCTTGAGCCCTCGCAAACGCACGATCTCGGCACGATGTGCGCGGGCCAAGATTTCTCGCTGTCGATCCGTCAGCTCCATAACGACAGGAACATCTTCCGATACTCCGCTTCTGTTTTAGGAAAGAGAGCTTGGAATCGCTTCTCTTCAATGGCTCCGTGCTGAAATCGCTTCTTCGGGAACGAAGGCATATCGATTCCGGTGAGGGCCTTGACGCCGCTTCGCACAATAGCGCCCTTAAGCTCGTAAAGTTTCTCATGGCTCCACTCTGTTAGATCGATGAACGGTATCCCCTCGGCAACCTCGA
Organism: Pirellula sp.; assembly: GCA_025459245.1. Taxonomy (GTDB): domain Bacteria; phylum Planctomycetota; class Planctomycetia; order Pirellulales; family Pirellulaceae; genus JBKCUI01. The sequence continues at coordinate 3,590 of JALOQZ010000249.1, forward strand.
TCACACGAGGCAAGGCAAAGGGACTGAAGCCTTCGAACCCAAAGTGTTCAGCGGGCGCCCAAGTTCGAATGTGCCCACGGCTTTGGCCACCGCTGTAGACAAGTGAGTGTTTGATCGCATGGACACCCCAACCTTCCTGGTAGAGCATCAAGTTGTTCAGAACACTGCGAATGGTTAATTCAGGGTTCTCTTCGATCGGGTAATCTTTGAGATTCTCGTCGCCGCCATCACCATCGACCAGATACTTCCAATCGGGGTATCGCTGGCGAATACCTCGACATAAGGCCATTGCCATGGTTCCGCTTTGCACATCGAGCGGCTTGTAATCCTCCATGACTTGAATAGTCTCGCGGACGCTAAGAGATTCACTCGTTTGATCGATAAGTTCCCAGAGCTCTTCGACGCCACATGCGCGAACAAACGCGTGCGCTTGATCCGCATCCGAGGAATGACCATCGATCCGAAGCGTAAACGCCTTGAGACGAGCTGGAGATTCCCCACGCCGGAGCAGCTGGTGATAAAGCGTTAACAATACAGCTCCCGAATCGATCCCACCTGAAAACAAAACGCCAATAGGTGCTTGTTTAGGAATTCGATCCAGCCATCGGTCGCATTCGTCTCGGAGTCGCTCAATGTATTGCGTTCCAATCCACTCGACGTCGGTTGGTAGTTTATTTCTCTCGGGTGTGAAATAGCGATCGTATTTTGGGTTTGGATCGGGGCAGCCAATCAACTCCAGTTGCATCAAGTAGTGTGCGGGGACCATGCGTGTATAGGAAGGATGAAATTGGTCCTCTAGACCCATTTCCTCCAGCTTGGCTCGCAGAGTCGCCATTTTCTCAGCGACGATCAAACAAGGCCCATCTGCTTTTTTCGCGAGAAAGTACCGCATAGGTCGCCCGATCGAACGCGCCATGCGAATCATCTTCCCATCCTGCGCCAGGATCGCGAACTGCCCGTCGATCTCGCCAACCAACGCAGGATCCCCAGAAGCGACCCGACGATGGGCCTCAGCATAGTCCATGTTTAGGAGGACGTTTCGGCTCGGATCAAGTAAATTTTCAACGCGCGAAATGTATGCGTGCTGCATGAGGATCCTTGAGACTCCAATGAGAGGGTGAAATGGTTGCCTTGTAGTTATCGCAACGCCGCGGCCGAGGAGCAAGTCAGATACTGGTCCAAGAAAAATGTTCCAATAGACTTCGCACTCCGCGCTGCAATTTACTTTCGAATCGGTATGCGTTCCAAACAACAGCGATCTTCCGCTTTGGGACAGGGGATTGCAACGAACGGTAGAGGATTTTGGTGCTTGTTCGACAAGCCATTTGAGGCACAAACGAAAGCCCTTGTCCCGCCGCGACCAACTCCAAGACGGTGGCCATCTGCGCGGTCCGATCCAAGTGAACAGACTGAATCGATCGCCTTCGACAATACGCATCGATTTGATCCGACAGACAATGCCCTTCACCGAGCATGATGAGCGGTTCGCCCGACAGATCCTGAGGTTTCAAAGAAGGCTTCGCTGAAAGAGGATGGGCAGCTGGTAGAGCGACCAGGAGTTCTTCTTCATGCACAGTCTTCGAGTCGAGATATCCAAGCTCGACAGGGAGAGCTGCGATGACGAGATCAAGCTCTCCGATGTTGCAGGCTTGAAGCAATCGGTCGGTGACATCCTCCCGAATATTCCAAGTCGCTTCGGGAAAAGCCTCGCGAGCCTGCTGTAAGATCGCCGGTAAACAGTAAGGAGCGATCGTAGGAATAGCACCGATGCGAATATTCCCGGTTTTACCGTCATCGCATATCTCGCGGGGAATCTCGTCCAACAGCTGAACGATCTGAATGGCTCGCTGCTGAAGCACTTTGCCGGCGTCGGTCAGTACCACACATCGCGTTTGACGCTCGAAGACCGGCTGGCCCAAAAGCTCTTCGATCTTGGCGATCGATCGGCTCAAGGCAGGTTGCGAAACCCCCAGCTCTTCACTCGCACGCGTGAAGCTACCAAGCTCTGCTACCTTGAGAAAGTAGCGCAACTGTACGATGTCCAAGCGACCTCCGAGGGAGCACGATGCGTGGGGTTAGTCATGGATGCAAACAATTCATCCACTAGCACCGCATTATCCATCAAACGCATAACGTTGACTAGCATACTATGCGTCGGTTGTTGCGAAGAATCGGGGGCTTTCGCGGGAGCGAAAGGCGACACTATCAGCCGGTACGCGCTAGCGTCCGGTTGCCACTTTTCCATCGCTCGGAACGCTTTGATGCTAGAGCTGGTAACCGTGGGCTAGCGCCCAATGGCTGATGGAACCTGAAATCTAAAATTCGAACCCCAATCGTCTGGCTGGCTCGCGATTGGACTGAATTTGGATCTCTAAACGCCGTCCCGTTGACGGACGTTCCCACGAGGGGGTATTCCACGCGGGAGTATCCCAAGAGGGAGTCCATGAGGATTCCCGCCAGGAAAGCCGTGAGGCCGCTCGGGCAAGCAAATCGGGGACGAATTCTTGTCGTTCACTTCCCGCAATTCTTGGTCCAACTTATCGAGTCGTCGATAGAGTTCCCCAAAGTAACTCATCAACCGCTTGTCTTCTCGCACATGTCGATCGGAGGCGGCAATACGATGAGTTTGTGTTGCGAGCGATCGGGTTTGTCGCAAGGCGGATTGAACTTGCCACCACGATGCTCCTTGCTCGATCAACGATTCCAATTGATTGGCCGTTTGATCGAGGTGCGAAGCGATACTGGTCGCGGGGCAGAAAGGAAAGTCTTCTCGAAGCCGCTCGGCGATATCCTCTGTTTTGCTTTGCACAGCGCGTGCGTCTCCCACTTCGCTCGCCCATGGGTTGCGGGCCCAAGCCGATGCGGTCAGCGAAGCTCCCAACAGCACTCCAATTACTGCAATTCGAATACTGCAGAATCCGTTTCTCGTCCATCTTGCCATTATGCCACCTTTGAACTTTCAACCGTCCAGAATCAATTTTCACTCTCTGGACGTTGTTAGAAACAAACGGTGTGCCAAGACCGTGAAGCAAAACACATTTCACGAGGTAATGGAACATTTTCTATAAAGAATGGCGATAGGTACAACCGATTCCCCGTGCTCTTCGACGTTGTACCGCTCGTCCCATTGTCACCAGTTTGATCTCGTCGTCATCATGATGATGACGCGATCGATTCATCATCCGCTGATAACGGCTGGGGCACTTGAGCTCATCGGACTGTAATACGATTCGACGGTAGGGGGCAGAGTTGGCACTACCGCATCCGTTCTGGATTGTGGAGACACTGTGCCTTCTTCGATGCAGTTCAAGATGGCTTGGACGGCCATTTCATCCCAAGTAACTCCCGCTTCTTTACGGAGGATCGCCTCGGCCTTTTCCGAGGGCATTCCCTTTCGGTACGGTCGATCGCTGGTCATTGCGTCATATGCATCAGCGACAGCCAGGATACGGCCGTGGAGCGGAATCGCTTCTCCGACGAGTCCCGCTGGATATCCCTTGCCATTGACCGCTTCGTGGTGATGCAAAACACCTGGGAGAACGTACTGGAGGGGCTTGAGGTGTTTGAGGATTTGATAACCGATCTCAGGGTGCTTTTTCACCGCCGCAAACTCTTCGTCGGTCAACTTTCCTGGTTTGCCAAGAATGGAATCGGGAACACCGATCTTTCCGACATCGTGCAAAAGACCGGACATGTAGATTCGTTCGCATTCGTCGTTATCCAGTCCCATCTGAGCTGCGATCGCTTTCGCAAAGGAAGCCACGCGGTCGCTATGGCCGCAGGTGTAAGCATCCTTGGCATCGATCGCATTGATCACGGCACGGATCACACCGGTGAGCAGGTTCTCTTGTTCGCGAAACAGCTCGCCGTTGGTCGCATGCCCGGAAAGTACCGTTGCGAGAACACTCAATAATCCCGCTTCGAAGGTCCCGAATTGGAGACCATTGGGATCGATATTGAAGAAGTCCTCGGGACTGTCACCGAGGTATTCCATCTCGCGATTGAGCGCGACCAAGTATCCGAATTTTCGATTCTGTTTTTCGACACGCACGAGGATGCAGTTTCGAATTTCAGGAAAAGGTTCGAACAAGTTAGCGACGGTTTGAACGTTGAATACCAGAGTTGGTTGAGGACTGCGTTTCGCGCAGCATCGAACGAACTCGATGATCGCATCCCAATCGCATGGAGGAGTACCGACGGAAGTGATCCGAGTTCGCTCATCCTTGTTTGGGTTTTCGACCAAGTCCGATGGAATGAGTGCAATGAACTCGCTCCGGATAACACTCCGTAGCATGGGCAATTGAGACGTGGCGACATCGAGCAAGGATGAACGAATATCCGCGAGACCAATTTGCTGACTCACGCCTCTCAGCCAAGTCAGTTCTTCAAAATCCTGCGTCACTTGCTGAACAAATGCTCTCCCTTGAATTTTCGAGTTTTGATTCTCCTCGAGCGATTGAACCATTTTTAGATGGGCCAACGCAAGGCTTCGTACGTGCCGTAGATTCGTCGCACACGACGCAGGCAGCAAGCAAGCAAATCGAATTCCCCAAAGAGGAACGACACCTACATAGCATTGGCCGGGTAAACCAGGACAGGTGCACTCCATTAGCTCGATGGTATTCTCTTCGTGCCTAGTGATCGGCTGCCCAACCATCATCCTTATGGTTTCAAGCTGGGTTTCGCTTAAGTCTTCGGATTGTTCGCACCAGAGCTGAATGATGGGCTCATACTCGTCATTTTGTTCCGAGCCGATCTGATAAAGGGAAAGAAACCCACCGAGTGATTCACTCAGCCCGCTCGCCCATCGATGCGCTGTTGCGAGATGTCGTCCCGAGAGCAAAGGTTGTCGTAAAGGTATCATTTGTATCGATCGTATGAATTGCGATGGGTCCAAGGGAAAGTCTTCTTAACCCTCCGTAGTTATCTAGCACGCAAAACCATTCATTCCTTCAGAAATCTGAAAAAGAAATTTGCCGCGCCTCTTGCCCCGTCTTAGATTATGTCGCCTCGATAAAATGCCCTTCACTCAGACATGCACTCAGACAATGTAAGAAGTTGGTTATGTTGCTTCCCAATGTTTCAGAACAATCGCCGCGCCCCGCCAGGGTGCTTATTGCCGAAGACAGTATCGTCATCGGTAATCTATTGCGATTTAATCTTGAAAGAGCGGGCCTAGACGCCACGTTGGCCCCCAACGGCCAAGAGGCGGTCAACCACCTTCAAAGAGAGCATTTCGACATCCTCTTGACCGATTATGAGATGCCGATCCTGAATGGTGAACAGATCTGCGACATCCTAAGAAATGAGCTTCACGATCACGACATGCACATCGTGATGTGTTCGGCCAAAACTTTGGAACTTGACACCGAGACGATGCGCCAGAAATATGGCATCGAAAAGCTTCTGCAAAAGCCATTCAGTATGACGGAATTGGTATCCGTCGTTCGCTCCCTCGTTTCGGGCCGAAAAGACCTTCTCGAAATCGTCGGCTAAAGGATTCTCTAGGGACCCAATGCCCCCGGCGAGTGAACCGGAGATCTCGCTGAACAAAGAGTTGCGGGGGGCAAAAAGATTTGTGGCAAAACTATGGTTGTCTCGGTCGTGGCTGCGGTGAAGTTGCCTTCTTGGTAAACTTCGGATAGTCAATGGATTGAGAGCTTATCCGAAAACCATCGAAAACCGTGGCTAGCACCAGAGCGGCTAATGGTTTTCGGATCGGCTCTTCGAACGAACTACACCAACCTCGCGGACTGTCGCATGCTATCGACGTATCCCTCGAAGCTCGCGCTGGGCTTCACTGTTCTCAACGCCCTTTTTATCGCATGCCTACCCGGCTGCGGCCCTACTCCCTCCAGTGGAAAGAAAACGGCAAGCCAAAACCTTTCACCCGAGCAGGCGCAAGCTGCAAAGGAACTGACTGGAAAAAGCGGCACGCAACCGTTAACCAAGGTTTCGCTGCTATTGAATTGGTACCCGGAGGCGGAACACGGCGGCTTTTACGCCGCGCAAGTCCATGGGATTTTTGAAAAGCATGGTTTGGATGTCGAAATCAAACCAGGCGGCAAGACAACCGTGGTTCGCGAGGAACTCCTTTTGGGACGCGTCGCATTTGGTGTTGCGAATGCCGATGATGTGCTGATTGCGAGGAACGCGGACGTTCCCTTGGTCGCCCTGATGGCCCCGATCCAGGATGGCCCTCGCTGCATCTTGACTCGCAAAGACTCTGGAATTGATTCTTTTGAGAAACTGAAAGGTGTGAAGCTGCAGATAGATTCGACTCGCCCCTATGTTCCGTTCTTGAAGAGCAAAGGCTTCCTTCAAGACAACGTCGAGGTGGTGCCTTACTTCGGCTCGGTCGCGCAATTGGTCGCAGAAAAGAATGTCGCTTGCCAAGGTTACAACTTCAGCGAGCCCTTCATGGCGAGGCAGCAGGGTGTCGAAGTCAACGAGCTGATGATGTCGACAATCGGTTACAACCCCTACGCCAGTCTGCTTGTGACCACCGAGTCATACTTGGGAAAAAACAAAGAGCTTTGCCAAAAGATGACACAAGCCTGCATTGAGGGCTGGCAAAAGTATCTCGAAGCCCCGGACGAGTCCAACGCAATCATCTTGAAGAACAACAAACAGGGCTTGGAGAAGGCTGCACTTGATTTTGGCGTCGTCGCCTTAAAGAAACTCTGCTATCCGGAAAGCCAGCCAGCCGTTCCGATGGGAACGATGACAGCGGAACGTTGGAAGAGCTTGGGGCAGACGCTGCAAGATCTAAAGATCATCGACGCCGCGGTCGCGAAGCCCGATGCTGCTTACACGACCGAATTTCTGAAACCGTAG
>JALOQZ010000030.1 GCA_025459245.1 Pirellula sp.
CTTTCTCGCGTTGAGTGCTTTATGGCATCTCAAGTTCGCTTGAACATTTTGTCGAGTTGCTCGCGCGAAAAGAACAAAGCGGTCGGGCGACCATGCGGGCAATGGTGAGTATCGTGGTACAGGTGGCGCTGGGATAGAAGCGACGAGATTTCGTCGCTAGAGAGCCGGTCACCCGCCTTCACCGCTGCTTTGCAAGCCACCATATTCATGATTTCGTCGAGCAAATTGCGTACATCCGGCTTCTTGCCGCCGCTCATGAGCGGATCGAGAACTTGACGTAGTACTTCCCCTGGTGAGATCCCTCGCAACATCGCGGGATAGGACGAAATCAACAAGGTATCGCCACCGAAGGGTTCGATTTCAATCCCGATCTCTCGAAGAACATCTTGGTACTCCAGAGCTAACGCCGTCTCCGCCGCCGAGAGGGTGATGGTCTCCGGGACCAGCAAGCGTTGTACGTCCAACGTTTTCGCGAGCACCTTGTTTTTGATTTGTTCGTACAAGATACGTTCATGCAAGGCGTGTTGATCGATGATCGCCATTCCCTCATCATCTTCGGTAATGATGTAGCGATTTTGAATTTGAAAGCCGACATGCGGTTTCGAACCGTCGATCGAATGGGCCTCATCAGCGCGCATCGCGACAACCGTCGTATCGTCGTCCATCAACGCGACAGGTTGATCTGGCGACCAAACGACCGCGTTTGGAGGGGTGGGGGAAGCTGACGGGATGGCGTCCCAATTCCCTGTTGCAATGCCAACCGGTGCAACGGCCCCCGGTGCAACGATAGGTAATGAAGGAGCGAAAAAGGGATCGTCGCTTGCGACAGGCCGCGAAGAATGAGCGCTTTGCAAAGCCGCCACGCTGCCGACGGCTCTCCCTTCGCTCGAGAAAGGGCGAAAGTCAGGAACTCGGTTCGGCAATGCGGCTGTCGTTGTCTTGGCCCAATCCAAAAGCTCGTTTGGGTTCGGAATTCCGCGGCCAGCGGACATGGGAACAGGGATGCCTGCTGGTGCCGACGGATCGGGCGAACTGCTCGGAATCCGCACGCGAGCCACCAAATCGCTGTTAAGAAATTTGTTCCGCAGGCCGGCAAGGAGGCGGCTGTAGATTGCTCCGCTGTCCTCGAACCGCACTTCCACCTTGGTCGGATGAACGTTTACGTCGACGGTTTTAGGGTCGATGTCGATGTGCAGAAAGCAAACAGGCATCCGTCCCACCATCAACAACCCGCGGTAGGCCTCACCGAGCGAGTGTTGCAGCGCGCGGTCGCGGATGTAACGCCCGTTCAAGAACAGATACTGCATCCGATTGTTGCTGCGAGATACCGATGGATCGGCGACATAGCCGCGAATGGATACGCGTTCGTCTTTTTGATCGATCGAGATCAACGCGTCTGCTACTTCGTCCCCAAAGAACTTGCGAATTCTTTCGGACCAACGCTCCGTCGGTGGGAGATCATATAGAGTCTTGGATCCATTGTTCAGAGCAAGATGCACGTGTGGATAAGCCAATGCGACGCGAGTAAAGGCTTCGACAACATGGCCCATCTCCGTCTGGGCGCTCTTCATAAATTTGCGACGGACGGGTGTATTGAAAAATAGATGTCGGATCTCGATGGTTGTGCCGATCGGGCCCGATGTTGGCTGTACCGGCTCAGGCTCGCCACCTTTCACTCCCAAGACGAAAGCGCTGTCGCTATCGGCCGTCCTGCTTCGAATCGTCATATGGCTGATTTCAGCGATCGAAGCTAATGCTTCGCCTCGGAATCCCAGCGTCCTGACGTCGAACAAATCGTCGTCGTTAGGGAGCTTGCTCGTCGCATGGGGAGCGATAGCAAGGGGCAATTGCTCCGGATCGATCCCGCAACCATTGTCGGTAATACGAATCAAATCGATCCCGCCACCCTCGATGGAAACTTCGACCGAGCCGGCTCCAGCGTCGATGCTATTCTCAAGCAATTCCTTGACCACGCTCGCAGGACGCTCGATAACTTCGCCCGCCGCGATCTTGTTAACAAGCCCGACCGGCAGCTTTCGAATGGTTGGCATGGCGTGTTTTCCTTTCGATCCGCGAGTTCCTGGTGATCTGACCTAGTGCCCATGCGAAAATCATTACCCGCGCTGGCGATCGCCGCGGTTTCCGACGGTTTTCGGATTGGCCCTTTCCCATAGATTACAGGAGCACTCCTAATCGGGAAACCTTCGGTTGGAGCAAGATCGACTGGACCTCCTCTTTGGGGCCGTCTCAAATGGAACTATACTGAGAGTTGGTCCAAGCCCGATTTCCCTCCCCTTCCCTCCCGGGCCTCTCGCCAAAACCAATCGATTCAATCCGGCCGTCGACCAACTTGTTTCGCCGGGCCTCCTACCTACAAAACACTCAACATTCAAACCGACGTTAGCTAGCTAACAAAGGAAGCTCTCCATGAAAAAGTCCACCATCTCCTCGCCCCGGATGATCGGCGCATTGGTCGCTGCGATTGCGTTCCCAACGATCCATGCCGCTCAAGCTCAAACATCCACTCCGTCCCAGAACCAAAATCAGACTGTGCAAACTCCAGCCCAGACAACATCGGCAGCCCCTATCGAATCGCTCTACGAACCTCGCGAATACGTCGGAGCCAACAATCAATCGCTCAAATACCGACTGCTCAAGCCATACCAATACAGCTTCGGAAAAAAGTATCCGTTGGTGATCTTTCTTCACGGAGCAGGCGAACGCGGAAGCGATAACCTTAGCACTCTCAAGCATGCTGCGGCGGATTTCGCGGATGATGCGAGGCGGAAAGAATTCCCAGCTTATGTGCTAATTCCACAATGCCCCAAGGACAAGAAGTGGTCCGAGGTCGACTGGAGCAAAGAGTCTAGCGAGCTTCCCGATCAAGCCAGCGATTCCATGCAGCTTTTGAAGGAGCTGGTGGATGAGATGGTCGAGAACGCAGGCGTCGACACGGAACGCATTTACATCACCGGCCTCTCGATGGGTGGATATGGGACTTGGGATGCCATCGCACGCTATCCCAATTTCTTTGCGGCTGCGGCTCCGATTTGCGGTGGTGGTGACCCAAAAACGGTCGAACGCTTTCGCAACCTACCGATCTGGTGTTTTCATGGCGCGAAAGATCCGGTTGTCAAAGTAATTCGATCGCAGGAAATGATCGAGGCTCTCAAAAAGGTCGGTGGGAATCCGCGATACACGGAGTACCCCGATTTGCAACACGACAGCTGGACGGTCACCTATAAGAACCCAGAGTTCTACACTTGGTTGTTCGCACAGCGGAAATCGAGTGTATCGGAATAACCCAACATGAGAATTCGATTGCCCTCCCTCCTAGCACCCCTGCCATCTAGTATGCTCGCGCAGTTTCTGAAGTCCCTACCGTGGTTCACCTTGTTGGTCGCCAGCATGGCGTCGGTTGCTGTCGCTCAAGACGAACAGCCAGCTGAAACTCAAACGGAGACCGCTGACAAGCAGGTTGCCGAATCGGAACCTGCCGCTGCGCCGAAGGGGATTGTTGACTTTGCGAAAGACATCGCACCCTTGCTCAAATCGGAATGTTCTTCATGCCATCAAGGGGACAAGGCAAAAGGTGGGTTCATCGTCAGCGACCGGGACGCGGTTCTCGGGTATATCGAGCCCAAGGATGCTGCCGCGAGCTCGCTTTGGACAGACTACCTTGTTCAGCCCGCCAAGTCGGTGGATAGCGAGAGCTTGGTGATGCCGCCAGACGGTCCCTTGGCCCCCGAAAAATTAGCGTTGCTGAAGCTTTGGATCGACGAAGGTGCAGAATGGCCTGTAGGCGTGACGCTTGCCGGTGAAAAAGAAGACGCTTCGTCGAATCCGACGGAACCCGCGACTGTTGGCGGGACTTTCTGGGATCGCGCCTATCGTGCTGTCGGGTACTTTCACCCGGCGGTCGTCCACTTTCCAATCGCCCTCTTCATCGTCTCGGGAGCTTGCTCTTTCCTCTCTTATTTCCTCGGCAAACGCTGCGAAAGCATGGCCTTTCATTGCCTTTGGATCGCGACGCTTTCGACGATCGCGGCGGTGGTGATGGGGTGGTCCTTTGCCGATCAGCGTGGCTACCCAGCTTGGAATCAATCGCTCGGTAGCAATGCGTCGCATGAAGACATGACGTTTTTCTATCACCGCTGGGTGGGTAGTCTGCTCCTTGTCCTAAGTATGGTCGTTGTCGTCATTGGATTGTTCTCCGGCAACGGAGAAACATCAAGACTTCGCAATGTATGGAAAGTAGGGGCAATGCTTCTCGCGTTGATGGTGAGCATTGTTGGCCATCAAGGAGGAGAGTTGGTCTACGGCGAGATCTTTGACAAAGCCATGGAGCAATTTAGCAAGTAGGTTCGTTGCCTGTATTAGGAGTCTCGCTCCGCCCAGAAAGCGGCTTGCGAGACGAAGTCAATCTCTGCGAATTCGATCCATCGATCTTGCAATTCACGGACCTTGGTCATTCCAAGTTCCGTTCCAAGGTTTTGGCCGTTCCAAGTTGTAATTGGCCAGACGAGTCCCGTTGAACCGATAAGCGCGACGGCTTCGGCCTGCTCGAGATCATTCCGTCCCAATGACTTCTTCGTAATAGATTCACCTCGTTCGGATAGTAAACGTTCAGTCTTCGCCAGCGTTGATCCCGGATGGCATTCGCAATCCATTGGGGTGCACCAGCCCGTTTCTCGATTCCAAAGGGCGATATTCGCCAACGAGGTGTCCGCCAGGTGGCCGGCTGGAGTGCAGAGAAGTGCGTTCGCACCGGGCTGCTGCTTTTCAGCCTTTTTATCCGCTGCCCAATAAGCGAACCTGCTCCTGTGCTTGATCGCTGTTGGCACTCCGGAACAAGTAGGAACGGAAATGTCCACAGAACAAAGAGATGCACCTGCTTGGTACCAGTGATGCAAGCGAGCGAAGGGGATAGGGAGCAGATAACCGTGCGATTGCCATCCTGATTCATGGGGCGAAAAGAGGCAGACGACACCCGCATCACCAGCTTGTTCGATTATTTCGCAATTCGCATCCAATAGAACGCCGACGAGCGATTCAAATGAACTGACAAGTTCCTCTGCGGGCCATCCGCAGAACTCCGCTCCGAGCTGCAACCGCTTGCGATGTTCATGCAGGTGAAGGGCCCGGCCACCGAGAGTTCGGAATCGCTCGACCAAGAAGGCGCCCCAAACGGGCCCGGCATCGGTTAGTGACCATATTGGTTCATTCGGGGCGAACGCGTCCCACTTTTGCTCTTCTCGCGTGCAGCGGAACGCGTAGCTACCTTTTAGCGGTGTCGCAGATCCTTTGACCAAGATCGTCTGTATTCCATAAGAGTGTATCGATCATGACTTGAAAGTAAGGGCATTCACCCAAGTAGCTTTTCTCGCTATGCGTGCTGCCGATGGCCCGGCTGCAATCAAACTGCTTTACGGAGAGCCCAAGTCCGCCGTTCTCCGAAGCGCCTCCGGTGACATTGAACGTGGAAGTCGCATCGGTGAGACCTTCGAAGCCGGAGAAACCGCCCGCGATGGGACGGGTGAGCCTATCGATGAACCGGAATCTTCTCAAGACTGGGTCTTTGGAATTGTACATGTTGACGAAATGGGAGACTTGACTGAGTGCCAATTGATGGCGTCCGCAGTCATCCAACCAAGTCTTATCAATGGCGGGTGCGATCAAGCCAACACGATACGGAATCTCTCGTTTCGATTCGAAACTGTTCCACGACATCGCTGGAATTCGCCCGCCAGCATCCAAGTGCAATGCTCCCGTAGCCGTTCTCGCTCCAAAGGAGAATGCGAGGATGCTCACGCGTGATTGTGATCGCAATTGTTTCAGGATCCAAGCCAAATAAAGGGCTTGATCCTCGGCCGATTCCGCATTCTCGTAAACATCGCGGATCGGATGGGCCTCTCTCTGGCTTGGCCAAGAAAAAAGAATCAATCGGTAGTCCTCGCGAGCCTTCCGCTTCAAATAACCATCGATGATGCGAACGCGCTCTAGCGTATTATTCCTTTCCATGAAATTTCCATGGACGTAAACGATAGTTGGTTTGTCGATAGCGAGGGAAGCAGACTGTGGTGCAGCAGATTGTTCTGTTTCGGACGCGATTCCCAACGCGGTCGCAATGGTGGATCGTTCCCATCGGCATCCCGTCCAAGTGTTCACTTGGAAGGGTGGGCTAGACTCGTTGATGGCGCAGAAACGATCTTGAAGGTGCCGTGTTGAAATTTCATAGATTTCGGATTGGACCGAACATGCTTCCAAGGTAGCGGGCTGAGGTGCTACGGCTTCCAGGGGCTCGGCAGCAGCAAGCCAATTCGCTGCCAGTAGCTGGAAGGTTACCAGAGATAGGGTGCGCAAAGAAGTATTGACCGTCCTTACTCGCTGAGCATCCTCGCTTTTGCGGATGCGAAGTGAACATAAACGTGGCAACCAATCCATGACCTCACCTATCTCCGGTGATTCGTTCGTGAATACAAGCCGCGAACCAAAACGGCTCGCACTGAAACTTGAGACCGATTCCCTACAACGCAGGAAGAATTAGAAATCGGATGCTCAGGCCTACGGTTGTAGTGAGAAACTCTACCACTTGAATTGGATCAGGAAGGTTAGGAAATCTGGAATAAATTCGAAAATTCCGAGGGCTCGATTTGCCTTGCAGAAACGGCGACGTAGAGTTGTTCGCTTTTTCGTGCACCAGTCGGTCACAATTGAATCAAGGACAAAGGGAATGAAGAAAATAACAATACTCTACGCCGCGTTCATCATGGCGTTCGCAGGATGCACGACAGGCCAAGGTTGGCGGCCAAACATACTCACCCGACTTCACAACCGCATTCATGGAACCGCTAACTACGGTGAACCATGCGACGTCGGTTGCGCCCCCGCGGCACCCGCGCCAGGCTGCACAACTTGCGGCAACGGCGTGGCAGCTGGATACGGTGGATACGAGTCTGAATATGTTGGCGAGCCAATCTCGATCGGCTCGGCTCCTTCGACCTACGCAGCACCATCGGCCGGCGAAGTTGTTCGCCCCATGCCTGCTCCTCAGCGATAGCCTTCGCTGTGGCGTTGTGATCGGCTTCGCTGGGCCTTTGGGATCGGCTTCGGTTGGGGTAGACTAAGGGCCTATCCACAAACCATCAGTACCTGCTGCTTGCGCCCGAGCGGGTGATGGTTTTCGGATAGGCTCTTAGCGAGCTGGCGGGATTGTCCTGCCGCTGTTGGCTCAGGAAATGACACTGATCCACCCCTCGTCCGAACCGTCGATACCCTCATGGATTGGTGATGAACAACACCGGCAACTTGGACCTGCAAACAGCATTGCACAAGTTCGGCTTGTCGGAGTTTCGTCGTGGGCAACGCGAAGTAATCGACCACGTAATCGCCGGCAATGATTGCTTGTGCGTCATGCCGACCGGGGGAGGCAAAAGCCTCTGCTACCAGCTCCCCAGCGTTGTTCGCAGCGGGTTGACCATTGTTGTCTCGCCACTTATCGCTTTGATGAAGGACCAAGTAGATGGCCTGACGAAGCGCGGGATCACGGCGACCCTGATCAACAGCACTCTCAGCCCTTCTGAACAAGCCTACCGACTGGAGAGAGTCGCAGGCGGTCATTACAGCTTGCTTTACGTCGCTCCCGAGCGTTTGCGGAATCCGACGTTCCTCGATGCAATTCGCTCCACTCCGGTGCAACTACTTGCAATTGACGAGGCGCATTGTATTAGCGAGTGGGGGCATGATTTCCGTCCCGACTATCAACGGGTTGGAAAGTTTCGCGAGTTTTTGGGTGGCGTGCAGACAATCGCCTTGACCGCGACGGCGACACCGCGAGTTCGACAGGATATTGTCGACTCTCTCAAGTTGCGTGTGGCCAAGCACTTTGTGACCGGCTTTGCTCGCGACAATCTTTTTCTGGGTGTGGCTACCGTCCATAGCGACCGTGAGAAGGATAAAAAGCTCCTCGAGTTCCTTGAAACCGAACCGGGTAGCGGCATCATCTACGCAGCAACCAGGAAGCGGTGCGAATCGCTAGTGGAGCTTCTTTCCAAAGAGCGGAAGATGAGTGTCGGCGCCTACCATGCGGGACTAGCGCCGGAGCAAAGGAAGCTGATTCAAGATCAATTCATGCGTGGGGAGTTGGAGGCGATCGTCGCGACCAACGCGTTTGGCATGGGGATCGACAAGTCCGACTTGCGGTATGTCGTTCATTACAACATGCCTGGGACTCTCGAAGCCTATTACCAAGAAGCAGGGCGCGCTGGCAGGGACGGACACTCTTCGCAATGTGTCTTGTTGTATAGCGCCCAAGATCGATACATCCAGGAGTTCTTTATTGAGAACGCCAATCCATCCCGCGAAGTGCTTCAATCGGTCTATGAATTTCTCTTGGCGCGAGAAGAGGATCCGATCGAATTGACCGCGGAGCAGATCCGCGAACTGATGAACGCTCCTACGACCTCGGAGGCCATTAATTCATCGCTTCAAATCTTGGCTCGCACCGATGTCCTGGAGCGACTTGAGGTGGCAGGTGGTCTCGCCATGGTTCGTATCCAAAGCCCTCTGCCGACGTTGGTCGATTTGCTCCCACGCGACGCAACAGTGAGGCGGACGGTGCTACGAGCCGTCGAAAAAGCGGTCGGCGATCGGAGGGACGAAGCAGTCTATATCAACCCACGGTGGTTGATGAATCAACTCGAGATGGAGCGTGACACACTTTCTCGACATTTGAGAGAACTCTGTTCGCTTCCAGGTTTCGAGTATGTACCTCCCTTTCGTGGGCGAGCGATCCACTTTCGCAAGCGGGATGTGCCCTTCGATAGTTTGAAAATCGATCATGCCTCACTCGAAGCTCGAAAGAAATCAGACTACGAGAAACTGGATCAGATGGTCGCGTTTGCCCAAAGCCGGAGTTGTAGGCAGAAGACAATCCTTCAGTACTTTGGGGATACATCAGCTGCGAATTGCAATATCTGCGATCGATGCCAAGGAAAACCGGGCTGGCCGAAAATTCCTAAAGATCGGCAAGCCCCGAAGGTGACTCGTCCAGGCAAGGTCGTCAATGCGCTTGAAGCAATCGCTTTGGCTATCCCTGAGAATCCAGTCGAACAAGCCATCGGTTCTGAAACAAACACTCTTGTCGCGAAAAAGTCGGCGAAACAACGAGGGGAAAAGAATGCCAAACCGGCGAAACAATCGGTACCAGACTCGGCACCCTCTTTAACCGAACAAGAGGATGCACGCGAGGTATTGCGCAAGCTTGTCGCTGCGATTGAACGCACCCACGGCTACTTGAGCAAAACCATCTTGGCCCAGTTCTTTTCCGGGTTGGACAATCGCGCCATTCAAGGCTTAAGGCTGCAGCGTCTCCCCGAATTTGGCCTCCTTGCGTCTTGGAAAAAGAGTCATGTCTCCAGTTTCCTTGACCTATTGCTGGATCGTTCGATTCTGTTGCTCACCGAATTGCGTGCCGGAAAAGTAACGGTTTCCGTCAGCCCCTCGGGGCTGGAGCTTCTGAGCGGCATTGGAGCTTGGCCAGAAGACATCGTTCACCAGTGCGCCAGGTATCAGTCCCAATCTTCTGCGGCAGCCACAGATTCCCAGGCTGAGCCTCTGAGCAACAAATCAGTGGACACACCGATGGAGCTTGCCCCCCCGCCCGAGCTTCCTGGGAGCAGCACTGAAGTCGTTGACGAGAGTTCGATAAAAACGGAGGCGAGCCCGAATACAGGGGGACTTGATGAGGAGGTTGCGTCAAAGAGGAAGCGCGGAGAGCCGACTAGGCCGGTCAAGGAAAAGGAAGACGCCAAGCGAGAGTCGGACAAGCTTGGAGATTGTGACCTGCAAGACGCGATGCGAGTGCGCGATCCGATGGTCGGGACTTTTCAAGACTGGCAGTGGACCCTTCGATTGGCGAAGCATGGTTACCGGCTTGGCGAGATCGCACTGATCCGTGGAAAACAGCCGGATCAAATCCTAGGTGACCTGTGCGATGCCATGGACGTCGGTGAAATCGTCCCTATCGATCAGCTCTTTGATAAGCGGACTCAGATTGCGATACGGGAAATCGACTCGCAATCACAAACTCCTCCGCTGGCCTTTGCCTCCTTCCCAAGACTATGGGATTTTGCCAAACGCTGGAAGTCGATGTAGCGAACGCCTCATTTATTCGGGCATGACTCGCATCTTGATGTGCGAAGGATGTTTGCTGGATCTCAAAACCGTAAATGTTGCTTTTTGAAAGTCGGAATCGTCGGCCAAGTAGATATTGGGTACAAACTTCTGCGGGTTGCGATCGACCAAAGGGAACCATGTGCTTTGAACTTGTACCATCATCCGATGGCCTTTCTGGAATCGGTGCAAGACGTCTTGCAACTCGAATCGAACCAGAGCGGGTTCGTTGGGGACGAAAGGTTCCGGATGTTCGAACGAGTTTCGGAAGCGGCCTCGCATCACTTCGCTTCGGACCATCATTTGGTAATTAGGCAAATTGGTGGCAACCGTTCCGTCGGGAAGTACGTCGATCAATTTGACCACGAAGTCGCCATCGGTGCCGGTTGTCGTCACCCATAATTCGACTTCAAGTGGACCGGCGACAACCAGATCTTTTTCCAAGACGGGAGTTTGGTAAGAGAGTACATCCGGTCGTCTTGCCGCAAATCTCTGATCCTCCACCATGTATTCCACCGTCATGCGAGGCGTGATCTTTTCGGTAAAGGGAACTGGCTTGGCTGGGTCGCTAACATAGGCGTCCCCCGTGCGAGCGTCCTTTTGTTGAGGTGGTGCAGTGGTCAAGGTTTGCTTGTCCTCGAGGTACCAACTCTGTTCGACGGAACTCTTTGGGGGCCACGCGTCGAAGGTTCGCCATCGATTCGAGCCGGTTTCAAAGAGGGTGGCTTCAGGCAACGCAGAAACAGCAGCATCTTTCAAGTTGCGTTCGAAGAAAGGTAGTTCGATCTCCGAGCGATAGAACGAGGCTGTCTTCGAGCCGAAGGAAACTTCCCCTAATTTATCTCCGTCCGTAGAGGCCCAACCACCATGAATCCAAGGCCCGACGACGAGCACGTTGTTGACGTTGGGATTCATGTCCTCGACTGCTTGGTAAGTTTTGAAGGAACCATATAGGTCTTCTGCGTCATACCAGCCGGTAACCAACATGACCGCTGGTGCAACGTTTTTTAGATGAGGGAGGATTGCTCGCTTCTGCCAAAATGCATCGCGATTGGGGTGCTCCATCATTTGGTTCCAAAATGGGACTTGTCCCTTCAGGTATCGACGATTGATCTCTTGAATGGTTCCTGCCTCTAGGAACAGTTGATAACCGTCCAAGGAAGGGAGCGCTGCGCCGACTGGTTTCACGGTCGTCGGTCCCGATCGCTCTTGCGCATTGTTCATCAGCCAACGGTAAGCGTGAGCTAAGAAAAACGCCCCGTTGTGGAGGAAATCATCGAAGTACCAATCTCCAACAGGGGCTTGTGGCGAAACCGCTCGCAGCGCCGGATGGGCATCGATCATGCCGGCGGAACAATAAAAACCGGGATAGGAGATTCCGTACATGCCGACGCGACCATTGTGTCCTTCGAGATGTGAGAGCAACCAATCGATCGTGTCATATGTGTCGGTGCTTTCATCGACATCTTTGGGGCTTGCTTTGTCCGTTCGGTGGGGAGTGACCTGCTCGAATACCCCCTCGGACAAAAAACGCCCGCGAACGTCCTGTTGAACAAAAATATATCCCGCTCGAATGAATAGATCGCTCGGACCAAGCGTCGAGGGGTACGCGTCTTTACCATACGGCGCGCACGAGTAGGGTGTGCGTTTCATTAGAATGGGGTAGGTCTTTGTTTTGTCTTTCGGTGTGAAGACAGCGGTGTAAAGGGATATGCCGTCGCGCATCGGGATCATATGCTCGGTTTTGTCGTAATGGAGACGAATCACACTTTCCCATTGGACGGATTCGGTTGACTGCCCCCATACAAGTCCAGAAGGGTGAAACGACCAAGAGAGCGAGATCGCAAGAAGCGCGAAGAGAATCGATATCGCTCTCGTGACTTTATTGGAGTGAGAAGTATCGGCTAAATGGGTACAGTTGGTTCGCATGGACTCTTCCTCTAGGTGGCGGATTCGTGCGAACCATCGTAAGGATACCCAGCTCTCTCTGCCAGCAGAATTCGCAGCGTTTGACCTTATGAAAAGACAGGGGCTCGACTAGACTGGCAGATGGTTTTGACTGGAAAATTAGAGAAAGGTGCCAGCTTGCAGCGGTGCCGAAGAGGGGTTTGTGAGCGTTTTATTTGCCGATCTGCCGATCATTTCTGAAATTCAATCTGCCCTCCGATCGCTGGGCTATGAGACCCCGACCCCCATTCAAGCTGGAGCGATACCTTCGCTCCTCGCCGGATGCGACTTGCTCGGCTGTGCTCAAACCGGGACCGGAAAGACAGCCGCGTTTGCGATCCCGCTCCTTCAACGCATTCACGTTGCGAAGCGGCGGCCTATTCCCTTCGAGCCGATCGGACTGATTCTCGCACCAACGCGTGAGTTGGTCGTTCAGATCTCAGAGAACATGCAGGCGATCGGTCGCAACACGCGAGTGAAGCACGCCTGCATCTACGGTGGAGTCGGGCAGAGACCGCAGGTTGCCGCGTTGACACAAGGTGTGCATGTCTTGGTCGCAACTCCAGGTCGACTGTTGGATTTGATCGATCAACAGTATTGCAAATTGAGCAGCGTCGAATGCTTTGTGCTCGATGAGGCTGACCGCATGCTTGATATGGGATTCATGCCTGAGATTCAGCGTCTCATTCGGCTTCTTCCTCGCGAAAAGCAATCGGTATTTCTTTCGGCCACGATGCCGCCCCCAATCAAGTCGCTTGCGAGCGCGTTGTTACACAATCATGAAACAGTCATGGTCGCGCCTCCCGCAACGACCGCGGAACGTGTTCAGCAGCGAGTGATGTTTGTAGATAAAGCGAACAAGAGAAAGTTGCTCGACCATTTGCTGACAGATCCGCAGCGAACTCGGGTACTGGTCTTCATGAGAACCAAATATGGTGCGGACCGGATGTACAAATCGCTGATCGAATCTGGAGTCTCCGCAGAAGGAATTCACGGTGGTCGGTCGCAAAATGCTCGCCAGCGCGTGCTCAATGCGTTCAAGGATGGGCAAATTCGAGTCCTTATCGCCACCGATGTGGCAGCTCGCGGAATCGATATCGACGATATCACGCATGTGATCAATTATGAGGTACCGCACGACCCCGACAGCTACGTTCATCGCATCGGGAGAACAGCTCGCGCTGGGGCGGCTGGAGAGAGCATCACCCTCTGTGAAGGGGATGAGTATTCTTATTTTGCTGAAATCGAAAAGCGGATTGGCAAAAAGATCGATGTCGATCGAGATCACCCATTCCATTCCGTCGACGCCGAGGACGAAGAACTCAGGGATGCGGCCCGGCAGCGGGATCGGAAGGATGGTTCGAAGCGGACCAAGGCGATTTACACGCGAGATTCTGCTCGGTCCACGACGAAGCCATCCGCTCGTGCATCGAAACGGTCACCTGCGAAAGCGCCCGAGGTGAGGCAGCAATCTGCATCGATCGGTAAAGAGCAAGCATCAAAGGAACGCAAAAAGTTTTCCACTCGCGAGTCTGATGTTGCTCGCCAATCCGAGCCGCGATCAGCCTCCGCGAGCCAATCGCCTCGAAGGAGCAAAGACTCCGCTTCTGCTCCAGCGGGGCGCGATGCCCGGCCGCTCGCAGGTGGTCGAACCGATCGAGATAGTCGTGCCGATCGTGGCTCGAAATCAAATGAAGAGGTGGGGCGTCGTCGAACTTTGAGCGGTAAAGTTCGCAAGATCAAGCCGAAGACGCAAACCAACTATTCGAGCCCGTTCGGTAAACCTGCCGGCGCACGGAAGTCCCGCTCCGGCTCAACCTTGGCAGGATCGCGAGGAAATCATTCGGCCGGTCGCTCCAAGGGTCGATCGCGATAAGCGTGTTGATTGCTGCATCGGGCAGCGGGGCTTGATCGCTAGTGCTCAATCCGCCGGTTGCAGAAAGCGTTCGATCTGTTCTACTGAGGTTGCTGGGAGGGAGTGGATGCGATCGCTTCGGGTGACCGAAGAGGAAAGTCCGGGCTCCACAGAGCAGGATGGTCGATAACGTCGACCGGCCGTAAGGCTAGGGAAAGTGCAACAGAGAGCAGACCGCTGGGGCAACTCAGTAAGGGTGAAACGGTGGGGTAAGAGCCCACCAGAGCGAACGGTGACGTCCGCTGCTAGGCAAACCCCATCCGGAGCAAGACCAAACAGGAAGCCGGCCGCAAGGCCATGCGTCTGCTCGGCGCTAGCTGCTTCCGGGTAGGTCGCTTGACGTGCCGAGCAATCGGCACGCTAGATAAATGATTGCAGCGAAAGCAACAGAACCCGGCTTACGAACTCCCTCGCAGCTTTTTTTCAAACTCTATTCGAATGCGGCGTCCATGTTGTCGAATCGCTCGCGAGCGACAGGAGCGGAGTCATTGCTCTCGACAGTGGTGATCGTGCCGGCGATATAGGCTGCTTCGGGTTCGCTTGCGGAATTCTTGGAGCCAGCGCTACCCGGTCTTCGTCCGCGGCGTTTTTGACTCGACGACGGGATCATGGTTTTGTCCACTCGCTGGAGCAGTCGCGAGATACAGAGCTTGTTGACGCTCACGGCCAAAACGTTGGCCTCATCGCAAATCGCATCGTGAAGACTCTTTGGGATCCGGACTGTAATCATACGCTGTGGCTCGAACGGGTCGTTTTCGGGCAAGTCGCGGGATCGCAGGGTGGTCAGCATTGTCAATAGTTTGGAGTGCTCGTCTGAGCATTCGAACTGTGCCGATTCTTCGCCGGCCGCAATCGCCTTTCTCATTACCCCTTCGCCACCGAGCACGGCGCGATAGAAGGCTGTCCAAGTTGGGGCGAGCCCAAACAGGTCTGCGGCCGTCTTCATCACGTGCTCAACGCGCTGCTCGTAGGTCGCGTCGCAGTTTAGTTCCGCGAGAAGCTCGCATGCGACGCGGTCGAATTCCTTCATCTCCGCAGCCAATTTCTCGCCCGCCTCATCGGCCTGCTTCTTGGAGGATGCACCCGATTCTGGCGTAGGGGGCATCGCAGTCGACGATGCTGCAGCAGGCGCCAAAGGCGCATTTTGCGCGGCCGGCTGTCCCTCGGTTACGGTCCAACGCAATGGTGCATTTCCTTCAAAATTCATCCCACTCTCCTTGATTTCGACTTCGTGTAGCTTCGCTCCTCGCCGCTCTCATGCGACGCCGCTCGCTCGGAACGGAAAACGAACCATCTTGGGATAGCTGGCAATACCCTCTGCGTAAATCGAATGCCAGCAAGGGCTTATGGCGATTTGCTGGCATTGCTTAATCTTGAGGCAACCCACCAAAAGGTGGGTGATGGCGGGGGTTGCTTAAAATGAGCGCATGATGTGCTTTCGCAAATACCAACTGTCCAGTCTGTGTTTGCTGGCAAAAAAGTTGGTTTAAAGGCTATCCTTCAAAATCCGGCTTGGCTCTGGGGAGGCGGGTTTGGTAGGGTACTGGACCGCCGGAGCAAGGAGGCTTTCGGCGACAATCACGAAAGGGAATACCCTTTCCAGTACTTACAGGAAACACGAGTTATGCCGAGCATCGACTCCCATCAAGCCTGCCATATTCGTTGGATGATCCGGCGCGACATGCCATCGGTGCTTGAAATCGAAAATCGAAGCTTCGAGTTTCCTTGGACCGAAGATGAGTTCATTCGCTGTCTGCGTCAGCGCGACTGCATTGGCATGGTTGCAGAGAAGTGTGAGGAGGTAGTGGGGTTCATGATTTACGAGCTTCACAAAAGCCGCATCCACATCCTTTCCTTTGCCGTCCACCCGGAGTTTCGCCGAAACGGTGTTGGTAGCGCTATGGTCGAGAAACTGATCACCAAACTAGCATACCAGCGGCGCAACCGAATTATGCTTGAAGTCAGGGAGACCAACCTCGACGCCCAACTCTTTTTCCGCCGGCTCGGGTTTCGAGCGACGGGGGTGCTCCGTTCTTTCTATGAAGACACGCCAGAAGACGCATTCCTCATGCAGTACCGCCAGAGTGTCGAAGAAGCTGACGCGAGCGACCATCCCCCACAGAGACGGGCCGGCTGACAGCAGCTTGCCTTTTTTGTTCCATTCGAACTTTTGAGCCTCGCAAACAGATCGCCGAGCTGTCATGCCGCACCCAAAGAAATTGTTTCAGGCCAAACGGTTCGCGGTAGAAGAGGTGAGCGAAAGGCTCCAGGATGGAACGCTTTTAGTTCGTCATGTCGTACGACATCCGGGGGCTGTCGTCATTTTGCCTGTCATCGACGAGCATACCGTCTGCCTGGTGCATACCTACCGAGCGGCGATCGATCGATGGAATCTAGAGCTACCGGCCGGCACGTTGGACAAAGGGCTGCCTCCGTCTGAAGTTGCCGAACTGGAACTGCTTGAAGAAACCGGTTATCGAGCGTCCGAGTGGTCCCATGTGCACACCTTCGCCATGTCCCCCGGGATTCTGGACGAGAAAATGCATTTCTTTGTGGCGAAGCAGCTTACTGCGGGCGAATCGCAACGGGAAATAGGCGAGCAGATGGAAAATCGCATTTTCACTTGGGGGGAAATCGATAGACTCCTTCGCGACCGTCAAATCATCGACGCGAAAACGCTCGTTTGTCTTCTCTGGTACATGCGATACCGAACTTACTAGATTTCTATGAGTATCTCGATTCCGCGCAGCGACCTGCGACATATCCTTCTCGATATCGAGGGGACCGTCGCGGACGTCAGGTTTGTCTATGACGTCATGTTTCCGTTCGCCAAGATGCACATGCTGGAGTATCTCCAGCGTCACTGGGCTGAGCCCGAAACGCAGAAAGGGATCGAGCAAGTCGCGCGGGACGCTGGATTGGTATTGTCGACATGGCTTTCGACCGATGCGATAAACCAACATAGCGACGCCGAAAAAGTGAACGATCATTTGCAATCACTGATGGCCGGCGACAGCAAAGCGACAGGTCTCAAGCAACTGCAGGGATTGGTTTGGCAAGATGGATTCCATCGAGGTGACTTGCGAGCGGAGCTTTTTCCTGACGTTCTTCCCGCGTTCCGGAAATGGAAAGCGGAAGGGCTTGATTTGTCCATCTACTCCTCTGGCAGCGTTCTGGCTCAGAAGCTCTTCTTTGGGCACACCACCGAGGGAGATTTGCGACCGCTCCTATCGAACTACTTCGACACCCAAACGGGCAAAAAGCAGGAGAGCGAGAGTTATTCACGAATCGCGAAAGAGCTAGCATTAAATCCTGCGTCGATTCTTTTCATCTCCGACGTCGCAGCCGAGCTGGAAGCTGCCGCGGCCGCCGGCATGCTCGTCCTCGCCAGCGTCCGAGACGGAAACAAGCCGCTTGATCCGTCGTACTCCGGTGCATCTGTTCGTTCCTTCCAAGAGATCCAGTGGTGCGAAACGCCCATCGGCAAGAACTAACCCGACGGTAGAGAATAGCCCAGGGCTAACACGCTAGGGCACCTATCCCTGCGTACAAGAAGTTCCGAGAGGGACGAATGAGCGAACCTTTGCAACAGAGGCAGTGGCAGGTACGCCTGCGGGGCCACTTGTAAACTTTACTTTCTATGGAATTGCATTCCTGGCCATGGATATTCCTGAGATCGAAAAGAATCTGCGATTGCATGTCGACCGGCTCGCCGGATTGATCGGCCCAAGGTATTTGCAAAAGCCAAAAACGATTCAAGCAACGGTCGGGTACATCGAATCGCAGTGGGCGGCGATGGGGTTGATCGTAAAACACGAGCACTACGATGCGTTCGGGGATAACGCAGTCAATCTCATGGTCGAACAGCCAGGCAAGCGCCGCGCCGAAGAAGTCATTCTCCTCGGTGCGCACTACGATACGGTCTATTGCACCCCTGGAGCCGATGACAATGCGTCGGCGGTTGCTGTTTTGCTCGAGGTGAGTCGACTTCTGAAAAACTACCAGCCATCGCGCACGATTCGCTACGTTGCTTTCGCATGCGAAGAACCGCCTTATTTCGCGATGGGGGTAATGGGTAGCCAGTTTCACGCTCGCCAGTCAAGGCTGCGCGGAGATAAGATTGTCGGCATGCTCTGCTTGGAAATGGTCGGCTATTTCAGTGATTCGGCGAATTCTCAAACGGTACCAACTGCCATCCCAAAGTGGTTGCACCGTTTCTTTCCTCGTCGTGGGAACTTTCTAGCCGCCATAGGAAACTTGGCGTCGTGGCGACTCTGCTGGAGTTTTCGTCGAGGCTTTAAAAAAGGGACCAAAGATATGCCCCTCTTCTCTTTATGCTTGCCCGAATCGGTGAATGACATTCGGTTGAGCGACAATAGTTCGTTTTGGGATCAAGGTTACCCGGCCCTCATGTTGACGGATACAAGCTACCTACGAAATCCCCATTATCACCAAGCCTCGGATACTCCCGACACACTGAATTATCCTTGTATGACTCAAGTTGCGTTAGGTGTTGCAGAGGCTGTTAAACGAATCGCTAGGTGATATCTGGCGTTGATTGTATACTCTGGAGCATTCTCTCCTAGCGATCGCTTGGCCAGCGGTTGACTCACTCGCCGGTTTCTTGATGCAAGCGTCCAAACCGTTTTTACGAGGCGATATCGATGAGAATATTCGTGTGGATTCAAATAGTTTTGGTCTGTGCCTTCGTCTGCGAAACGGCTTTGCTCGCGCAAGACGCAAGTAACTCGCCCAATCGAATCCTACCTGAGCCTTGGCTAGGGAATTGGGAGGGAGAGGTCATTTCGGTCACGGCAACAGGGCAGGAAACGAAGTTTCGAATGCGTCTGGAAATTGCCCCCCATTCCGATGCTCGAAGATTGAAGTGGAAAATCATCTACGACGGCGAGCAGGGGAGAAGCATCCGAAACTATGAGCTCGTGTTGGAAGACCTTGCCAGCGGTAGATATGCCGTGGACGAAAAGAATGGAATCCAAATTGCAACTTCAAGAATGGGAGACTCGCTCGTATCCCATTTTTCGATCGGAGGCCAAACACTTGTTACGAAATACGAGCTGGTATCCGATGAGCCGAATAGGTTGTCTTTTGAGATTATAAGTTCGCCATCGAATCCGATTTCGACTACCCGTATCGCAGACCAGGAGTTGACGAGCTACCTTCCTACTTCACGCCAGTTTGCCAAGCTGAAACGATCCTTGAAGTCTAACGCTACAGAGGGTGAAAACATGCCAAGCCCGATGGCTTGGGAGAAACTAAACACTGAGCCTTACCGCGGCAAGCAAGACGATATTTTCTTTGTCAACGAAAAGGTGGGGTGGTATGCAAACGGTGCGGGGAAAATCTTTAAATCGACTGATGGAGGAGATTCGTGGGAATTGCAGCTTGAAAAACCGGGTACGTATTTCCGTTGCCTTGCGTTCCTCGATGAAAAGCATGGATTTGCCGGAAACATCGGGCCAGGGTACTTTCCCAACGTAACGGATTCCTGCCCGCTTTACGAAACAAAAGACGGCGGCATCACGTGGGAGAAAGTGACGAAGATCACCGGTCCACCGGTTGTCGGCCTGTGTGCCTTGCAAGTCATGCGAGAGGACTTTATTAACGCCGGGAGACTTGATCAACACACCCGTTTGATCGGAGTTGGCCGTGTTGGCGGCCCGGCTTCGTTGATTATGTCGGACGACTTGGGTGAATCTTGGCAGCAGATCAAGCTCGATGATACAGCAGCCATGGCGTTTGATGTTCACTTCTTCAATCGCCGCGAAGGCTTCATTGCTGCGAGTACCGACACCGATGTTTCCAAGTCTCATGCTTTGATTCTAAAGACCTCCGATGGCGGAGCCTCATGGCGACGAGTGTACGAGTCTAAACGACCTTTCGAGCTCACTTGGAAGATTTCTTTCCCTAGCAAAGAAATAGGCTATGTAACGATCCAGTCCTATAATCCCGATCCGAAGGTTGCTGATAGATTTGTAGCGAAGTCCGAAGATGGCGGTGAGACGTGGACCGAGCTTCCCTTGGTTACTAACGCCGCAGCACGCGAGTTTGGAATCGCATTTCAAAACAATTTGATCGGTTGGGTTGGTGCTGTCCCTCATGGTTTCTATACCGAGGATGGCGGTAAAAGCTGGACAAAAGCGGACATCGGCAATGCTGTAAACAAGATCCGCATCGTTCGCGGGGATGGAAAGACCATTGGATTTGCAATCGGAAGCGAAGTTCGGCGATTGGTGTTGCCAAACTAGAAACCTCGTACATTGTGCATGAGTTTCAAAGAGCCTACCCGAAAAGCATTAGTCTCTGCGGTGCTAGTCGTGGTTTTCCCTGGTTGTGGATAGGCTCTGAAATACGCATCCATGGGGGCAGAGAATCTCCAAGACGCGATCGATCCGCGTTAACTAACCCTAACGCCTGATCAACTTCGCACTGATGAGTGTCCCTCTTCGCACTGATCAGTGTCCCTTTGCATTCATTCCTGATCCTGGATGTGAATGTCCCTCCGTTGATTGACGCCTCCCTTGGCATATTATTTTGCCGATTGGCCGGTTCTGGGTTCTTGCGTCGCGTTCTGCGACGTGCTCCAATTCTTGGAACGCACAGGATCGTGCTCGGCAACTCGAACGAATCGCCCTTTCTTTCGCCGATGTTTTCCCTTTCGCCCAAGGAATTCAGATCATGCGCATCGCCCGCGCCGACACGATTGTTCGCAAGTACTACTTGCTAGGCGAGGATGTCTTAACCGGCCTCAATAACAGCCATCGCTGTGAATGGGTAACGAGTCAGATCAAGGAGCAAGCGAAGTACTTCGGGATCGATATCTTAAGCCATGCGATCATGAGTAATCACTTCCACTCCGTTCTCCGTTCGAGACCGGATGTTGTCCAAGAATGGACCGACAGCGAGGTGGCAACGCGATGGATGTTACTTTGTCCAAAGCGCAGGAACAAAGATCTCAGTCCTGCGGAGCCAAATGAAAAGGAGCTTGATTCCATTCGGAATAAGCCTGACAAACTGAAGGAGATTC
>JALOQZ010000250.1 GCA_025459245.1 Pirellula sp.
ACCAATCCTGCAGCCAGAACCAAGTGGAATTTGACTTCCTCCATCGAAACTCGAATGAACCGCGATTGGTCCTGCGTGATTTCGACACGAATATCGCTCGGCAATGTCTTTTTAATCTTTGCTAATCGCGCTTGAATGGCATCGGATATGGCGACGGTATTGGTACCCGATTGCTTTTGAACGAATAGACTGACCGCGTTTTGCCCATCTAATCGACTCAGCCCGCGAGGCTCTTCAATGGAGTCTTCGGCATGCCCGATATCTCGAATACGAATGGGATATCCATTCCGATTTGCGACGATCAAATCGTTAAACTTGTCCGACTGCGAGACACGGCCCAAGGTGCGAAGGACCATCTCTTTGGCACCTTGATCGACGATCCCGCCTGGGACTTCCAAGTTTTGTGCGACAAGGGAACGGCGCACTTCTTCCACCGAAATGCCATAGGCCCGTAGTCGATCGGTATCGATTCGGACGTTGATCGCGCGACTTCGGCCTCCGGTGAGAAAGACGTTTCCAACGCCCGGAACCGTCTGCAGCATTTCTTGAACTTGTCTCTTTGCAATCTCGGTAACTTCGCGAATATCGCGATTTCCCGAGACACCGAGCGTGATGATCGGAGCCGCATCTAGATCAAACTTGTTAACCAGCGGTGTGTCCATCCCCTCAGGCAAAATGCGCGAAATCGAGGAGACCTTGTCGCGAGCCTCTTGAGCCCCGACGTCACCGTTTTTCTCCAAAACAAATCGAACGACAACGGTCGTGCTCCCTTCGCGCGTGATCGATCGCAGCTCGTCGATACCGGCAATCGTATTGAGCGCTTCCTCGAGCGGCTTGGTCACGGAGCTCTCCATCTCCTCAGCGCTCGCACCAGGCAAGGAAGCAGAAATGGATATGACGGGGAAGTCGACTTTCGGAAACAGGTCGACGCCCAACTCCATATAGGAAACGATTCCCAAGACCACAGGAATAAGGACTAGCACCCAAGTGAATACAGGGCGGCGGATACATAGATCGGAGATACTCATTCGCGGCTCTCCTCTCCCGATAGTTTGGGATTCGTCATTTGCGTTTCTTGGCTGAGGGAATCTCGTTCGACCACAGCGATCCCATCGGAGAGCAATCTTTGACCGCTCGTTGCGACGCGCGCATTCGGCGGTAAAGCGGGGCTGGCGATTTCAATCCAATCCCGCGTTTGTTCTCCGAGCGTGACACGTATCTCCTTCGCTATTCCATTCTCGATCAAGAAGATCTTTTGAATGCCCGCCAATGAATAAAGGCTCGATGGTGGGACTGTGTTCGCGATTTCCTTTTCGCCGACCAAGATCTGCGCTTTGGCAAAGCCACCCGGCTTGCAAAGCCCAGAATCATTGGGAACGGTGACTTCCACTTGAAAGGTTCGCGTGTTGCGTTCGATTGCGGGACTGATATTCGTCACGACTCCATGTTCTTCTTTGGTACTCGAGGCGATCGCAACCAGTACATTCTGCCCGATCGCGATTTTCGAAGCGTTGGATTCCGGGACAGCCAAACGCAGCTTCAGTGACTTGCCCAGCACCAGTTTAAAGACCTCGGTCCCCGGCCTAAGGAGCGTTCCTTCGGTGACCAGCCTCTCCGAAATAGTGTAAAACTGTTCATCGGGTTCCTCGTGCAGAGTCGGTACCGGCACCCGGATTTCGCAATCGGCCAATCGCTGCTTGGCAATCTCCAAATCGGCGGCACGCAATCGGGCGGTGGCGGCTGCCGCGTTGGCGAGGAGCATTTGGTTCTTCCACTCCGATTCCAAGACCTTGGCGTCCGATCTGGCCTGTTCTAAATCATCGGCGCTGATCGAATTGCTGGCTTGCAAGGGGAGCATGCGTGTGAGGCGGGATTGAGCTAACTCAAATCGGAGCTTGGCCGAAACAACACTGGGCAACGTACTCACATCGACGTTAGGAGGAGGAACGGAATTAAATCCCCATTTCGCCAGTTCGGTTTGCAAACTCCTATCGGCTTGTTCGAGAGCCAGTCGAAAATCGGTCGATTCGAGTTCGAGGAGCAAATCACCAGGTTTGACAACGGCTCCTTGATCGAAGTGAATTTTTGCGACTCTCCCCTCCTGCTTAGAGCTCAACGTAAGCTCTTCAAAACCGAAGAAGGTCCCGACCGCTTGGACTGATCGCTGAACATCGCGTTGCACCATAGCGGTCGTAGTAACGACGACGGCGTCCGCAGGGATTTCTTTCGAGTCCTTTTCGCCTAACTGCAACGAATGCGATCCCCCCCCGTGGCCTTGGAGGAGATATCGCCCTGCGAGGAAGCTAAGCGCGATGGTCCCGATCCAAATCCATATCGAAATCGAGGATCGCGATGCGACAGGCGCTGCAGTGGTAACCGTCATGATGAGTTAAATGCCCGTTAGGACCAGGGAAATGAATTCGATGAGGATGTTTCGACAGGAGAACGTTTTCGCTTTGGGGAATGCTGACTGCGTGAAGAGCCTATCCGAAAACCATCGGAAACCGCGGCTAGCGCCAGAGCGGCTACTGGCTTTCGGATAGGCGCTATGGTGTTTCGAAGCTCTTCACCTGCGCGGATGCTTGGCGTGCGATTTTGCGGAACAAGACGAGCAGGATTTCTTGTTCGTCCGGAGTCAGGGCGGAGAGGAGAGCGGAATGGAATTGATGTTTCATGCCATGAGCGAAGTCGAAAGCGCGCCGGCCCTCCGTAGTGAGGTCGACGTTGACCACGCGGCGATCGGACTCGGACCGCGCCCGCTCGACATAGCCTCGCTGTTCGAGCGAGTCGACGATCGGAGTCATGGAGTTCACTGCCAGCCCCAAGTGCTCTGCAAGAGCCCGCATCATTTGGGGCCCCGACTCGCCAAGGTACTCGATCACCGCAAAATCGTGATGCCCAAGATTCATGTGCGGATTGCTCGCCGCAGCAGCATGCAGCGACTGAAAGTGTTTGAAAATCTCTCGGATGCTCTTCTCAAAGTCCGAAATGCGCAGCTCGAGCTCGGTTGGCCCCATTATTCTGTCCGTATGGGAATAGTTCGAATAAAGAACTATCTCTACATTAGAATGATTCGAGTTTCGAGTCAAGCGAAAAGGGAGCAAATGCGATTGTGGCTCGCTTGGCGTTTCCTGGGGTGTATAGTATCCATCTCCGTCACACCGACTCCTTTGGGTGTCGATTTGCCGACTGCTCTTTCATGAATCCGACTTATGCCTTCTCCTGTGCCTGCCCAACCGTCGATGTGCTTCCCCAGCTCCGAGGCGCTCCGCGCGACGGCTGAGCACCAGCGATTGGTGGCTGCTCGAACCAGAAAAGCCCACTGGCAGCGCTGGGGTTCTTACCTCTCCGAGCGACAGTGGGGCACGGTTCGCGAGGATTACTCCGAGAACCAAGAGCCTTGGTTTTATTTTCCCCATGATCATGCTCGTTCGCGCGCGTACCGATGGGGTGAAGACGGTTTGCTCGGCATCTGCGATCGGCGAGGAAGGCTTTGCTTTTCCTTTGCATTCTGGAACACGCGCGATCCGATCCTCAAGGAGAGACTTTTCGGTTTGAGCGGTCCGGAGGGGAACCACGGAGAAGACGTCAAAGAGTGCTACTACTATCTCGACGCCACACCGACCCATTCCTACATGAAGGGGCTTTATAAATATCCCCAAGCTCGATTTCCGTACGAGGAGCTCGGGGATGTGAATCGCAACCGTTCCCGGCTTCAAGAAGAGTTCGAGATTCTCGACACGGAAGCCTTTGCGAACGATGCGTACTTTGATTGCCAGATCGAGTATGGCAAAGCAGATCCAAACGATCTCTTGATCCGCCTTACCGTTCACAATCGAGGTGACGCTCCCGCCGTACTTCACATTTTGCCGACCCTTTGGTTCCACAACTCTTGGATTTGGGGCTGCAATCACGAGGGGTGTGAGATGAAGCCTCGCATGGCGTTGCAGAAAACCCCTCAAGATCCAAATGGTTTTGTGGCTTGCGATCACGCGACGTTGGGCAAGTTTGAATTCCGTGTCGAATCCGACGGCGATGACTTGGACCCTCGTTGGTTATTCACCGAGAACGAAACCAATCCCAATCGTCATCCTGGAGCTCCCACATCCGGGAAAGCTTACAAAGACGCGTTTCACGAACATGTCGTCGGCGGTGCGGTCAATGGCGCGGACACGCGAACGAGCGGCACCAAATGCGCTGCCCACTATGTAGTGATCGTGCATCCGAAGAAGCCCTTGGTGTTGCGATGCCGATTGACGGGTGTAGCCTCGGAGTTGGACAACGCACAGAACCCCTCGTCTTCGAACGGTCCGCTGGTCAATCAAGCTTTCGGACCGGAGTTCGAATCGATCTTTGCAAAAAGAATCACCGAAGCCGACGAGTTCTACTCGCATGTCATTCCCGAAAAGCTTTGCGATCGAAAGCGACTGATCGCAAGGCAATCCTATGCCGGCTTGCTGTGGTCCAAGCAGTATTACTACTACGTCGTCGATTCGTGGATTAAAGGGGATGCCAATACTCCTCCGATGCCCTATGGACGGGACTCGGGGCGGAACCGGGATTGGATGCACTTGTTCAATAGCGACGTCATCTCCATGCCCGACAAATGGGAGTATCCCTGGTATGCCGCTTGGGATCTCGCGTTCCACATGATCCCCCTCGCTCGGGTGGATGCCGAGTTTGCGAAGAGTCAATTGGTGCTATTCCTGCGCGAGTGGTACATGCACCCCAACGGTCAGATTCCTGCGTACGAGTGGGCGCTGAGCGACGTGAATCCCCCGGTGCACGCGTGGGCTTGTTGGCAAGTCTACCAGTTATCCAAGGATCGAGAGTTCCTAGCGCGGACCTTCCAAAAGTTGCTTTTGAATTTCACTTGGTGGGTCAATCGAAAGGACGAGCGAGGGCGTCACGTCTTCAGCGGCGGGTTCCTCGGGCTCGACAATATTGGAGTGTTTGATCGGAGCAAACCGCTCCCAGGCGGCGGGACGTTGGATCAAGCCGACGCGACAGCGTGGATGGCGTTTTACTGCGGCTGCATGTTGCAGATGGCTTTGGAGTTGGCGGATGAGAACCAAGCCTACTCCGACATGGCGAGCAAATTTTTCGAGCACTATGTCGAAATCGCGGAAGCGATGAACACGTTGCACGGAACTGGGCTTTGGGAAGAAGAGGATGGCTTTTATTACGACCATCTCTTTCGCGACGGAAAGAGCACGGCGATGCGAGTTCGATCGTTGGTTGGACTCATTCCACTCTGCACCAACGTCACGATCTATGAATCCAAGATCCGTGCGCTCCCTGGCTTTCAACGCCGCATGAATTGGTTTTTGAAGTATCGGCCTCAGATGGCCAAGCACATGTCGTACATGGAGCAGCATGAAGGGGAGGGAGGGGAAGGCATTATGCGATTGCTCGCCATTCCATCGCCCGAGCGATTTCGGCGACTGCTGGCGTACATGCTCGATGAAAAAGAGTTTCTGTCGCCGTTTGGAATACGTTCCCTATCCGCGGTCCATCGTGAAAAGCCCTTTGTTTTCGATCACGCAGGTGGGCGTGAAGCGGTCGGATACGTGCCTGGAGAAAGCGATACGGCGATGTTCGGGGGAAATAGCAACTGGCGAGGGCCGGTGTGGTTTCCCCTAAACTATTTGATCGTTCAATCCCTGCGAGAGTATTACGAGTTTTATGGCGATTCCTTTCAAGTTGAATGCCCGACCGGTTCGGGCAACCAAATGAACTTGAAGGAAGTTGCCGACGAAATCGAACGTCGATTGGTCAGCCTCTTCATGGCCGATGAATCCGGCAAGCGACCTTGCCACGGCGAAGATCCCCGCTATGCCGAGAATCCCGACTGGAAAGACTTGATCCTCTTCTACGAGTACTTTCACGGAGACAATGGACGCGGGCTGGGAGCCAGTCATCAAACCGGCTGGACAGCGCTGGTCGCCACGATGCTCGAGCATCAATCCCATTGCGTCGAGCCATAAAGGGCGAGTGGATCTTGTTAAAGATCCCGCACGCTAGACCACTTCTCCATCCTCGAAAAACGTTTGGCGTCGATTCGTTGGAACGCTCAAATCACTGCTAAACGGTCGAAGACGACCGTTAGACCGTGCTTGGTCGCATTTCACTCCGCGAAATTATCGAGGGGATCTTTTGGTAGTGGATCTTGTTAAAGATCCTGCACGCTAGACCACTTCTCCATCCTCAAAAACGTTTGGCGTCGATTCGTTGGAACGCTCAAATCACTGCGAAACGATCGAGGACGACCGTTAGACTATGCTTGGTCGTAATTTCACTCCGTGAAATTACGCGATGCCTTGTTGGCTGAAAGCCATAAACAACGTAGCCTGGCGTAACACGCCAGGTAGCGGCCTCCCATCCCGGTTTGATTGGCTGAAGGCCTTGGACTAATCGATGCGACGATTGCTGGCGCGGGTTAAAGGCTTACAGCCAAGAAGAGAGGTGGGCCGCGGTTCCAAGGGCGGTGCACTAGGCTACGTTGTTTATGCCCTACAGGCAATTCAATCCTCTGATCGTAAAACAATTGGCCTCAATTGTTTTGGCAACGCATTGTTTAACGGTCGTCCTCGATCGTTTCTTACCGTCTAACGGTCGTCCTCGACCGCTTCGCAGTGCCCTTCGCTCTCCAACAAATCGACGAACATTGGTTATCGCTGTTGGAGAGGTGGTCCAGC
>JALOQZ010000251.1 GCA_025459245.1 Pirellula sp.
TCGATCAGCTCGAGGCGCTCATTCAGCTTGGGACCCAGTTCAATCCTGAAACGGCACCGTTTGGACGGTTCGTGAAACGAATTGACGACGACCGAGGTTCCCGTCTCACGGTTGAGTTGAGTGGCAAACAGATTCCTTGGGATGCAATCCCAACGAGCGAAGAGTTTGATGACGACATGAAGGAGCAGCTTCAAACCGCCCTTTCCAGCCGCACGGTCGCTCTGACGATCGGTACTTTGGACAAGTACTTCGTCGTAGCGTTTTCGCAGCGAAGCAAGGATCTGCTCAATCTTGGCAAAGTCGAGAGCTTGGCCAAACATCCCGATTTGAGTCCCGTAAAAAATGCGGGGAACAATCCGCTCACTTCGATTAGCTACGTTTCGGATGCTTTTGCTCAAGCCAACTACGAAGCGCAGGTGAAAGATCTATTCACCAGAAACTTCGCTGCGATCACGATTCAAGTTGAGCGCATGGGAAGCGAGTCCCCTGAGATCGCGGCGATGCTCAAGGATGTTCGAAGCGATTTGGCTTGGCTTGATTCGGAGATGGCCAAACTGGTTCCCCCGTCCAAAGGGGCAACCTCTTATTCGTTTCTCACTCCCAAGGGCTGGGAGCAAGTGACCCATGCGAGGACAAAGAATGAATTGCTCGATGGATCAGCGGCGCTGAGCGGATTGCAACATGTGAGCGGTTCTCCGATCGCCATGGTTGTAACGCGAGTTCAAAAGCATCCCGAGTACTTTGAGTTTTCAAAGGCCATCGCGATGAAGGCCAAAAAATACTTCGATCGAATCGTCGAACTCGACATTGTCCAAGGCAATGAAAAAGAGGAGCTACTCGAAGCGAAGCAGGTGATCGACAAGGCTTGGCCGTTGATTGTTCGGCTTTCCAAGACTTGGGAGGAATCGTTCGCACCAGCACTCGATGGCGAAAGTGGTATGGTT
Source organism: Pirellula sp. (assembly GCA_025459245.1). GTDB lineage: Bacteria > Planctomycetota > Planctomycetia > Pirellulales > Pirellulaceae > JBKCUI01. The sequence continues at coordinate 945 of JALOQZ010000251.1, forward strand.
CTGTCCTACGGCAATTTAGCGGCAAAGCAGTGGGTCCAAGACATGCCACCCTCCGATGTACCGTTGCCGCTACCGGAGATGGCGAGCATTACCAAGGTTACGAATGCGGATAAGCTAAAGCAGGGATTCGTCGAAGTCTTTGACGTATTCGATGACGTTGTGGCGCTTGTGCGTGAAAAGCATCCCGAATCGATTCCGAGCGGATACAGCGTTCCGCGTCCAACCGAGGTCCCAACTTCGATGGGCGAAAAATATGGGTACCCAATTCCGGAGGATTGCCCCGTTCCTAAAACGATGATGCCACAGGCATTGCTTCACGATGGGTATCTTGTGATCACCTATTCCGATCTTCAAACCGAAGCCTTGGCAAAGAAGACCCCTCTCGTCGTAGGAAAGGGTGTGATCGATGCTTCCAAGCCGCTTGCGAATGCATCGTACGTCCACTTGGGCAAGTTGTTTGCGATGTGTCGGCCATGGGCTCGTTACGGGTTCACCCAAGCGATTCCGGACATGGACGCGTCCTTGATCGAGACCCCAGAGCCGATGCTCCAAGAGTACACGCTGACCGCGAACGATTTGTTGAGCCTTTGGAGCGCCGTTGAAGCTTTGGGAGAGATCTCCAGCACCACGACCGTCGAAAGCAACGGAGAAACCGTGACGCGGGCGGTTTACAGTCGCGCAGAATAGTTCGAAAACTCGAGCATGTTTTGGTGAGGAGCCATTGGCACCCACCTTCTTGATTGAGTTACAATGAAATGAGGGCGAGTCTCTAGGTTCAAGAGGTTCGCCCAAACCGGTTGGTCGTCTTGGCCGCCACTCCCGCCTTCCTCCCCGCCATACCTAAAGCTCTCCGATGGAACGCATTCCCGCGAGGCATCTGCGCATGTCTACTTGGATTTCCCTTCCTTTCAATTGTGGACTCCAGGCTGCTTTATCTCTTTATCTTTTGGGGGTGTTGTTTCCATTTGCAGGGATCGCCCAAGAGGGGGGACATGGCGATTCGAATGCGGTTGTTTTCGAAAAGCAGATTCGACCGATCTTGAAGGCCCATTGCTTCCTGTGTCACGGCGAAGAGCCAGAGAAAGGGGGAGAGTTGGACCTGCGTCTGGTTCGATTGATGCGCAAAGGAGGGGAGTCGGGCCCCGTCATTCATGAAAAAGAGCCTGCAGAGTCTCTTCTGCTAGAAAGAATTCTTTCCGACGAGATGCCACCGGGGCCAAAAAAGCTATCGATTGTCGAAAAGGATTTGATCCGACAATGGTTGCAATCCGGGGCGAAAACATTGCGACCGGAACCCGAGGATCCGAAACAAGTTCGATTCACCGAAGAGGAATTGAGCCACTGGTCTTTTCAGCCCATTCGCCGGCCAGAAATGATTTCATCGACAGAAGGAGCGGAGTCGGGGAGCGAAGGTGGCCAAGGATCCTTTTCGGCAGCCCAAAACATTGACCACTGGATTGTTCGAAAGGCAACCGAGAATGGTTTCAGCGCGGCTCCACGGGCGAATAAGCAAACGTTGCTACGTCGTTTGAGTTTCAACTTAACGGGGCTTCCTCCCACACGCGAAGAGTTGCGTGCGTTCTTGGAGGATGAGAGCGAAGACGCCTACTCGAAAGTTGTCGAGAGGCTGTTGGCCTCGCCCCAGTATGGCGTGCGCTGGGGCCGATATTGGCTTGATATCGCTGGGTATGCCGAAAGCGACGGTCAAATTCTTGGTGACAAAGCGAGGCCTCATGCTTGGAGGTACCGCGACTACGTCGTCGACGCTTTGAATCGCGATATTCCTTATAGCCAGTTTGTTCGTGAGCAAATTGCTGGCGATCAAATGATCGAAGGGGACATTGATCCGAACAACGATGAACATGCTCGATTGCTCGCAGCGACAGGCTTTTTGCAAATGGCCCCCGATTTGTCGGAGACGGAGAACACGGTTCTCAATCGCAACCAAGCGGTTTCTGACACGATTCAGACGGTCACGTCCGCGGTGCTTGGATTGACGGTCGCGTGCGCCCAATGCCATGATCATCGTTACGATCCTATTTCCATCGATGACTATTACAAACTGAGGGCTGTTTTCGACCCAGCAATGCCTTTGCATCAGTGGAAACCACCTAGCCAGCGATTGATCGATTTAACGAACGATGCGACCAAGGCTGAACGGGCAAAAATTGAAGCCGATGCAGTCGCCCTTCAAGACGACATCAACGCGCGACGCCGTGCGCATTGTCAGACCATACAAGATCGAGAGATCAATGCCGCGCCCGAAGAGGTTCGAGAATCGCTTCGAAAGGCGATCCAAACGCCAGTGAAAGACCAAACGGCGGACCAAAAGGCGCTTCTAGAATCCTATCCCAAAGTCCGAACCATCGATTGGATCGTCGGGCAGTTGGTGGAATACGACGGACCAGCCCACCGCGGTTTTCAAGAAGAGGAGAAGAAGGTTCAAGAGATTCGGGATAGTAAGCCGCTGGCTCGGATGATCATGTCGGTTCAAGACAAAGACCGAGCAGTGAAAAGTACGGTCTTCTTTCGTGGGAATCCCGAGTCCCCGCAGCATGAGGTAGAACCGAGTGAGTTGGAGGTTTTGCTACAAAACCGATCCGACGAGTCTCGAAGGAGTATTCCCGCCGACAAACGTCGTTTGGCCTACGCAGATCAACTCACGGACGGAAATCACCCGTTGGTGGCTCGTGTCATCGTCAACAGGGTATGGATGCATCACTTCGGTGCAGGGCTTGTTCGGACTCCAGGCGATTTCGGGTTGAATGGTCAGCCCCCGACACATCCGGAGCTACTCGATTATCTGGCTGCTGAGTTCATGTCTAACGGGTGGAGTCTCAAATGGTTGCACAGGCAGATCGTGCATTCGCAGACTTTTCAGCAATCCTCTTCAGCGCCGGAACAAAATAGCGATTCAACCTCCGAGGGAAAGAGTAGCTGGACAGAGGATCCAGAGAACCGATTCTTTGCGAGAATGTCTTTACGGCGATTAGATGCAGAAGCAGTACGCGATGCCGTGCTGGCGGTGAGCGGTCAGCTGAACCCGGATCTGGGAGGCCCGAGTATTCCTGTCGCCGAAGATGATGAAGGAAAAGCGGTAATTGGATCACGCATCTTGCGCGATGGCTTATTTGCAGGAATCAAGGACCCAGGAGACGCTGGCAAACGTCGGAGCATCTACTTGAGTTATCAAAGATCGTTGCAATTGAATTTGTTACAGACCTTTGACTTGCCGGAGATGAAGCCCAACTGCCAGCAGCGAACAGTATCAACCGTCACTCCGCAAGCGCTTTTGCTCATGAATGACGCTTGGGTTGTGGAGGCAGCGGAACGGATGTCCGAGCGCATTTGGTCGTCCGGTGGCTCGTTTGAGCAGAGAGCGGAGCAAGCGTTTGAATTGGCTTTTTCGATAAAGCCAAAGCCTGCAGAGTTAGAGGCTTGCGTGCAGTTCACTCAGAGCCAAGCTGAATTGTTTCGCAAAGACGCCGACGAAAAATGGCAGAAGAAGATAGCTGAACAGCCGGATGCACCGGACCGACGAGGGCTCGCTAGTCTTTGTCAAATGTTGATGGCCTCCAATCGCTTTTTGTACTTGGAATAGAGGATATGCCGATGCAAAACCCATCATCCCTTCACACGATGGATTCTCGCGAGCTTCGCAATATCGTTGGCAAGCTCTGTTCCAGGCGTCATTGGCTCCAATCCTCCGCCTTCGGTTTAGGGTCGGTCGCGGCTGCGATGTTATTGAAGCAGGATGGATTGTTGGCCGGCGAAGGTGCGGCGCTTAAGAAGCCGCTTTTGGAGAAGCCGGTTTATGATCTTTCGCCCAAGCAACCTCCTCGGCCTGCTAAAGCGAAGGCGATGATTTCCATGTTCATGATGGGAGGGCCGAGCCAGATCGATTTGTTCGATCCGAAGCCGGAGTTGGTCAAACGTCATGGGCAGCAATTCGAAGGGGATATTCGGTTTGACAACGCAGCCCAAGCGAGTCGGCAGATCATGGCTCCGCAGTGGGAGTTCAAGCCTCGCGGAGAATGCGGCATGGAGATTTCGGAGCTGTTGCCGCACACCGCGGGGATCGCCGATGACATCACCTTAATCCGTTCGATGCATTCCGCCGTCAATAACCATTTCCCGGGCTTTTTCGCGATGAATACGGGAGGGATTGTCGGCGGTCGAGCGACCCTTGGAAGCTGGTTGACCTATGCGTTGGGTAGTGAATCGCAGGAGTTACCGGCATATGTCGCATTAACACATCCCTGGGGCTTGCCTATATGTGGCGGAGATAGTTGGACCAACGGCGGTTTGCCTTCGATCTATCAAGGCACGGTGGTGCGGCCGACCGAGCCCCGCATGTTCAATTTGAATCCACCGCCGCACTTGCGAGGGGCAGCCCAGGCGGAGCAGCTGCGATTTCTGGAGGAGTTTAATCGGCAGCACTTGGCGCAGTTTCCTGGTAATCACGACTTGGAAGCCCGCATCGCTAGCTACCAGCTCGCGGCGAAGATGCAGTTGTCCGCTCGCGAGGCGTTCGACATTTCCTCCGAAACGGCCGAAACGCTCGAAATGTATGGCGTCAATAACGATACGACGAAGGACTATGGAACACGCTGCCTGATCGCGAGGCGGTTGGTCGAGCGAGGAGTCCGGTTTGTCCAGATTTTCAATAACGGCCAGTCGTGGGATCATCATTCGTCCATTGCAACTGAGCTGCCTGCTCGATGCCGCGAAATCGATCAGCCGGCGGCTGCGTTGGTAAAGGATTTGAAGCGGCGAGGATTGCTCGACAGCACTTTGGTTCACTGGGGGGGCGAGATGGGGAGATTGCCTACGATCCAAGTGCCAGTGGGAGACACGGAGCTCAAGAAAGTCGGGCGGGACCACAACACGTACGGATTCAGTATGTGGGTCGCGGGCGCTGGAATCAAAGGTGGTTATGTGCATGGCGAAACCGATGAGTTTTCGCATTATGCAGTCAAGGATCAGGTCACCCATCATGATTGGCTCGCTACCGTACTCGATCGCTTCGGACTCGACGCGAAGTCCCT
>JALOQZ010000031.1 GCA_025459245.1 Pirellula sp.
CATTTCGGATTCGGATGTTGGCGAAGGTGCCGCGTACCATGACGCGGTCATTACCACGACGTGCACCGTAGCTATTGAAATCTCGTGGGGCTACACCATTCTCGACAAGGAAACGCCCTGCAGGGCCGTCTTTGGCAATTGAACCTGCAGGAGAGATATGGTCCGTCGTCACGGAATCACCGAGAACCGCCAAGACTCGAGCACCGAGAATCGGTTGAATCGAACCCTCGCTTTGTGTAATCCCCTCCAGAAAGGGAGGACGCTGGATGTACGTGCTCTTCGCATCCCAGTTGAATCGTTCTCCTGGGGTGATTGGAATTGCATTCCAAGTCTCATTGGCTGTGAATGCACTCGAGTATTGATTGATAAACACCGATTTATTCACCGCAGCATCCACTTCTTCATGGGTCGGCCAAATCTCTCGGAAGTAAACTGGCTTACCGTCGGCATCGGTCCCAATCGGATCTTTGTCTAAGTCGATATCGACGGTGCCGGCGATTGCGTATGCAACTACAAGCGCTGGACTCGCCAAATAGTTTGCTCTGGTGTGAGGGTTTACTCTCCCCTCAAAGTTTCTATTTCCGCTGAGGACAGCAGCAGCGACCAGGTTCCCTGAGGTAATCGCGTTTGCTACAGGCTCGGGGAGCGGCCCACTGTTGCCGATGCAAGTGGTGCAACCATAACCGACCACATGGAAACCTAGTTGTTCGAGCGGCTTCAGTACCCCTGCGTTCTCGAGATAGTCAGTTACGACACGGGATCCAGGAGCAAGACTCGTTTTGACGAAACCTTTTACTCGTAATCCGCGCTGAACTGCCTTCTTTGCCAACAGACCAGCACCAAGCATAACGGATGGGTTGCTGGTGTTCGTACAGGAAGTGATCGCAGCGATAACCACCGAGCCATGCCTGAGGTCCGCGTCCTTGGTTGCACCCGCAATCGTGCTTTGTGCTGAGAGCTGTTCGGGGGCTAGTCCGAATCCTCGTTCTGCGATTGGAGCCGTTAGCCCTTTGTTGAATGAGCTTTGAACAGACTTTAACGGTACCCGGTCTTGGGGACGCTTAGGCCCAGCAACCGATGGCTCGACGGTCGAAAGATCAAGCGTCAACACTTTGGTGTACTGAAGGTCCGCCATGCCATCGGTACGGAAGAGCCCTTGCTCTTTGCAGTAGCGCTCGACAAGCTCGATTTCATCTTTTGTGCGGCCAGTCCTGCGGAGATATGTCAATGTTTCGTCATCAACAGGGAAGAAGCCCATGGTCGCGCCGTACTCAGGAGCCATATTGGCGATCGTCGCGCGATCTGCGAGCGTCATTCGGGAGACACCCTCTCCGAAGAACTCGACGAACTTGTTTACAACGCCTTCCTTGCGAAGAATCTCGGTGACGCGCAGAACCAAGTCCGTAGCCGTCGACCCGGGGGACAACTTCCCTACAAGCTTCATACCGACGACTTCGGGCATCAACATGTACAGGGGTTGCCCCAACATGGTCGCCTCTGCTTCGATACCACCGACGCCCCATCCGAGAACACCTAATCCATTGATCATGGTTGTGTGCGAATCGGTACCGACGAGGCTATCGGGAAACGCAACAGCCCCTAAATGATCTTTCCCTTGAAACACAGCTTTGGCGAGGTATTCCAAGTTGACCTGGTGAACGATGCCCGTATTTGGAGGAACGACACGGAAGTTATCGAACGCTTGCTGCCCCCATCGCAAGAATTCATACCGTTCCTTATTGCGTTCAAACTCGACTTCGACATTCTTCGACAAGGCATCTGCGGTTCCGTAAAAATCTACTTGAACCGAGTGGTCGATGACCAAGTCGACAGGGATAAGCGGATTGATCTTTTTGGGATCTCCACCAAGTGCGCTCATGCCATCGCGCATAGCAGCAAGATCGACCACGGCAGGCACACCCGTGAAGTCTTGGAGGACAACACGAGCTGGCTTGAAAGGAATTTCAAGCTCTGCTGGCTTGGCCGCATTCCATTTGGCAAGATTGGAGACATCTTCTTCCGATACTTGATATCCATCGCAATTGCGAAGGACCGCCTCCAATAGAATTCGGATCGAGAACGGAAGCTGAGAAACATTGCCAACCCCGGATTTCTCTAGCTGACTGAGCCGATAAATCCCCATTTCACCTTGCGGGGCTCGGAATGTACTGCGGGCTCCAAATGGGTCGGTCAATCGCTTTGCAGAGGACATGGCATCCTGAAGAAAACAAGGGGTGGGATCATTCGTTTGGAACAAGTTTCGGGCCGTATTGTAACCGACAACGTTAAAAGAAAAACGGCCCGTTGCTGAATCAACAACGGGCCGTTTCGATTTTTATTCTGTAACCGAGCGATGCCCGGCTTCAGAGAACTAGTTGCATCCGCAAGCTGGCTTGGCAGCAGGGGCCGCACAACCGCAACCGGCAGCAGGAGCTGCACAACCGGAAGCCGAAGCGGCAGCAACGGTAACGGTGGTTGGAACCATCTTGCAAACGGTGACTTCGACTTCTTCTTGAACGGTCGTAGGAACGCAAACGTTGACGGTTCGCTTTTGCTTTTCTTCGACGCGGTCACAGACCGTAACGTTGTAGGTACGGGTCTTTTCTTCGGTAACCTTTTCGCAGGTGGTTACGTTGAAAGTACGGGTACGAACTTCAGGAACCATGGTGTTCACGGTGTATTCGACGGTCTTCTTCTCGTCGACGTATTCGCAAACGTTCTTGGTGCCCTTGCGAACTTCGGTTTCGCAAACGGTCTTGGTGACTTGGCGGGTCAAGGTTTCTTGAACTTGACGTGGCTGCTTCACGGTGATGGTGCGGGTTTCTGGAACCATAACCATGTGGGTCACGGTCTTCTTGCGAACTTCAGGAACCATCTTGCACTTCTTCACGGTCACTTCACGAACTTCGTCGTGGCAGACGGTGACGTTGTACGTGTAGGTTTCTTCCGAGTAGGTCGGTTGCATGGTGGTAACGGTAACGTCTTGCGTTACAACGTTTGGCACCCAAACCTTCTTGCAAACGGTGCGAGTTGCAGGAGCTGCAGGAGCTGCGCATCCGCATGGGGAAGCAACAGGTGCACATCCGCATGCCGAAGCAGCAGGGGCGCAAGCTGGTGCACAAGGAACTTCTTCAACAACGGTTTGATAGGAACCGCAATCCTTGGTGACTTGCTTAACCGTTGTCACAGGGACCATCTTGCAAACCTTGCGGGTGCCGGTCTTGGTCTCAGTGTGAGGTACACGAACGGTTTGCTTTACGACTTCGTCGTAGTACTGAGGAACCATGACAGTGTATTCCACTTCCTTGGTCTCAGGCTTGCAAACGTTGACAGTGACGGTCTTTTGAACGTCGTCGTAAACAGTCTTGCAAACGGTGTAAGGAACCGACTCAACGACTTGCTTCGGAACCTTCACCTCGTAGGTGTATTCCACTTGCTTGGTGACAGGAGTGCGAACGGTCACTTCCTTGGTCTTGACTTCTGGCTTGCAGACATGGACCGTGTACTCTTCGGTCTTGGTCTCAGTCTTTGGAACCATCTTAACGACGGTGTACTTTTCTTCCTTCGTCTCGGTGCGAGGAACCATCTTAACGACGGTGACTTCCTCTTCACGAGTTTCGATCTTGTTGACGGTCTTGGTTACCATTCGCTTTTCGGTAACTTGCGTCGGGACCATAACGGTCTTTTCGACATAAGTTACTTGCGAACCGCATGCCGAGGCTGCAGCCGAAGCGACAACGCTACCTGCACAACCGCCGCAAGCACTGGCGCTAGCTACGACAGATGCCGTTTTGCAACCACAATCGGCGAATACGTTACTGGCCCCCAACATTGCGGCCAGCCCAAGTGCAAACACTGGGCGAAATTTCATTGCAATCTCCTAGATGAAAAAAGGCGGCCACACGGCCATTGAACGATAAACAAGCTCTACTGCGGATAAGAAGCAGAAGAGAGGACTTCTCGGTGCTAACTCTCGCTGAACGATCGTCGATTAGAGGTAGAAACTAATCCACAAGACAACTCGTTTGCCTTTTCTCGCTCGCTCAGCCCCCGAGTTTAGCTCAGTCAAGATTAGAGGGAAGCGCTTAGCCGCAAAATCTGCGTATTTTTTTTGATCTGCGCAATCGTTTCAGCTTTACAGTCTTCGGTTCCATCACTTCTTCGTTCCGCTTCGGCTGAAGCGCGGTGGGTTGGTCTCGGTGAGGCGGATTGCTTCGCGAAACAGACTTGGCGCGCTCGTCCCATGCGAGGTCGTGACAATCGTAGACAACGACCGTCGAATTGCTCAGCTAAGTGCCTATCCACTGGAGAGAAAGGTCGCAAAATGCCACAGGGGACGGGCCGCTTTGACGCGACTCGTCCCCTGTGGGCTTGCCCCCTAACTCGTTCACAGCTAACGCTGTTCGCTTGTAGATCCGATGTGTTTTGTTTTTTTGTGGGTCCTGATTTTTCGCCAAGCGAGTTGGGGGGAACCGGGGGCTAGCGCCCAGCGGCTCAATTGATGGAAGGTTCACGTTAACCGGGGGCTAGCGCCCGGCGGCTCAATTGATGGAAGGTTCACGTTAACCGGAGGCTAGCGCCCAGCGGCTCATTTGATGGAAGGTGCGACGGAGTTAGGAGCGGAGGAGAGAGTTGCCTCGCTGTGCCTTGCGGTCGGCAGGTACTGCTTGCTTTTCGGGAACTGCAGGAACTTGTTCAGGCTCCGGCGTGTCCGATTCCTCGTTTTCGAAGATCGGCGGTGCCGGCTTCTGAGTGCGAGTGTGGTCGTCGGCGGTTCCTTGGAACTGCTCGTACTCTCCTTGGCTGATGACAGCTGGTCTGCTGGCACCACGGCTCATGTGCCGAGCCGCATCTCGCTCCCGAGCTCGCTCGGTGGCGTCCCAGTAAGCTTTCTCAGCCCACATTCCTTCTTCCAACATGATGTTGTTGTATTCCAGCAGCGAGCCCTTCAAGTGATGGATCTCGACCAAGATCTTGTTGTACTCGGCAACGGAGGTGTTGTAGGCCTGTCCCGCTCGTGCTCGGCTTTGCTGAGCTCGCAGCAATTGGTCGATCACGTATTCTTGATTGCTCGAATCGCCGATTTCAAACTTCGCACTCCAGACATCCACCAAGTTGTCGCTGGCGACGATGCTGTGGAATTGCTGGGTCATTTGTTCATGCACGCTCTTGAGCTGCTGAATGTATTTGGTGAGTAAGTGCGAGGATGACAGTTCTTTGTCTTCGAGGATGCGGTGGGCGCGTGCCAAGTCTTGTTGCACCTTGGTGATATCGGCGAGCTGCCGACGGGCACCTAGGGCATTCGGAGTGAAGTCCATACGTACGACTCCTTCTTGGTAGTTTCCACCGAGCAACTCTTCCCAAGCGCTCGCATTGCCGCCTCCGGTTGGGAAGCGTGGGTTTCCCCCATCGCTGTTCAGCAAGGAGCCACCGACACCGACCCATCGGTAGATGAGGTTCAAGTTGACGTCTGGGAGGATTTGGTTCTTGGAGGAGATCAGCTCCAATTCCTTCTGCTTGATCACCCACTTTTGTTTGCGAAGATCGACGTTGCGTTGCAACATTTCACCTTGAATCGAGTCCCAATCGAATTGAGCGAGCCCCGTCGCAGGTTTGTCGATAGGTCGGATCAAGTGGCCGTCTGTTGCAGCCCAGCCCATTAGCAATCGGAGATTCAGCTCACGACCGAGCAAGCCAGGTTGGTTCGTAACACCACCACCGCTAAAGGCAGCCACAACCTGGGCTTCGAATTCGTGGTAGGTCAAACTCGCTTGTGCCATTTGGCTAGCCGCGTTGCCCGTGTTGTACTTGGCAGCAGCGATCTTGTAAGCGAGAGCAGCACTGTCGCGAGCGCTCTTGGCGGTCGCAAAGTTCCAGTAGGCTGCATAGAGATCCCAGTAAGCGAACTCAACTTCTCGAACAAGGTTGCGAATTCGTTCTTCGTAATCGGCGATCGCGATGTCTTCGTTGATGCGAGCCAAGACAACGGGAACCCGGTTCACCATCGTTCCGCGACCTCGCATCAGCGGGTGTTGGACTTGGGCTTCCAAGACTTGCGTGTAGTCGCTTGGAACCGCCCGTCCGAAGTTCCCTAAGCCTTGCGATTGAGTCGGGATGTTGTTGTAGGAATAGATGGACTGCGATCGGACGGTCGCAACACCACCGGTCGCGGTACGCTTCGAAAGAGCCATCTGTGCCGTTCCGTCACGGCCTTGGAAGAACTGTGGGTTGAAAACGTTGCCAGCACCGACGTTTCGTGCTCTGTCGGTGGTGCCCCACGAGATGAAGGAGCTGTACTGCGCATCGAATTCGCTCAACGCGTCCTCCACTCCGCCGACTTGATTGGCGCGAGCTGCACCGCGAGCCAAAACTCGGTTGCCGCTGCCATCGATTACAAGAGGCTGAGAGTTGGTTGTGTTTGCGACGATTGCAGGGTCGTAAACCGTGCTCAATTGCGCCGACGGACTGGAGAGAATGATCGCAGCGATATCCGCGTTTTGCCGTTGCGTTCCCGGCAAAGCTCGGATGACTTGCGTGTTCATCAACGCGATGGAGATGCACTCTTCCAGTGTGAGATCTTTGTACTGAAAGTTCTGATTGTCCAGGGTCAGCGGCGGATGCGACTGGGTCACCTCTGGCAAAGATTGATTCTGAAGATCGGGGTATTCGATTTGTTGGGCGCGGTCAATGTAATGGGACAAGTCGCCGCGTTCGCCAATGAAGAATGGTTGCGTAGGTGCACATCCTGTCAGCATTAAGCTGACAATCTGCAAGCCGACAAACCATCGCGTTAGATTGCGTTTCATGAGCCAGGAGGTCCCGTCGTACGAAGCCCGAATTACCTTTGACCGAGCGTCTCCACTCGTTCCGCATCCTCCGCTCGCGTCACCACCACGGTTCCACTCGAGAATGCACGCAATTCGATACTTTGGTTAGGTGCCCCCCTAACGTGCGATAGTCAAAACGCCTAATCCAAGGCATTCAGACCGTCGCATAGATGGGTTATCGGCAGCGACTCTGGTAAACTTTAACGGTCGCGGTGACTTTTCCGATTTTTATGATTGTTCTATTGAAGGAGTGCTAGCAATGTTGCTGGCGCTTGATCCGGCTTGATCTACGCGGAGAAATCTTTTAGGTACGGATGCATGGCACGCAATAACGATTCGGCTCGAAACGACTTGGTAGAGTTCCTTATGCATGGATACCGATTGGGTCATGAATCCTTCGCGACCGGTGTGCTAGCACGCTTTGCGAGAAAGCGAAATGGCATTGCCAGCTCTGTGGCAATCGCTTTGGTCTTGGCATTCAATCCCATTGCGTTTGCTCAATTGCAACTGATTCCTTCGGGGGGTAGTGCGGGCAATAACCCAGCAACCAATCCGGCTCAGGCACCACAGAATCGCAATGGAACGACCAATGCCGCGGGGAGCTCAACGCAGCCACCCGCTCCGATCATCTCCGGAAGCGGCCAAGCGGCTACGTCCGGCCCTCAGCAAACCAACACTCCTGCCGTAACCTCACCCGCTCCCGTCGCGCCCGTCGGCGACATCGCTTCGATCAGTATTGAAAGTGTGACGGCCTATTTGCAGCAGCTTCAAAGCGCAACCGATCTTGATGCAAACCTCAAGCAATCGCTCGTTACGGCGTATGAAGCGCTTTTGGCCGAGTTGAAATCGCGAAGCGAGAACGAAAAGTACTTCAAGGAACTCCTGGCGGCTTACGAAGCGGCGCCAACGGCGACTGCGGAGGCTAAGAAGAGAAAGGAAAGCTTCTCCCCTCGCTTCATTTATTTAGAGAGTAGCCTGGATTCAGCACCCATTGAAAGGTTGCAAAGTTATCAGCTGGAGCTTCAGTCCCTTTTGCAAACGGCAGTCGATGGCCGTGCGAAAGTCGACGCAACGATCGTCAGCCGCGAAGCTCAGAAGAAAGAGCTCCCTCGATTGTTGTCCGAGGCAAAAGCTGCGATTACCAAGCTCAACGACGAACTCAACGCGCCGCCAGTCGAAGGTACCGATCCGAGACTTCGCGAGGCGAACTTGCTCCTCCTTCGCGCGCGGCTCATGAGTTTAAACGAACGCTCCCGGCGCATCGAGCAGGAGCAAAGAACATACGACGCAGAGACGGAATTGCTATCTCTGCAGAAAGCGAACTTCTCGACAGAGGAGAAGTACTATCAAGCCAAGATCAAGGAAGTCACCGAAGAGCTGAACAAGAGGCGAGAGAGTCTTATCGCCAAACAAAAGAAGCTGGCCGAGAGCATGGTCTCACAATCGCCCGGGGATCTTCGAGGCCGTGCGGAGCAGATTGTGATACGCACCGATGCTTGGCTAGGTCTCGCCAAGCAAAATGCGTTGATGCGTCTAGAGTCCGATGCTGCGAGGGCCGAACTCAAGCTCTGGACAGAGCGATACCGCATCATGACAGAACGGATGTCGCACGAGAGCACGAAGAACGTAACGAACTTTAACAGTATGGTTGGGCTCATGTTGCGCAAGCAACGTAGCGAGCTACCCGATATAAACGAACTGACCGACAAGCTGCATGATTTTCAAGAAAAGCTCGTTGCGACGCAGACTCTTATCTTGGAACTCGATGACTGGAAAGCAGCCTCGGCCGCAGTGATCGAGCCGGAGAGCTTTACCGACGAATCGGCCCAATTCTTTTCTACAGCCGACTTGCGCGAAAAAGCGCGGTTGCTACACAACTTTGAACATCGCGTCGTCGATGAGTTTCGCATCGACGCGAACAGTTACTTCGAAAGCTTGTTCAACCTCGGCGTGAACACGCAGCAGACGATTGAACAAGTCAAGAAGTACCGTTCTTTCATCGATGAGCACGTTTTGTGGATTCGTTCGAGCGAAGCGTTCCAACTCAGTGACGCGAGGGAGGTTTGGCCATCGCTCCAATGGTTGTTTCAGTTTGGTAATTGGCGAGAGATACCGGCTCTCATGCTCAACGACTTGCAATACCATCTTTGGGGGTATTTGCTGGGAGCTGGGGTGCTTATGGCTCTCGCCTTCAATATCAAACGCCTAAAGGCAGAGACGATCAAACAAGGCGAATTGGCGAGTCGTCCCAACTGCACGTCCCTCATTCCAACTTGGAAGACGATGTTGGCATGCTTTCTACTTGCATGTCCCTTGGCAATCATTCATTTGGTGATTGGCTGGCGATTAAACCACTCCGAAAACCGGGCCTTCGCGGAAGCCATAGGGATGGGGTTGATGGTGGGGGCGAGATACTTCTTTCCGCTTGAGCTGCTTCGGCAGGTTTGTCGATCCGGCGGATTGGCCGAGAACCACTTTCAGTGGAGCACATCGTCGACATCCATTCTTCGGAAGAATTTGCGTTGGTTCATCGATCTGGCTGTCCCGTGCGTATGCGTCGTCGCTGTCCTTGCCCAGTTTGGGGAAAGCAAATACGAGAACTCGCTAGGGAGAATAATCTATGCAGCGTTGATGCTCCTTTGCTTCCTTTTCTTGATTCGATGCTTGCATCCGACCCAAGGTGTGTTTTCAAATTTCTTGAAGAACCATCCTGGCGGTTGGATTGATCGACTGAAGTATCTGTGGTACCCGATTTTCGCATGCGGACCTCTCGCGTTGATGCTGATGAGTCTCATGGGCTACCACTACACGTCGGTGCGATTGGCCATGCACCTTCACACGACCTTTATCACGTTGGTGGGCATTCTTCTTTTGTCCAGCTTTATCTATCGCTGGCTGTTACTGCGACGACGGGTGTTGCTCGTCGCACAAGCCAAGCAGCGGCTCGAGGAAGCGAGGCGACGGGATCCAAACGCCCCGACTCTCCCCAACCCATTGCTCGACTCTCATGCAGATCTTGCATCGATCAACAAGCAAACCATTCGCTTGGTAACAAGTACGCTGATCTTTGCATCGATCGCAGCGGTTGCAGTCATTTGGTCGACAGTTTTACCTGCAGTCGGAGTGCTTGATGCAGTTCAACTCTGGACGGTTGACGGCATGACCCCCGGTGAGCGGATACCCATCACATTGACCAATTTACTGATCGCGATTCCCACTGGGATTATGACGGTCGTAGCAGCTCGCAATCTACCGGGGCTGCTTGAGATTGCATTGTTGCAGCATTTACCGCTTGAGAATGCAGTTCGTTATGCGATCTCTTCCATTTCTCGATACACGATTCTGTTCCTTGGGATTCTGATGACTTTCAATAGCATGGGAATCCGCTGGGCAAGTATCCAGTGGCTTGTTGCAGCGCTTGGGGTTGGTTTGGGATTCGGTCTGCAAGAGATCTTTGCCAATTTTGTCTCAGGTTTGATTCTTCTGTTCGAACAGCCTGTGCGAGTCGGTGACGTCATCACGTTGGGAGATACGACTGGTACCGTCTCGCGAATTCGTATGCGAGCTACCACGGTTACAAACTTTGATCAGCAAGAACTCATTATTCCAAATAAGGACTTGGTCACGGGGCGACTGCTCAACTGGACACTCACCGACTCCACGAATCGGATGATGATGCTCATCAGTATCTCAAACGATTCGGATCCAGAAGTTGCATGTGCATTGATTCGCGAAGTTTGTTTGGAGCATCCAAACATTTTGAAAGAGCCGGCACCTACGGCGTTTTTAGAAGAGTTTGGGGAGAACAAACAGCTGATACGCGTTCGATGTTTTTTAGCAAGTCTCGATTTGAGGCTCCCGACGCGACACGAAGTCCATCTCTTGATCCGGAAGCGATTCGCGGAATTGGGGATTCAGATCTCGATACCACAGCAAGAAGTGCACTTGCGAAATTTTCCAAGCGACTGGAAGAAACCGGATCACCCGACGCTTGAAGAAACCGGATTGGCACGACAACCGGTTGATCAGCCGACATCACCTGCGTAGGAAAAAGTGTATGAGCAATGGAACAAGCGCCCAGGCATCGTGTCTAGCTGTCGTCCTCGACAGCTACAGCAGCGCCTGACGCATCGCTCTGCTCAGCAAGCTTCCGCACTCTAGTTGCAACGATGGTTGGAAAGAGTTTGGCAGAACAAACCTGCTCTAGAAACGACAAGACCCAGCACAAGGCTGGGTCTTGAAGTATTTGAATTGGCTGGCAGATACCAACCTGAATGACCCCGACGGGAGTCGAACCCGTGTTACCGCCGTGAAAGGGCGATGTCCTAGGCCTCTAGACGACGGGGCCGTCAAAGCGATTGATCGCTGAGGTGCGGAGAAGTTTACGAAGACCGCTCCAACTGTCAATACGAAAGATCGATTCCAAGAGGGGCGTAGAAAGAAAGTTTTTCGCGAGTGGGGATTAGAAAACGGCACGAACCGACAAAAACCAACCACGTCCAAACCAAGCAGTCGGTGCGCCGATCTTTTCCCAAGCAAAACCATCAACTATTCGTCGGCGGCTTCCGTCTCTTTGCCTTCGTGGGTGCGCTGAATGGCATCGTAAACTTCACGGCGGTGCACGGGCACCTCACGAGGGGCTTCCACCCCCAAGCGAACCTTGTCACCGCGAATCTCGACTACGACAATCGTAATCTCGTTATTGATGACGATGCTCTCGTTCTTTTTGCGAGATAATACTAACATGACTTCCCTTCCTCGAATCCTTGGGCAAAATACCCATCTCCTGTATCCTGTGAATCTATAGAAGGCGGAACCGTACCTCCCTCCTTCGGGCGGTCCACCTACACTCCAATATCCCTCAACTCTAGGTGCAAGGTTGCGCTAGTCAAGAAAAAGGGAGGAATGTCAAGCGGATTTTCGTTAAAAAATTGTCGCTTGTACCAATCTGCGGTTCGTGTTTCCCTCCCGCACCCCTACAAACCAACCCGCCATGACGACGCAACCCGTTATTTCCAAGGAACCTGGGAATCCTTCGCGGGTTCGGAACAGCCTCTTGTTTTTGATCGATTTCCTAGCGACTTTCTGCGTTTTCTGGATTTATGCAGGGAACCAGGTCCCCGACGTCAACGAGCCCCACTACTGGAGTAAGGCGGCTCATTTTTGGAATCCCGAGCTAGGCCGCGGGGATTTGTTTCTGGAATCAGGGGACGCTCATTGGGCTTTCTTTGTCGTTTTTGGCTGGTTGACCACCGTTCTGGAAATTCAAACCGCGATCTTTGCAGGTCGTTTCATCACCTGGTTTTCGCTAGCAGCAGCATGGACCTATATGCTTCATGGTCTATTCCGCAGGTCAGGGCAGACCGCGGAGACGGGGCGGAATTCTGATGAGTCCTATCGATCAACGGAGAGACCGATTTTTCTGGCATCGATCGCCGCTCCCATTTGGCTTGCGGGAATGCATTGGGGCAACTGGGCCGGCGAATGGGTTGTTGGAGGGTGCGAGTCCAAAGGGATCGCGTATGCGTGTTTCTTCGCTGGCCTCGGTGCGATAAGCCGATCTCGATGGACTCTTGGATGGTCGATGATCGGTTTGGGAAGTCTTTTTCATGTTGTGACCGGCCTTTGGGTGATCGCCACCGTCGGCCTTGCATCCATTTGGTTGCAGCTTTTTGCAGACAGGCTGCCAATCCGATCCTGGATCCGAGCCCACTTGCTGGGCTGGATGCTCGGCGCTTCTGGTTTCATTGCCGGCGCGGTTCCTGCCATTCAAATGGACATGCAGACGGGCTCCGACGAAAGATCCCAGGCTGCCGTCGCGCAGGTTTATACGAGGCTCGGGCATCACTTGTCCCCTACTCGGTTTAGCGAATCGCGTTGGCGTGGTTTCGCCGCGTTGCTGGCGGTTTCTTCTGCCGTGCTCCTTATTGCAAATCGCTCTCGTTGGTCGGACTCAATGCAATCCGGTGCGTCCGAGCACCTCGGTCAACGCGATGAATTCAATCCGCGTTTGGGGTTGATTCATCGAGCACCGCAGCGGGTTCGCTGGCTGCTCGCAGTCGCTTGCGTCGCATTTGTCTTTGCTATGTTCGGCCTGGTCATTGATCTTTCGCTGAGTAACCTTGTCCCTAAGCTGGCCGCATCGGTCCTTCGCTATTATTGGTTCCGCTGGAACGAGGTGACTTGGCCGCTGGCAATTTCCATACTTGCGATCGCATTAGCGACCAGGCAACTCGCGATGCCAGCCGGGGTTACTCTCGCCAACCTTTCGTCGGCCGCTTGGGCGCGAATCATAGGACTCGCTGCACTGGCATTCTCGTTCGGCTTGCTCAACGAAAGGATGCGGTCGCACGCATCGGAAGTTATACCGGCTGGCGACAAGCAGAGTTTTAGCCTCAAGGAAGACACGATCGAAATGCAGCGAGATCAGTTCACTCACTGGCTTGCGGTCTGTGAATGGATCCGAACCAAGATGCCTCGGGAAGGTCTATGGTTGACGCCGCGAAGACAGCAGACATTTAAATGGCGAGCTCAAAGAGCGGAGCTCGCATCTTGGAAAGACATGCCACAAAACGCCAGCTCTGTCGTACTATGGAACGAACGCCTTCAAGCGGCCTATCGGTACGACGAACTCAAACGGCTTCAGCCAAACGATGAAGCGAAATTGCGAGAGCTGATTGCAAAATACGGAATTCGCTACGTTTTACTCGATTTGCGAGTCGAAGGACAAACCATCCCAGCCTGGAAACGCCTTTACCCGATAGCCCCCGATCAAAACCCTTACTTTGTTATCCTGGAATCCCCTGAGGATATCGCGCCCGCTGAGACTCTCGCACCATGAGCAAGAAGAATAGCAAACCCGCACAGCCGACCAGCAGCAAACCCGCTGCACCTAAGCCCAAAGAGAAAGCGCCCGTTTTCAAAACCGTTACCGAGAATCGGAAGGCCAAGTTTCAGTACGAGATCTTGGACTCGATGGAATGTGGCATCATTCTTCACGGCAGCGAGGTCAAGAGTCTTCGCAATGGCAAGTGTTCGATCGAAGAGGCCTACGGTCGATTGCAAAATGGGGAACTCTGGCTGGTGAATTGCGAGATCGATGAGTATCGGCAAGCGACGTTTTGGAATCACCCAACCAAGCGGACCCGCAAGTTACTGCTTCACAAACAGGAGTTGCTCAAGTTCGCTGGGAGGTCCAAAGAACGTGGCCTGACGCTTGTCCCGCTTCGTGTCTACTTCACCGAACGAGGAATAGCAAAGTGCGTGATGGGGCTTTGCAAAGGCAAGAAACTACACGACAAGCGAGAAACTCTCAAAAAGAAAGACTCCCAGAGAGACATCGAGCGCGCGATGCGAGGCAAACGAACGGGGCGATGAGGTTCCAACTGCCCATTTCCCCTCGATCGAACCCGCCTCCTGGTATTGCGTATAGGAATCCATGTTAGAAATCACTGAACTCAAAAAGTCCTTTGCAGAACCGTCCGGCTCTCGCGTCGACATCCTCAATATCCCCCGTTTTCAAATGGGATCAGGAGAGCAGGTTGTTCTTCGTGGTGAGAGCGGTTGCGGTAAGACGACGCTACTACACACCATCTCGGGGCTGGTGCGTGTGGATTCAGGTTCGATCCAGCTTGACGGTATGGAGCTAACCCGATTCTCCGAATCCGCTCGAGATCGAATTCGAGCCGCGAAGCTCGGTTATGTTTTCCAGACCTTTAATCTTCTACCAGCTTTCACTGCCCTTGAGAATGTGAAGCTTGGCATGACATTCTCTCGCAAATCGGTCAATACCGGACGCGCCATCGAGCTCTTGGAAAAGGTCGGTCTCAAGGATCGGCTTCACTATCTACCCAAACAACTGTCAGTCGGTCAGCAGCAGCGAGTCGCCGTCGCCCGAGCGCTGGCGAACAAACCGAGATTACTGCTCGCCGACGAACCTACTGCGAACGTCGACCCTGCGAATCAGACCCGTATCATTCAATTGATCCGAGACGTCTGCACCGATGAGGGAGTCGCAATTCTCTTGGTGACCCATAGCGATGACGTAGCTCGGCAGTTCTCACGCGTTGTCCGGTTTGAAACAATCAACTTGGTTACCAAACAAACGACTGCACCTGAAAGCGAGCTATAAAGAGCATGAGCCTCCTGCGTATTGCGATCAGAAACCTTTGGTATCGCAAATTCCCGACGTTCTTGACCATGTTCTCCATGTCGCTTGGCGTCGCTTTGGTCGTATTGGTTCTTACCATTTCCGGCCAGATCGAGCGCACCTTCGAGCAGACCAGCAATGTTGGTTACAACTTGATCGTTGGAGCCAAAGGAAGCTCGGTGCAGCTGGTTTTCAATACGGTCTTATTCCTTAGTGAGCCGGTAGAGAACGTTCCTTATTCGTACTACATGGAGTACATGCCGGGGGATGAAGCGCGACGCAAGGAATACGAGCGGATCGGTGGCGTCTTGCCGGAGCCTGAGAGGAAAGGTTACTACTCGTCGTTCACCAAAGGTGGGTTTGCAATTCCAGTATGTATGGGTGACTACGTCGGCCCCTTCCGCTGTATTGGCACCACTCCTGAGTACTTCAATTTGCTGAAACATGGTGAAGAAGGTAACTTGCCCTACGAATTCACCGAGGGCCGAAACTTCGTTGACTATTCCGACGAGAACGGTTTCTTTGAAGCTGTAATCGGCAGTCAAGTTGCATCGGAAATGAAGCTGAAATTGGGGGATGAGATCTTTGCTTCCCACGGAGCGGAAGGTGGTGAAACGCACAACGATGGCTTCAAGATCGTCGGGATCCTCAAACCGACTGGTACCCCAAACGACCGCGGCGCCTTCGTCAACATCGAGGGCTTTTACTTGCTCGAAGGGCACGTGGCACCCGAAAGGGATCTGATCAGCGGGATCGAGAAACGAGGTACCGCTGTTGCACCGGAGCGAGAGGGGCGATTGTCCAAGGTTCGACTGCCGATCGATAAACGCGAGGTAACTGCGATTTTGGTCCGGCTGGGGGGGCCAGCCGGAATTGGTATGCAAAAGCAAGTGAACAAATCCGCGTTTGCCATCGCGGTTTCTCCTATCAGTGTTCTCAATCAGCTCCTTGAGTTCTTCGTGAAGCCGGTGAAATTCGGTTTGTTCATTTTGACCAGCTTGGTCTGCATCGTTAGTGCCATCGGGATCTTGGTCAGTATTTACAACAGCATGAGCGAGCGAAAGCGAGACATAGCCGTGATGCGGGCGCTCGGCGCATCCCGAGACCACGTGACCGCGATTATTTTGCTCGAATCCACGATGATCGCTGTGATTGGAGGGGTTGCTGGTTGGCTGATCGGTCATCTGGCGGGCCCTATCAGCAACGTTTGGACGAAGAGTACCACGGGAGCAACGATCGATATCTGGAGCACGGTATCGTCCCAAGAACTATGGTTGGTGCCGGGAATGATTTTGATTGGAATTCTCGCAGGATTGATTCCTGCGATTGCCGCCTATCGAACTAGCGTCGTAGAATCACTGTAGCCAGACGGATTCCCTTCACCCACAAGCTCCTTACATCGTGGTCGCAGTTGAACAATACTTAAAGCCGGAGCTTGCAGCCCAGATCAAGCGACTCGATCTGCGCGCCCAGATGGTGGTAAAGGGCTTTTTGCAAGGCATGCACTCCAGCCCCTTCCATGGGTTTTCCGTAGAGTTCAGCGAGCATCGACTATATACCCCCGGCGATGACCCGAAAGACATCGATTGGCAGGCCTACGCAAAGACGGAACGGTATTACGTTAAGAAATTTGAAGCGGAGACGAACATCACAGGTTACATCGTGATGGATCTCAGCCAGTCGATGGATTACACGTATCGGCAGAAGCTCACGAAGTTCGATTATTGTGTTTGCTTAGCGGCGGCGCTTAGTTACCTCATGCTCATGCAGCAGGATCCTGTCGGCTTGGTGACTTTCGACAAAAAGATCAAAGCGAACTTGCAGCCAAAGTCCAAGCGAAGCCAGTTTGCTGCCATCTTGAGTCAACTAACCAAGCTGAAGGTGGCTGGGGAAACCGAGCTGAAAGCACCTCTTTTGCAATTGGCTTCGATGCTCCGCCATCGGTCGCTGATTATGCTCATGAGTGATCTTTTAGCTGATGTCGACCCAACCTTGGACGCCATTCGGGTATTGAAGCACGCCGGGCACGACGTCATTGTCTTTCATGTCCTCGATGAAGCCGAAGTGGCTTTCCCGTTTCAAGGTCTGGTGCAGTTAGAAGACCCGGAAACCGGTGACTCGATGAGTGTCAATGCAGATGACATTGGGAATGAGTATCGCGAGAACATCCAACGATTCCGTGAGCAGTTGAAGAAAGGCTGCAACGAATCGAAGATTGACTACGTACCGCTCGACACCAGCATGCCGTACGATAAAGCGATTACGGAGTATTTAATTAGCAGGCGGAACCGTTTCTGAGCGGTTGTGGTCTAGCGCGCTGGAACGGTCGAGGACGACCGTCCGACTATGCATTTTCGCATTGCGCTCCCGCGAAAGTGCCGTTCGCAACTCGATGCCAAACGCAAATTGACTGGAGACGAAAACGGCTCGCTCGCTCATTTCACGTGGCGAAATGCAACTTTAGGTCGTGAAATTCGACTCTAGGGAAGAGCTTTGCACGGGGTGAATTGATGCGTCTTTGGCGGAGAACGCAACGCAGGGCTATATCCGGCCGCAGATAAGAGTCGCGTTGTGGCCGCCGAAGCCGAAACTGTTGTTCATCGCAACCCGTACTTTTGTTTCGCGTGCTTGGTTCGGCGTGTAATCAAGATCACAACTTGGATCAGGAGTGTCCAAGTTGATGGTTGGGGGGATCACGCCGTGGTAGCAAGCCAGAATAGAGAGGATCATCTCGATGCTCCCACTTGCTCCCAATGCGTGCCCCAAATGCCCTTTGGTACTGGAGATTGCAACCTTATACGCTGCATCTCCAAATACGTTCTTCACAGCCACCGTCTCCGCTTTGTCTCCAAGGGGAGTACTGGTGCCGTGCGCGTTGATGTAATCCACATCTTCTGGATTTAGTTTCGCATCACGCAAAGCGTTGTACATCGCCCGCCCTGCACCGCGTCCTTGTTCGTCTGGGGCAGTGATGTGCCCTGCATCGCAAGACCCACCGTAGCCGAGGATCTCGCCGTAGATCGTTGCCCCCCGGCGTTTCGCATGCTCGAGTTCTTCGAAAATCAACACACCACAACCTTCACTCAACACAAATCCATCTCGATCTGCATCGAACGGACGGCTCGCCTTTTCAGGTGCATCGTTTCGGGTCGACAGCGCTTTCATGTTGGCGAAACCAGCAACACCCATCGCGGTAATTGCCGCTTCTGTGCCGCCTGTAACCATGACATCCGCGTCGTCGTACTGAATTGCCTTGAGAGCATCCCCCATCGCGTTGTTGCTGCTTGCGCAAGCTGTCGCGACGGCGAAATTGGGACCGCGCAACCCATATTGAATCGCGATGTTCCCACCGGCGGCGTTCAGCATCATTTTCGGAATCGTGAACGGGCTAACTCGATCCGGCCCCTTGCTAAAGAGGCGGAACATTTGCTCCTCAATTTCATTGAGTCCGCCGATGCCAGAACCAAGAATCGCACCGCAACGGAATGGATCTTCTTTAGAAAAATCCAATCCCGAGTCGCCTATGGCTTGGTAGGCAGCAGCCATGGCAAAGAGGGTAAATCGATCGAGACGCTTCGCCTCTTTAGCGTCCACGGAAGCTCCGGGATCGAAGTTTTGGACGTCACCCCCAAACTTCACTTTATGATGCGACGTGTCGATGACGGTGAGAGGATGTATACCGCTCTTACCATCCAAGATGGATCGCCAAAGGTTGGCAATATCACAGGCCAGGGGGGTTACGCATCCAAGCCCAGTTACAACGACACGACGTTTCATTCAGATCCCAAGAACGCGAGTGACTCGCTCCAGAACGTGAGTGGCTTGCTCGAAATTACTACGCTTGCTGCTTTTCGATGTAATCGACAGCTTCGCCAACGCGCTGAATCTTTTCGGCTGCATCCTCCGGAATGCTGATGTCGAACTCTTCTTCGAGTTCCATCACCAATTCAACGGTGTCCAACGAGTCGGCGCCGAGATCGTTCACAAAGTGGGTGTCACGACTAATCTTGTCTTTCTCAACGCCCAGTTGCTCAGCGACAATATCGATGACTCGTTCCTCAATCGATGCCATAACAGGGTGCTCCCCTCAGCAGTTTTTTGTAATCAAAAGTTGACGAATAGTGAATCTGCGTAAACCACCGTTTCAGTGGCCGTTTGCAGCGCCAGCAAATGTGGCGAGGCAGAAAGTAACGGATTCTAGCAAAATAGGTCAAGCCATGAAGGGCCCAGAACCATTGCGAAACCAGAACTTTTGCCATAACAAAAAACCAAGCCATCTCGGGGAGACGGCTTGGTGGTAAATGTTTTCTTGATTTACTTACGTGGCCCTTGTTCGGAAATCCCTACCAAACAGCCTGTCGATCGCGTCCAGCTTACTGAGGAAGCGATGCCGGTGGCAATCCTGGTAACGCACCTGGCAGTGCGTTGTTTGGTGCTCCGCCAAGAGGCGCTGACTGTGGCAAACCGCCGGGCAGCCCCGAAGCGGGCGTTCCCGAGCCTGGAAGCCCAGCGCTGCCGAAGTTGGACGGCGGCATCGTTTGCCCGGCAGGCATCGCACCGACCGGGGAAGCAGGAACACTACCGGGAGCTCCGGGCAATGCAGCCACTCGGCTGGCAGGCGCCGCAGGTGTCTGGGCCGCGGGTGCGGTTCCGGGCTCGTCAAGTTTTTCAAAGTTAACGACTTCGTATTCCTCGCCTGTGCCGGGGTCCACCGCCATCTCGCAAACTCTCCAGCCAGCGGCTTCTTTTCGCAGCACCCAGAGAACTTCCATCTCTTGTGGCGTTTCTCCTGCAGCCATGGGTGGTTCAATCCAGCGAGAGGTCACCAAAATGGCGTCCCCTTGAGGGACTGCATCTTGGATCTCAAAAGTAGCTTGTGCCGAACCAGGAGGTGCAATCTTGATCCCCTGGCGAGCGATTTCTTCTCTCGCAGCAGTCGAGAAGAGGGCTGAAAGTTGCTCTGCATTCCCGGCTCGCATTGCGTCCAAGAAAACGCGAACGATGTCTTTCGGATCGGTCGGGGTAACAATGTTGGTGGAAGGGGCTGGTTGTCCTGCTGAGCCGGATTGCGCAACCGTCGGGTTCGCATTGACCGGAGCATCGGCAGTCTTGTTGTCACCACCACCGCAGCCAACGGTGAAAGCCAGCGATAGAGCAACTGGAGCCCAGAGAATTCGTTTCATAGTTCGGAGTTCCATTCCTATTAGTTTTGGGTCAATTAGCCTCGAGAGTCCGAAGAAATAACTCGGCCACAAGCCTTGAGTCAAGCCTGGTTCTTTAGCCAGCTATCGCAATCGCCAACCACCTAAGCGACAAATCGGAACGGTTGAGAAAAATCGCTCCAATCCAATAAATCGATTCAACTCCACTGCGTTCTCGCACCGATGCCACTCGATGTGCGCCTTCACCTCTATCGCGGTGGAGCACTTTCGACACGTCCCTTTCTTGAGGACCGAGCATGTTTCGATCTGCTTTCATTCATTCCGTCGCTTGTCTAGCATGCTTGGCCGTCTCGTTCTCGACATTGGCACGCACCTTCTCGCAACCGAACACGCAAGAGATCCAATGGATCGATGATTTCCCAACCGCGATCCGTTACGCGACGAGTAACAATTTGCCCTTGATGCTTCATTTCTACGGCGACAACTGTCCTCCATGTCGCTTGCTCGAGAAAAAGGCTTTTCGCGATCCTCAACTGATCGGCAAGATCAATGGGCAGCTCGTCGCGGTTCGTATCAACGGTGAAAAGCAAAAAGAGCTGCGCGAACGCTATCAAGTTACTCGTTGGCCGACCGACGTTTACCTTCTTCCCAACGGCGAAGAGATTTACCGAACGGTCAGCCCTCAAGATCCGAGCGTTTACGGCCAGATGGTTGACCGAGTTGCGCTCCGACATCGCGACTGG
>JALOQZ010000252.1 GCA_025459245.1 Pirellula sp.
TTCCTCCTCAAGCCACTCTAGGAATGCCTTTTCAACAACGCCTTCGGAATCCGAAGATTGTCCCAGAGTGCATTGTGGCATTTGCAATGTGATGAGCCATACAAGCAGGATGGTACTTAGGTGCAGCAATCTGATTTTTATCATCGTAGTCGTTCGAGGTAGCTGGTATCGATCAAGTTTTAGTTGGAGGATTTCTATGGGACCGCAGGGGTCGGCGTATCGGTGTGTGCGTTTATTCCGGGGAGAGTGGACGCCGGATCGGAAAGCAATCGAGGTTCATTGAAAACTCGTTTCGAGTCTCCTTGCTCCGCCATCCACTGTTCCAACTGTTTTTTTAATTGCGAAAATGTTTCGACATGCTCCGGGGCCGCTGCAAGATTGTTTGTTTCCCAAGGATCCGACGGAAGATGGAATAACTCCCATTCAGGCCGCTCATGATAACGGCGGACCGTCTCTGCCGCACTCTTATCCTGTTTCGCTTTCTCAAACCAGGAGATCCAATATCGACCGCCATCGCGCGCGAGCGCTTTGTCAATATGAGTCGTATGCGCAAATTCCGGGTGAAGATTCCAAATCAGCTTCCACTCCTTTGTTCTCACACTTCGAATGGGATAGACATTCATCTTTCCATCTCCGCTATGGGTGGTGAAGATAACGTCTCTATGGGAGCTCTGTGGCTTTCGCAAAACGGGTACAAATGATTTTCCGTCCCATTGCGGCATCGAGGAACCGCCAGCGAGATCGATCAAGGTAGGGAGTAGGTCGATCCACTGAATCATGGCCGACGTGCGTGCATTGGCTGGAATTGTTCCTGGCCATGCGATGAGAAAGGGAACTCGAATTCCCTCGTCGTATAGATTCCATTTCCCGAAGGGCCATTGAGCTCCGTGATCGCTTGTGTAGATCAGAAGAGTTGAATCCTTTGGGAGCAATTCGTCCGCAGCATCCATGACCTCGCCAAGCCGGCGATCTGCTTCCGTTACATCGGAGTAGTAACGACTGCGGAAGTTTCGTGTTTCGGGCGTGTCGACATGCGTTGGCGGCAAGCTGATCGACTGCGGTTGGTAGCCTCGATTCACTGGCCACGGAACATGAGGTTCGTGCGTTCCGACGAAGAGACAAAGAGGTCTCGTTGAATCGCGCGTCTTCAAAAAGTTTCGGACCGTTTCGATATCGTGCTTTTCATCGAAACGATCGAATCCGTGGCGGCTCACATCGGTCTTACCGTGGGCGACTTTCCCGAATGCAGCGGTCTCGTAACCGAGTTCCCGCAAGATGTTGGGTAAAGAAAGGACATCGTCTCTTTTATAGCTATGATTTGCTTCAGCACCGTTTTTGGCCGGCATACACGCAGTGAGCAAAGCAGAGCGGCTTGGGGCACAGGCGGGGCTAGCGATGAAGGCATTTTCGAAGAGCAAACCGCGTTCGGCGAGCCGCTGCATATGGGGCGTGCGAACGTCCGACGCGCCGTAGGGCTGCGAATCACGTTGTGAATGATCGTCGGACAGAAAGACGACAAAGTTGGGCTTGGCTCCCAGGAGCGGATTCGATACCACGCCGCCGACACTCACCAACAGCACCGTAGCAATCGCAATGAAATGGAATGTCGCTCGATGGATGTCGCTCACCCACAATCGGTTAGGTAAATTGTCGATAGATCGCATGAATCCCTCCTTGAAAAGAGGCTTGTACCAAACAGATGCCGAAACGGAGGGCGATGGATTTTCTACTTTAAGAGCTATCTGAGAACCATTAGCCGCTTTGGCGCTAGCCGCGGTTTCCGACGGTTTTCGGATAGGCACTAAGACTCCAGTTATAGCAGGGAGAATAGGAGTTTGAAGCAGCAAGATGCAATTCCCTGCCCACGTGTAGGATAGCGCGAGACTATACTGGTGGACGATTTCAGGCCATTTCCCAAAGACTAGCGAACACGAAAACATCGACACAAACATGACGATTCCTCTCTCAGGGCAGTCCAGGGTTATCCGCGACTTCGTTACCTGCTTTCTAAAGTGCATCTGTTTGTTTTTTCCGTCTTGGAGTGCCGCATTCTCGGAGGAGTCGCATGCACAGACACTCAAGGTGTTCGTATTAGCAGGGCAATCCAACATGCAGGGTCATGCGCATGTACGGACACTGGAGCATCTGAAGATTTCTAAAGACGCCCAGTGGCTCCGGGAGTTAATCGAAACGGATCAGGGGAATCCCAAGGTGAGCGATCGAGTTTGGATATCGTCGCTTGGAAGTGCGGAGACCGAAAAGATAGGGATGCTATCGGTGGGTTATGGAGCGAGCCAGAACGGTCCCAAACTGGGCCCGGAATATACATTTGGGCTCAAAATGGAAAAGGAGTTAGAGGGCCCCATCTTGATCATCAAGACAGCTTGGGGGGGCAAGAGTTTGCACACCGACTTTCGATCCCCCAGCGCGGGGCCGTACCCAATGCCACCCGAGCAGCTCGCGACACTTGACAAACAAGGAAAAGATGTCGACGCTTTTCGCGCGGAAAAAGAAAAGGCAACGGGTGTCTACTATCGCTTGATGATTGAGCATGTCCGCGCCGTGTTAGCCGATATCCCACGTGTCGTTCCAGGTTATCGAGCAGAGCAAGGCTACGAGTTGTCCGGGTTTGTTTGGTTTCAAGGTTGGAACGATATGGTGGATTCAGGAGCTTATCCGAATCGTGACAAACCGGGTGGATACGACGCGTACAGTGATGCCCTCGCGCATCTCATTCGCGATGTTCGCAAGGACTTGAATGCCCCCAAGCTCCCTTTTGTTATCGGAGTTCTCGGCGTGGGGGGGCCTACGGATCGATATGGAGCGGATCAGCTGCGGTATAAGCCGACGCATGATAACTTTCGAAACGCGATGGCGGCTCCTGCTAGTCTGCCTGAATTTCAAAATACGGTCGCAGCGGTAAGGACAGAAAAATATTGGGACTTGGAATTGTCCGGTGCGAAGTCCAAAGAGAACAGTGTTCGGCAGAAGGCAAAATCGATATCCAAGGAACAAAAGCTTGCACCGCCTGAAGAACGCAAGCTAGCGGATGAAATGGTGCAGCGCGAACTCACCGAACGAGAACGAGAGATTATCGAAAAAGGTATCTCCAACTTGGAATTTCACTACCTGGGTTCCGCAAAAATACTGGGTGGCATCGGAGTAGGGATGGCGGAGGCGATGCTACAATTACTCCCTGTTGCGATTGCCGAAAACAACGAGGAAGAACGCATCGATAACGAGTGGACAATTGAAACGGTTGCTGGAACGGGTGAGCAAGGTTTCAGCGGGGATGGAGGGCCCGCTCGGTTAGCGAAATTAGATAATCCTTTTGGTGTGATTCGAGGGCCGGATCACGCCATATGGTTTTGCGAATACACGGGGCAACGCATCCGTCGTATTCTTCCCAACGGTACGATCCAAACGATCGCCGGATCAGGGAAAAAAGGGTACACCGGGGATGGAGGCCCTGCATCGGAGGCTACGTTCAATCTGCCCCATGAGATTCGATTCGATCAGCACGGAGATCTTTATGTCGTCGATATGTCCAATCATTCCGTACGCAAAATCGATCTTCGCTCAGGCATCATCACTACGATCGCGGGAACAGGGGTGCCGGGTTATTCGGGAGATGGCGGACCAGCGAGCAAAGCGCAGTTGAAGCAACCGCACAGCATCCAATTTGGCCCCGATGGAGACCTTTACATCTGCGACATCGGTAACCATGTGATCCGAAAGATCGAAATGAAAACAGGAGTGATCACCACGTTCGCGGGAACGGGCAAACCTGGTGCGACTCCCGATGGTTCCCCGATCACAGGAACACCGTTAAAAGGCCCGCGATCCATCGATTTCGATCGCCATGGAGACCTCTGGCTCGCAACACGCGAAGGGAATCAAGTGTTTCGATTCGACATGACCCGCGGAACGATCCATCACAAAGCCGGCACAGGCGAAAGCGGTTTCGAAGGGAACGGCGGGCCGGCCAAATTGGCGAAGTTGAAGGGACCAAAGGGAATCGCAATCGATGGTGATGGCAACGTGTGGCTAGCCGATACGGAAAGCCATTCCGTCCGCCGCATTCGAGCGAACTCCGACATTCTCGAATTGGTCGCAGGTACCGGTGAAAAGGGGGACGGTCCCGATGGCCTCCCGACCCAGTGCAAGCTTGCTCGGCTGCACGGAATCTTCGTCGATTACGACGGTTCGATCTGGATCGGAGACAGCGAAACGCACCGATTGCGAGTCCTGAGAAAAAAGGTGCAGTCGGATGTTCCGAGACGCGAACAGGTGATCGAGTTGGTTGCAGGAGGAAAGCGTGATGAGGTGAATATACCAGCGCGAGAAGCAAAGCTTCGAGAGCCTTTTGGATTGGACTGGGCTCCCGATGGAACTCCTTGGGTGGTGGAGATGGCGGCCGGTAATCGCTTGCTCGCGATCGATGGCGAAGGGATCCTGCGGCATCGAGCAGGAAAGAGGGAGTCAGGTTTCTCGGGAGATGGAGGAACTGGTTTAGAAGCTCAGTTTCATGGTCCGCACAACTTGGCTATTGCACCGACGGGCGTTGTCTTCATCGCAGATACTTGGAACGGTCGTATTCGAACGTTCAATCCAAAGAAGGATCTGGTGGAAAGCTTGATTGGTTATGAGGTCCCGAGGGAAAAGGCGAGAAGCAATGGCCCTTACTGCGCAACAATCGATTTTTCTGGTCGATACTTGTATATAGCAGACTTGCAACGCATTCTGAAGATCGCGGTTCAGGATGGCCATAAGGAGGTAGTCGCTGGAAATGGAAAGAAGGGGATCCCCGCAGATGGTGAGCTCGCGAAAGAGTCGCCGCTCGTCGACCCGAGAGCTGTAGCGCCTGATCGTTTGGGAAACGTTTACATCTTGGAACGCAGCGGTAATGCCTTGCGCGTGGTCGATCCGTTCGGACGCATTCGCACTTTGATAAACCCGACGGGTGAGAAAGGGATCAGCCTCGAAGGTTGCTCGGGGGCTGACGGGCGAATGTTGGGGCCAAAGCATCTCTGCATCGATAGAGAGAATCGAGTGATCATTGCAGATGCGGAGAATCATCTTATTCTTCGATATGATCCACGAATCGATCGAGTGGAGCGGATCGCCGGTACGGGAATACAAGGCGATTCAGGATTGGGAGATTCGCCGCTCCGTTGTCAATTGTCGCGTCCCCACGGTGTGTCGGTACATCCAATTACGGGTGAACTGTGGATCACCGATACCTACAATGATCGTATTCTTCGTATCCATGAGAAACGATAAGTAGCTGGTTATGAATAATTCTGGATGGGTTGTGAATGGACGCAAGCTGGCGGAATTGCGGAAGCTTGCAGGGATGACGCAACTGGATCTCGCTTCTCGATCGGGTTATTCCGAAAGAGCGATCCGCAAAGCAGAGGCAGGTGGGTTTCTTCGGATTAGCACGTTGCATGATTTGGCGCAAGCGTTGTCGACGGAGGAGCGTCGCGTTCAGGTGCAAGACTTTGTGCAAAGCCAGCTTGCCATGGCGATGGCTTTCGTCGACGCATATGACCATTATGGAAAGATGATGCTTCAACATTGTGGCGAGATTTTCGCGGATGAAGTTGAGTTGCACTGTCCAGGAGATAGTGAACAAGTTCCATTTGCTGGTGCGTGGCGAGGAATCGAGGGGCTGCAAACTTTCTTCGATCGCTTCTTTGGGATCTTTTCGAGAACATCGGGAAGTTTGAAACCCATTTATCTAGAATCAGATCATCGCGTCGTAGCAAGGTACGAGGATCAAGTCTTCTTTGAATCCCATCCGATGCCGCCGTTTTGGGTGAATCTTCACTTCCAATTCCAAGGAGGACGAATCATTCGAATCGATGATGAGTACGATACGCGATACGCGTCCCAATGCTTTGCCGAGCTTCTGCAGCGTCTTGGTCGCATTTAGGAGTGGTTTCGAGAGTTCGCTTCACACGCCGCAT
>JALOQZ010000253.1 GCA_025459245.1 Pirellula sp.
CTCCGCCCCTAACTCGGCTACGTGAAAGGCCATTCCAAGCAGCTTGCCTGCATGGCCTGGCAACGGATTGTCGCTGAGCGAGGATTGCGTCCATACAGGAGCAAGCTCGTCGGAGTTGGCATCGAACGAGCTGGGATCTAAATCGTCTTCGAGCTCCTCGTCCAACTCATCCTCTTCATCTAGCTCCTCTTCATCCAGCTCATCGTCCAAATCAAATTCATAACCTCCGCCGCCAAACATCTTCTGATGCTCCTCCCACTCCTTTTTTGTGCCATGGATGGAGAACGCAAAATCGTCTTCATAATCGAGGTGATGACCATCGAAGAAGATGTAGCTGGGCCCGAATTTGCCCGCCGCCATCGCATCGCAGATGGGACAATCGCATGAGTTATCGTGACCATCTTCAGGGGCGACCAGCGGGACCCTCTCCCTCTCTGTTCGAATGATGTCCGCTGGACTTAGCCCATCTTCTTGCACCATGTGGAGCCAAGTCTCCAGCTGCTCCTTCATCGCCTGTAGCAGCTGCTTCTCAAGCTCGAGGGAGTGCTCGAGTTCCATGTGCTTCAACAGCCACATCCAGCCAGAAACCAAGAGGGTTCGGCAGGCTTCAAAATAAAGAATGACTTCGTGAGGTCCCAAAGGTGCGGTTTCGTACCCTGAAAATGCTTCGGGGAGCTTCACTGGCGTAAGTTTGTTATCGATGCGATATCGTTGATTGCTCGCAAGATCGGCGATCCATTTCTTCGCAATATGCAAGTCTTCGCGAGGGGTGCGACCTCCGAACTCCGAGCGAGGAGTCATCAACCACCGTCGATGGATATCAACGCTCAACGCGTGTTTGCCGACCTTCATTCCTTGTTTAGTTCGCTCCCACCAATCGCCTCCTTGTCGTACACGCTTGGCCATCTCACTTGCAAAGAACTCTAACCAAACGTCTCCCCAAAGTTCGTTTCGGTGAGGATGGGTTCTAACGGGACGATCGGTTCTGCATTCCAAGAGTTGCTCGGGACCGCTGTCGCGCAGAAAAACCCACCAAGGAGCGACATTGAGGGGGACCGAGTCGCGCGGCCTGGAGCCCAAGCCGTCTTCACGTTGGTAAAAATAACAAGCCCCAGCACCGGCTAGAAAGCGGCACTGAGGAAGATCTACAGCAATCCAATCCCGTCGCCCAGTGAGCGACTGAATGGCCTCCTCGACGGAAAGCGTTATCCAAGGAAGATCGTTGATCGATTCGGCTGCACTGTCGATGGAGCGGCAATGAGACCAGATAATTTCACAATCTTCCCAGTGCATCGGGTCCGCTTCTGCGCAAGAAAGGATCGCAAAGAAATCTGCCTCGGAGGAATAGGGAAGAAACCTCGCCGTTTTTTCATCGAGAATGATGACGACGGCGTTTCCTTCCAGCGAGCGAGCGTCGCTGCTGGGCATAGCAACAGATGTATCGGGCATTTCAAAACCATTGGGCGAAAAAACTATCGGGTCGGGCTCACCTGCGGCGAGCTTCGAATCGACCGCGAGTATTCGAGCCATTCTGTGGGATTCGTTCCGATTTTGCAAACAATTGGCAAGAAATCTTTTTCAATCTTGCAAAACGAAACGAGCCTGCGGGGTGACCACAGGCTCGTTTCCTTTGTTGATGGATCGAACCTATCAGAGGCTCGATCTCATTATTTCGAAAGGCTTAGTTGGCTGCCAAGCGTTCTGAGGAGGCGTTGTCAAAGTTGAACGTCAGCTCAACTTGGTCGCCACCGATCAGACGGATTACTCGCTCTTTGGTCTCGCCTTGGTAGGTGACTTCGATGCGATAGTCATCCCAAGCTTCTCCTTCTCGAAGGTGCTTGGTGCGGTAGATACGCGAAACACCTTCCGTCTTGGTTTCGTTGTTTGCAAGAACAACTTTTGCTCCAGTCGGAACATTCAAGGTGAGAACGGTTTCGACTGGTTGCTTCGCTTCTTCGATGTCGAACGTGACTTCGTCGGCGGAGCCAGCAGACAGAACAACCGTCTTGGTCTTCTGAACTTCCTTCCCAGCTTCATCGGTGAAGAGTGCCTTCAACTCAAAACGATAGGATTCTTCTGGACGGAGATCTCGGCTAACGAAATGTCGCGAGGTTCCCGTGGAAGACGTTTCGTTGCCGTTGACCAAAAGCTTCGCGCTTTCTGGAATGTTGACGACCAAGTGAATCTCGTCGATGCGAGCGGATCGAATGATCGAAGCTAGCTTGTTCGAAGAGTAAGTCCCGAGCGAAGCAGCCGGCTTGACTCCCTCTCCCTCGGGCTTTGCTGATGTGCCTGGAGCACCTGGCAAGCCTGTTGCCGGCTGAGCTGGCGCTGGCTGGGACTGTGGAACGACCGTCGAAGGTGCACTTTCAATCACGGTACCTTGATAGGTCGGTACGTATTCATGGGATCCGTAATGGACGGATCCAGAACTTCCGTAGGACGAAACGTGCCCACCCGAAGAACCGCCGGACGAGCCACCCGACGAACCGTGGCTGTAATGGTAAACGGAGGAATAATGTCCGCCGGAAGATCCACCGGAAGAACCACCCGATGAGCCGTAGCTGGCCACGTAGGGAACGCCACCGGAGCTTCCGCCTGAACTGCCGTAATAAGCAGCTCGCCTCGCGTGTTTGGCTGCGAAGTGTTCGTGAATGTGATTGTGCAATCGACGGAGAGGTCCGACGTGCTGTGCATAACCGCCCGACGAACCGCCACCGGCAGCGTAGTACCCGCTGGAGCCGTATCCTGCCGAGTAGGTTCCACTCGACCCGTAGCCGCCGCTGGAACCGTATCCACCGCTTGAGCCATAAGACCAGCCGGCATATCCGCCGGATGATCCTCCACTGCTTCCACCGCTGGAGCCGAATCCGGCCTGCAGCGCCGGGGCGAACGCCGCAACAACTGCGACTACCGCCGAGGCTGATAACCAACGAACCACACTATTTCTCATGACGCTCCTCCAAGTTCCTTTCGTACATTGCGAACTCCCGCAACCGATCGTCTCTGAGAATAGCCCGATCGACTGGTAGTTCAAGAAGTCTAGGTAGATTTTCATGCTTGGGAGGGATAGGAAAACCCCTGCTCCAGCTCTTCAAACAACAGATCGAGGGCTCTTTGCTCCCCGTCCAACTCGGCTCGAATCAGTGTCTCCACCGCTTCGATCAATGTCTCGGGGGATCCAGGCGATCGCACGTAACCGAGAGGAACAAGCTGCTCTTCGTTGCCTATTTCCTCTTTTCGCAATTCTCCAAACTCCCAGTCAGCCTGGGACTTAAGTCCGATTGGGCTGGATATCTCTGGAGAATCCATCGCTGCTGGCACCACCACCTCCGTCCAGCTCATTCCCATCGCTATTTCTCGAGTGGGCAAGGTTGCGTCTCCAGATGGCTCCACCGCGCTGTCCAAAGCGAGGGATGAAGCAAATTGTGGCGAGGCGACGGGAGTCCCTGCGACAAATGTTTCCACCTGATCAAAGCTGCGCGCGACGCTGGTGCGATTATTTCCTTCCATCCCGACGAAATCAGCTCCGGCCGTTAATCGGCCACCAGTCGGTGCGTACACGATCGCGCGATCGACGCCCCCCGCCATGGAAAACCCCTCAACGGATTCGAATCCTCTAGCGAACGTCGAAAATCCGTTCCCCACGATCGAAGTCACCTCGCCGCTCGTGCTGAATAGATCGTTTCCGGCGGAATCGTAAAGAAGTGCTCGATCCACTCCGCCTTGACTCGAGTACGCGAAGACGCGTTCAAAACCGGAGAGATAGTTGAAGTAACCGGTACCGCTCATACTGGTGAACTGAGGGCGGGCGCTCAAGGTGTCATTGCCCAGCGAGTCGTACACGAACGCTTGGTCATCTCCCCCTTGAAGAGCATGTACAAATATGCGGTCAACTTGCTCCACCGTGAACTTGTAGCCAACACCCGTCAATTCCGCTCGATTGGGGTTCACAATTAGACGATCATCTGTCGCAGCGTCGTAGAGATAGGCGCGATCTGGCCCACCTCCACCGACGAAATGGATGGTTTCGATTTGATTGACGGTTAAGTGCATCTTTTCGTTCGTAAGAATCGCCTCTCCCGGCCTCAAGTCGATCTTGTCGGCAAACGAGCTACCTACGATCTTGATCGCATCATTATTCTGCATGCCATCGACGACGATGGACCGGATCTGATCATTGCTCCATCGATACGAAACACCATCCACCGTCGCTTGAACTCCATTGCTCAAGTCCAATGCAAACGAGTTTGCTGAGTCGTTTCCTCGTATGGTTAGAGCATCTCCTTGGACGCTTGCGAACCAAGGCAATGTGGGAGCCGCATTGGTTGGCGAGAATTCCCAGTTCAAGGAATAACGCCCGATGGAGGAGCCATCGGAGACTCGTATTCCAATGGACTCTCCTGCCACGATCGAGAAACTAGCTGCCCCTGATCCAATGTCTAACAGAGACTCTTGCCCATTGCGAAGTAGGGCAACGGATGGTCGATCTAAATGCTCGGTATCGAATTGAAACTGCAATGTCCCCGACTGACTGCTTTGAAGACGATAGACATCCACGTCGGTCAATGTGTTGATCCAATTATCCGTCGTCCATCGACTTTGTACCGTTTGCACGGCAGCTGTATCCCACTGATTGCCGACGGAATCTCGAGGCAGTATCGATTCAATCGCTGCGTCGAGATCGAGCGCTTTGTAGATCTGGTTTGTCACGGAATCAAAAACATTCGATGCCGTATTTCGCAGCGTGTCATAGATGGATTGAGGAGTAATGGAGTCGATTCCGACCATCTCCATTGCCTCTCGCAGCAACACACTGGCACCTGCCACATACGGGGCAGCCATACTGGTTCCGCTCGCCTTAGCCCAGTCGTTTGCGATTCCGTCCTTGCCATAGAAATAATCGGGGACCGAGCTCTCAATGCCGCGTCCTGGAGCTGCGATCACTCGACTATCCCGTTGACTAAAGTCGCTGATTTGCTGGTTCGCATCCAAACTTGCGACGGGTAGTACATAGGGGCTTGCCGCGGGATAGGCCAATCCCGGAGCCTTGTACTGCTGGAACGAATTTCCCGCCGAAACGACCACGACTATGCCGTCGCGTTGCAATTGAGCCAACTCATCCTCAAGGCTGGCCCAAGCTGGAATCGTACTTGAGTTCCAGCTCGCTCCGAGAGAAAGGTTCACAGTGGTTATCGGATTCTCAAAGGCGTTTCGATTCTCATGTACCCAGCGCAAAGCGGACTCGGTCCAAGCCATCTCCCCTTTCCCGAAATCGTTGAAGACGCGCAGTGCGACGAGATCGACGCCCGGCGCAACACCTTGGTGCACCCCGTGGTTCGCACCGACGATCCCCGCAACGTGCGTACCATGGAAACCGCCCGGAGCATCGTCGTACGGATTGGCATCGTTCTCGGCAAAGTCCCATCCACCTACGACTCGATACGAAGAACCAAATCCCCGTCCAAGTGCGTAGTGATCGTATGCGATCCCGCTATCGATAACTGCAACCGTCTGCCCGCTCCCTTGAAGACCGTACTGAGATGCAACTTGGGTCCAGCCGGTCTGCTGGTGCGCTCGCGCTAAAAAGGGTTCCACATCGGGCGTAACTGCAGGCTCGATGGGACCGATGGGTAACTCGGGTGCAGCTGTGTGTAATTCCAAGTCCGGTGAATGCTCGGTTGACCACTCTCCCGGCATCCAAGGCATCGCAGACAGGGCCAGCCTTTGTTCGCATCGGTCGATCTGTACCGCAAACATGCGAAATGCCATGGGCGCCGCGCCCGACGGTTGGGATCGGGATGAAAGTGCTCTCTTGGTGAACAGTCGCTGGAACAAGGACATTTGGGGCTTTGCTGAGTGAGAACGGATACCTCAGCGGAAACCTAGGTTGGGAGAACCGAGGCGGGAGCGTTTCTGCTCCGAATCTTCTCTGGCTTCTTGCGATATTTGCTAGCACAACCAGACTTT
>JALOQZ010000254.1 GCA_025459245.1 Pirellula sp.
GCTTGGGGCATCACGCTCGCTTCCGTTGGAAGCTCGCAGGAAAATAGTGTTGCCCTTTCGACGAACCTTGCACCCACGGTAGCGAGATCGACGACGAAGATCGACAATTTTTCCTTCCAGCTAGCTGACGGTTGGGACTTGGAGAAAGTCGCCTCGACCGACTTGGTAAAGTGGCCGATCGCAGCCACTTGGGATCCAGCAGGAAATTTGATTATTGCGGAGTCGGCAGGGGTCAAACAGTCGGTTCAAGAACAACTGCAGTCTCTCCCACATCGGGTGATCCGACTGATCGATGAAGATCGAAATGGGACCTTTGACAAGCGACAAGTTGTCGCCGAACGGCTTGCATTCCCAGAAGGAGTACTTTGCATCGGCAACGATATTCTCGTCTCCGCTCCGCCTCAAATTTGGCGACTTACGGATTCCGATGGCGACGGAGTTTGCGAAGGCCGTGAAATTTGGCACGACGGAAAGACGCTGACCGGATGCGCGAACGATCTACACGGTCCGTTTATAGGCCCAGAAGGCTGGATCTATTGGTGCAAAGCCGCTTTCGCTGAGCAGTCGTTCCCCATCGCAGGCCCGTTTCCAGCAAAAAGCACCGCTTCCCATCTCTATCGAAAACAAATAGATGCCCCCAAGTCTGACCGTATCATGACCGGCGGTATGGACAACTTGGTCGATGTCACGTTCGACGATTTGGGAGACAAGTTCTTTGTTTCGACATTCTTGCATCACCCTGGAAATGGCCTCCGCGATGGAATTGGGCATGCGGTTTACGGCGCCGTGTTTGGCAAAGACCATGCAGTGCTCCGAGGGCATCCTCGCACGGGGCCCTTGATGAAACCGCTCG
The DNA here is from genome assembly GCA_025459245.1 of Pirellula sp. Taxonomy (GTDB): domain Bacteria; phylum Planctomycetota; class Planctomycetia; order Pirellulales; family Pirellulaceae; genus JBKCUI01. Next base: position 854 of record JALOQZ010000254.1, read on the forward strand.
TCGAACTTGGACCCGCAGCTCCAGCCGGACTCCTCGCCGTGACAGACGACTGGCAGGATGAGAATGCGAAATATCTTCAGGGACTGAGCCGAGTCAGTCCAAAGTCAAAACCGAACTCAACGACCGAAGGAACTCAAACCACACTGATTGCAGCTCAATTCAATCTTCAGCGAGTCTCCATGCACCGACTGACTCGCGAGGGTGCATCTTATCGTTCAAAGGATACCGATCTTTTGGTTTGCGACCAACTGGATTTTCATCCGGTAGACATTTTGCAAGATGTAGACGGAAGCTTGATCGTCGTCGACACAGGAGGATGGTATGACCTCTGCTGCCCAAGTTCGGGTACAGAAGAACGTGTCGCCCCTGGCGGAATCTACAGGCTTCGTCACGTCAGCTCCCAAAGCTCTTATGCTGACGCTGCTGCTCAAGTGCAAGCAAGTCTTCGCGAGGGAAGATGGAGGGAGTTGCTACAACACCCTCAACGTCGCGTCCGCGAATACGGAACCGAGCGATGGCTCGATTCGGGTTTTGACGGCTCGGTAACCTCAGTCGACCATAGCGAACTACGATGGCTACACGATATTGTCGAAGATCGAAAGCAATCGACAGCGATTCGAGCGTCAGCTTTCTGGGCCCTGGCCAAGTGGATTGAACGGCATGGTCCTACCGAAAAAGCGCCGAATTTCGTCGTTCGCCTGCTCGCCGATGAATCCAATCCATTGTGCGAGTCGGCTCTTCATTTGGTTTCGACCTACCGTTGGCCTGAGGTTGCGCCACGACTAAGAGAGTTGGTCCGCAATCTCGGCAATCCGATGATCTGTCGATTGTCTGCCGAGTGTCTCGGAAGAATCGGTGATACCCAAAGCGTGCCGTCACTCCTTGAAGCTTGGGCGCTCGCCGATAGCTCGAGAGCGAACGTCGACCTGACCGAACCTAACGACAGGATGCTCGAACATGCGATTCTCTTTGCGCTCGTCGAAATTGCCAAGGGGGAAGAGCCAGATGGAAGGGCAAGCGACTCTCTTCGTTCCGCGTTTAACGAATCCGCCTCGAGCCCCTCTACTCAGTACGCGGCTCTGCATGTTCTCCGCGAACTTGGTAAAGCCGACCAATCTCTCGCCAAGCGATTGATCGAATCCCTCGATTCTCCCCATCAACGACTCACCCATTTGGCCGAGGAGACGCTTGCCACCAATCGCGACTGTTTGATTGCTTTTCTGGAGCACTTGAACTCTCTACCGGAGAAACAGCTTGAACAATCCAAAGCTCAGATCGCTCGAGTGTTTACTAGAGCTTACACCGATCCGGCAGTGATCGATTGGGTGAATCAGCGTGTGCTCCTGCATGACGCAAAAGACGGATGGCGCATCGATTTGTTCGTAGGCTTATTGCAGCTGTTTCGAAATCAAACGCTGCCCGATGCTTGGTCTGATGGGGTTGCGAAGTTGCTGGAAGCCAAATCGGAATCGTCGCGCCCGATTCTCGGTTTGTTGCAATACATCAAAGTTCCTGCGACGAGTCGATCCTTGGTGACTGAACTCCAAGCTCGATTGTCAGGTGATAGCTTGGTCGATTCCGCGCTCGCGATCGCTGCGATGCCGGAGGGGACCGCAGATGTCCCCGATTCGCTTCAACAATCGTTAGTAGATGAAGCGATCCGCTCGGATGCAGAGCAGAGGCAGCTGGTCTGGAATGCACTTTTAAAAACCGAGCTTAGCCCAAAGAATTGGGATCGATTGAAGGACGCTTTGCCATCGTTAGCGCCCTCCGATTTCTCGCGGGCCGTAGAACGACTCGCGACAAGCCGGGTATCGAGGCAAGCGGAAATGGGAACCGGGTTGATAAAGATGCTCGAGGAGGTACCGACCGCGAAGACGCTGGGACGGGAGTCGCTGGAGAAATGGTTTGCAGGGCACCCGGACACCATGAAAACGAAGCTTCGTGAATCGATGGATCGGCTCTTCGCACCTCCCCAAGAAATACAGTCGGCGATCGACTCGGTGATCGCTTCGCTACCGGATGGCGATGCCCACCGAGGACAGGATATTTACAGGAGCAGCAGAGCGGCCTGTAGCGCTTGCCACCGCATCGGATATGTCGGCGGGAATATTGGCCCCGAGTTGACTCGCATTGGCCGTTCTCGCACACAGCGGGATTTTATCGAATCGATTCTCTTCCCAAGTCATCGTATTGCACAAGGGTTTGCATCGACCTCCATCCTGACGAAGGAAGACGAGGTCGTGTCTGGGTTGATTGCCTTGGAGGACGATCAACGGATCGAACTGATCCTCTCTGCAGACAAGCGAGTGTCGATCGATAAAGCGTCGATTGAAAAGCGAAGTACAAGTACGACATCGTTGATGCCAGCAGGGATAGATAAACTGCTCTCACCTCAAGAGCTCGCCGATCTGCTTGCATTCCTTCAACAGTCCAAATAGGAATCGATTCGATTGAAGACCGTTCTCATCGCAGCGAACCCGAAGTCAGGCAGTACCGATCGCCAGGAATTAGTCCAAGCTCTGGCTTGCAAGCTTAGCGCCGATGGCTATCGCAGCGAGGTCGTTAGTCAGCTGGAAGAACTGCAACATCGAATTCAGATTTTGAACGAGGAGGGGGATCTTAACTTGGTCGTGGCAGCGGGTGGTGACGGGACCGTGAGCGCGGTTGCCACTCGGACCCCAGCATCGATACCGATCGCTATTCTGCCTTTAGGATCCGAAAATCTGCTTGCTCAATACTATTCGATCCCCCGCGACCCATCGCATTGTGCGAAGATGATTGCGAAGCGGGATATCCGAGTTTTGGATGCGATGAACATCGATGGCACCATTTCTCTACTAATGGCCTCGGTGGGGTTCGATGCAGAGGTGGTGCGAAGAGTCCATCAGAATCGTCGTTCGCATATCACACGTTGGGCGTATCGATACCAAGCGTGGTGCACTTGGCTGTCCTACCGTTGGCCGAAATTTCAAGTTTCCATTTCACAAGAAGCAGGTGAAGGCGTTGAACGCGAGTCGATTCACTACACCTCGCAATGGTGCTTTGTATTCAATATTCCTCGCTATGCTGCTGGGCTTTCTATCATCGATCGATCCGACCCGTCGGATGGTTTTCTCGACGTCGGGCTATTCGAAACTAGCGGGCCCATTCGAGGATTGTTCCAGTTCTGGGACGTGCTGAGGGGGCGTCATATGCGCCGCCCGGATTGGCACCATCTTTCTGCATGCCAAGTTGACATCCGTCTCGATAGCGCAGCAGCTGGGGAAGCCAGCGTTCAGTTGGATGGCGATTGGGGCGGGTCTTTACCGATCCGGATTCAAGTTGTTCCGAGGCGTGTTCAGTTGATTGCATGACAAACAGGGCGAAGTGTCGCATTTGACGAGTTTGACGTGACATCGCGCGGTTCATCCGTTACATTTTCGTGTGGAGAGTGGTCCGACGTCAGTTACTGTGTCTGACGCGCGAGTTGTTGTGTTCTTTTATTTCTTGCAAACGAAGCCAAAGCATCGCAAAGCTACCCTATGGGTAATGCTGGTTCTGTTCGCCTTCTCCGTATTCCCGCTCCCGGTCAGCATTCTGCATCAAACACCGGAACCGACGATCGACTCTACGCCATTTCCGTGCCAAGGTGGAGCATGTGGCTGTCGCGACGCGAAGACTTGCTGGACAAACTGTTGTTGCAGAACACCGGCAGAGCGATTGGCATGGGCTTCTGAAAAGGGGATAAAGCCCCCCTCGTATGCCATTCTCTCCAGCGATGCGGCTGTCGATGAATGCGTTGTTTTGATCAAGCGAGAGATACCGAAAAAATCAGCTCGCGCGTGCTGCTCGCGCAAGACCGACTCGTGCTGCTCGAAAGCTGCAGAAGGGATGTCATCGTGCAAATCCTCCGATTCCGGGGCCGAAACAACTCGGTCGTGCTGTAGCCAGAAGAAACACCGCGACATCTCCACGGTTTCCAAGCAATCCAAGTGGGTCATTTGGATGGAAGCCGCCAAGTGTCGAGGAATCCGATTCGATTTAACCAATCTGCCCGTATGCGATGTCGCCATTCCCGTGGTATTCCATGAGGAATTCTGTTTAGGCGAGCGAGTGTCTCTTCGGATTAACCCGGCTTCCGACATCGAGCACGATGTCCCTCATCCACCGCCGCGGGCCGCTCTTTCATAGGCAGATTTGATTCATCGCTCGAGTTAAACGCGTCGTTGAAGCATCGGCGACAGCGCGCGCTGCGATTGGTCTGTATCTGCACAGCCTTTCATAAGGGGCATCTAACCCTGTAGGGGTACTGTATGCCTTCCTTTTGGCTTCATCGTTTTTGAGCGTGCAATCTCGTACTCAGGACGGCCCGTGTTGGCACGCTTTTGCATACGTTCGTCGGATCACTCTCCAACTTGATTTGACGAATCGCAAGAGCGTGCTTAGCACGGGTCGGCCTCAGCGATTGCGCTCGCACACCTTCGAGTGATGCGAGGATGCTCAATGTCTGTCTTCTCTACCCACACCGATCCGAGATCACCTGAAAGCATAGCAATCGCCCAAGCGATTCTTGGTTTCTGGATTGGAACTTTAAGTATTCACTAATAACTCATGACAAAAAGATTCACCTATATGCGTGGGGCGCGTACGTTCCGAAATACAGCTTCCCATCGGCATTCAAGCCCACACAGACAAGCGTTCACTCTCGTCGAGCTCTTGGTTGTCATTGCCATTATTGGGATATTGGTCGGGCTCTTGCTTCCTGCGGTTCAAGCAGCGAGGGAGGCGGCCCGTCGCATGAGTTGCTCCAACAATCTCAAGCAGATGGCGCTAGCGATGCACAACTACGAATCGGCATTTCGTCAGTTGCCGTCCCTTTATGGAATCAACTCGGGTAACGCGGGCAACTTCTCCGTTCAAGCCGCATTGCTCCCGTTTTACGAGCAAGGAAACTTGTTCTCACAGCTTGATTTTTCTCAACGAATGCAGAATGGATGTTGTCCTGGAACATTAACCGCAGCGTTCGTTGAGCCGGCAAGAACCGTCATGCCGATCCTCTCGTGCCCTAGCGACAATGGACCCGCGATCTTTGAAGTGGTCACGCTCAGCGGCTCCGGACCGATCAATCAATATGC
>JALOQZ010000255.1 GCA_025459245.1 Pirellula sp.
GACCCTATTAGCGTGCCGATCTCTCATGCAGCGATGGTGTGGTTTCTCGCTGATCGTTGCCGCCATCGTCGCTTGTTCACTCGATCAAGCCGTCGGTCAACAATCGACTCGGCTAGCCGACCGATCTTCCCAAACGGCGGTGGCAGAGCGTGAATCCAAAAGCATTCGAGGAGCTGATGGCGATGGCGGATGGATTCGATTCGAGCAAGGGATTGTTGTCGCCCCCGAGGTGCTCGAGATTGCGGTTCAAGAGACTGGGACCATTCTCGATCTCAAGGTTTCCGAGAACAGCATGGTATCCAAAGGCGATCTATTGGGACGCCTCAACTCCGAAACGATCGAGTTAGAAAAACAAGTTGCTGCACTTCAGTTTCAAGTTGCGCAAGCAGAGTCACTTGACGAGAGCGACGTTCGATTTGCTGAAATGGTAGTTGAGGAAACGCAACTGCAATACGATGCTTACGAACAGATGGGTAACAAAGGAGAAGCAAGCCCTTTGGAGGTGCGACAAAAGAAAATCGCGGCAGAACAAGCGCGAGTTCGTTTGATACAGGCCAAGGCGGCTCGCGTTCAAAAAGAATTGAAAGCGAAACTGGCTCAGGCTTCGTACACAGTCGCACAGAAGAAGCTGGACAAACTGCAAATTACCTCTCCGGTTACTGGGATCGTGACGCGGGTCGATCACCGACAAGGGGAATGGGTGAGCGCCGGAACGACTGCACTGCATATTGTCCGAATGGACGAGCTAAGGGTCGATTTCTTCATCGATATGGATCAGTTCGAGCCAAGCGACTTAATCGGCGCGACCGTCGAGATCACACCATCGATAGCCGCATCGCGAGCAAACTCGCGATTTGCGGGGGTAATCTCTGGTTATTCGCCGGAAGTGAGCTCTACCCGCAAAGTTCGGATGTCCGCGACGGTTCAGAATCTCAAAACGGAGAAGGCTTGGTCCCTACTACCGGGGATGAACGTCTCCCTCCGCACGCATTTGCCAAAGAAGTAGGCAATGACGACGCAATACGCCACAACTACACCTTCTCCGGAGAAGAATCTCCACTCGCTTCGAGTCCGATCCGATCTGCAGTGGAAACGAATCGATTCTTCACAAGGGGAAGTATGCATTGCTGTACATCCGTGGACCGCAGAACAATTCCGATGCTCGAGAGACGAATACTTTCTGCTGCAGAATTTGAACAAACTAGATTCGATTGAAGAGTTGAGAAAAGCATACGAAGTCGCCTTTCGCCCTAATCGGATACCTCCCTCTACGATTGAGGCGTTTTTAAACAAATGCCTACACCTCAAGATTGTCCGTTCGGTCGAGATACTTTCCAGAAAGTCGGATCGCACCGCAGAGTCCAATCGCGCCCCGGAATCGGTTCGTCCTTGTACGCCGAGCGATCCTCTTGCTTGCACCCCTAGCCGGCAGTCGACTGCGGGGTTTCTTCTTTTGTGCCGTCAATTCGTGAACTTGTTCCAGATGAAGATCCCTCTTGGCGATCCATCTCCACTTTTGCGTCGCTTGCAACCGCTCAGTCAATGGATCTTTGGGCCCCTGGGTTGGCTGGCCTTTTCCCTTTGCGCGTTTGCGGGAGTAGCCATGGTGATCCTGCGTTGGGAATCGTTCCTTCAGCAGCTCCCTACTTGGCAGCTGCTGAGATCGCCTCGTCTTTGGATTGGCTACGGTGCGGTATTCTTCGGAACAAGATTCTTACACGAGCTTGGGCACGCGCTGGCATGTGCGAGATACGGCGTGCGGGTTCGCGAATTCGGATTACTCGGAAGCTTTGGAATGTTGTGTCCCTACGTCAACATCAGCGACTCATGGCAGTGTCCAAAGACGGTGCAACGTGTTGTTATAGCCTTGGGCGGGATGATCGTTGAGGGGTGGTTGGCCTCCATCGCAGCTATTGTATGGGGATTCACAACGGATGGCGCCATCCATACGGTTGCCTTTCAGATCATGATCGTGTGCAGCGCGACAACGTTACTATTCAATGCAAATCCTTTTATCAAGTACGATGGATACTATGTATTGAGCGATTGGTTTGGAATTCAAAATTTGCGTGAACGTTCCTGGGTGTCATTCGATGGCCTTTGGGAAGGGAGGCTGGGCGACCATCCATCTCAATCGCTGCTGCTCGCCTTCTATTTTGTCATATCCGTCGTCAACCGCTTGGTTTTATTGTTCGGGGTGATTTGGGTCGCGATTCATCTTTCTGCCGATTGGAAACTGGCAGGTGTCGGAGTGGGACTTCTATCTCTTTACGCATTTTGCCAGCTCGCATTATCCGCTTCCCGCTGGTATCACCCCCGTGCGACAGGGGAATCAAATCGTCGACTGCACTGGATGGGTTGGGCAGCTGTGCTGTTACTGTGTTCGTATTCGGTGACCATTCCCCTCCCGTCTTATGTTCATACATCGGGGTTGATTCGGTCCGACGATACGAAGCCTATGTTTGCGTCCGAGAGTGGCCGAATCGCACTTGTAGGAGATGTGAAGTCCTTTGGATATGTTCAAGCGAACCAACCGGTGTTCCAGTTGAACAACGCAGTCTTGCAAAAAGAGTTCAATCGCTTGAAGGGGCGCTGGGTCGCTGCTGTTAGCGAACTGGAGGGAGCTAAAAGAGCCGCCTTTTATGACACGCAGTCGTTGGACTCCATACCGAGATTGGAGTCGGTGAAGGAGCTGTTGGAGGCTGAATTGCGAGAGCTTCGAGGAAGAATGGATCGGCTCGCGATCTCGACTCCGGAGCAAGGGATCCTCCGGTTGGCGTCCCATTCGCAATCGCAGCCTCTTCCGCATGCCCGTGGCAGGCAGGGGCGCGAGGAAGAGCGAAGCAGTGCCGAGCTGGCGAACGGCGAGCATGTCGACAAAGGAACACTATTGGGCTGGGTAGAGCCGGAGCACGCGACGAGCATCGAATGCTTCCTCACTGAGCCCGAGATAGCCCGCTTTGAGCTAGGAATGCGTGCGCGAGTACGCTCTATGCAAAACCCATCTCAAATACTGCACGCCCGCATCGACGAAATCGCAACCGCGGCGACCCGAGAGAACCTGGACCATCAAGCCTCCATGGAAGCTCCTAAATTTCGAGTGAAGTTAACACTCGAGTCGCCGTTAAACGATTCCCATCGAGGGGCGACTGCCGAAGTCCTTGTCGTCTGTCGGGACGAATCGCTTCTAAACAAGGCGTTAGACCTCTTCTTCCGTCAAGCACGCTTGCGATAGTTTTGCTGTCATTGCAACGTGAGAAAGATTAACGACTGCGTCATGGATCGGAGGGGCGATCCTGATTTGCGATGAAATCATATTGTGCACGATGAAGGGATCGTTTTGGTACTGCCGAAGAAGTCACATAAGTCGGCCGCCGGCACGCAAGTGCTGGCACCCCTATGGTCGACTTTTTTTGAATACAAAACGCGAGGTGGGAAGATGTCGCAGCACAAGCCAATGGCGATTCGGCAAGGGTTGATCCGCAGCTTTGTTGTTGTCGGAATGCTCCAGTCCAACTTGGCATGGGCTCAGGACTCTGGGGTAAGCATCTTGTTTGGTAGTGGAACGGTACCTGCACAACAGGCTTCCGTCAAACTTCAGGAACCATCCGCTCCAGAGCCAAGCGTTCAAGCACCCCCTACTCAGGGTGAGGGGAAGCAGCCGATCATCCTCCCTCCCTTACCGACACGCAATATCTCGCTAGCCGATATCGGAACGGGCAAATTACCAGATGATCTCGTAGAAGGTCGTCTTCCACCGACCCAAGCACTCCCTTACGGACCAGATCGTCAGTACGGTTTGGTAGGTCTTCAAAAGAATTGGACAGCCCCCGTCTTCTGCCACCAGCCCCTCTACTTCGAAGACACCATGTTGGAACGACATGGGCATGAAAGGTTTCCGAAGCTTACTCCCATGTTGTCGGGCGTAAGGTTCTTTACCGGAGTCGCTACGCTGCCTTACCAAGCCTATCTCTATCGACCCTTGGTCGATCACCCGAATACCGGCCATTACCGACCGGGCAGCGCCGCACCCGGGATCCGTGAGCGAGCGCCGTACGACAAGGGAGCTCTCCGATTTCAGATCCTGACAACAGGCGCCGCGTTCGTTGCCGTACAGCGATAAACAAATCCATGGGAATCATGATGCAGTCGGGCTCTTGCTTCATCGCTGCATCTGCGGACCGATCTCTTCAAAGAGTTCGACCCACGACAACCAAATTGCATTCTGAATCGACGCTTTCCCGGAATCCTTCAATGACCTGAGTTGGGCCGGTGATTGGTCTGGCCAATGACCAATCCAACCCGCTGCGGTCCCCCGGCTCTTCAAAAGAAACTCTCGAAGGTCTTCCGCAGGGCAACTCAGTGGAAACGTTTCGCCGATCACGATCGGCTTGCCCCAGTCAAATCTTTTCAGTAGTTCGAGCTCCTCATCGATTTTGGACGTCTTCGGGTAGAGGTGGGGCGAAACAAAATCAACTTTTTCGGCTGCAGCTTTGTAAGCGTTAGGAAAAGGAAGCATACCCATCGTGATCAGGTGGTAAGTATCCTTTTTGCGAATCGCTGAAATCATTATGCTCGTCCATTCGCGAAGGATATCGTCACCAGATCGCTTTCCCGGGTTCAAACTTAAACGCTGACAGAACTCAACATCTCCCATTCGCCCCGTATACCACCCCTCCTCGGGCTTGCCGACAGAAGCGGGTTCGTTCACCAAATCATATGCGAAGATAGCTGGGCTCTTCTCGCAAATGCCAGCCACTGTTTCCCAATAGAACGCCTGAGCCTGCCAACGCTCTTCTTCGCTCAAGCTGTCATACCACACAGGTCGATCGGCAATCGTGTAGTTCGCAAGTCCCGTCAGCTTGAGATAGATCCCTGACCTCTCGGCCGCGTCGATCAATCGCCTCAATCCATCGACTCCCTTTGGATTGGTTTGCTTGGGACCACTCAGCAATCGAGGAAGCTCGGGATGAATCCGGGCCACCGTTGTCCCCGCTTGCTTCATCTCCATCAATTCGCGGGCAACCCTTTCGGGATCTTCTTCCATCCTTTTCAAGACATCGACAGATGCGTAGTTATGCCCCCAGGGAACGAATCGCTTCCCCGATGTTGAGTACACAAAGCCTGTTTGATCCTCCGAAATCTTGATGAGCTCCATTCCAAGCGATTTGGAGAAACCTCCGGTCAATACGAAGACCGAAGCAACGAAGATCGCTACAGATTCCATTAGCCGTCGAAATCGCATCGCCCTGAATCCTATCTAGTGAAGTTGCACTGGTCGGTCCAAAGAAGTGGCGTCTTGACTTATGATAATACCAGCATCGAAGCGCATGGATTGAGATCGATGACCAAGTACACTGGTGATCAAATCCCCTCTTCCCCTAAAATCGGGTCCCTCCGGTTTTTCAGTGGGTGATGGTATTCTCTCAGGAGAAGGCCCCCTTTTGCCTGACCTCTCCATGGACTGTCAACAAAGGGCAAATGTATGTATTGATCTTGCGTAACGACCTACAACTACTCTCACGAAGGATCTAAGTCGCAAAGAAGAGATCGAGAGTCGAAGATTGAGATATTCGAAGATGTCTTCTATCTTTTTGCCCCTCATCTTTTTTGCCAATCCGTCTTCTAATTCCTGCAGTGGGAAACGATGGCAGAAAAATGGGGGGCAGAAAAATGAAAAGCAAGAGTAGCCGTTAACTTCTAAGGGATGCGACTTGGAACAGCATTGTGACCTTCTGTACGCATGGACTACGCATGCTGTAGCCGAACGGATAAACACTAAGAATATGCCCATCAAACGAAGTACGTGCGTTTATCGAAACTTCGAGAACTTCAAAAAAGCCGTCTCGTTTTACTGTGACGGACTCGTTCCCTACCCACGGTAATCGCGGATGAACCTATTTTTGTGCGCTTACTTGCACTCCTGCAAAACGCGACCAATTCCGAATCGCCCGGG
>JALOQZ010000256.1 GCA_025459245.1 Pirellula sp.
GAGACCGTGCTCTGCAAGGTGGGCGGTCAAATCAAACTGCATTCCTTCAACGCCCTTCACAATGGCGGCTGCCAGATCCAAATTCGCTTGCCACGCATCACCATCGGGCAACTCCCAAGCTGGTGCTGGACTGACCGCCCAATCGCAACCGTGAGGAGTGTGCTTTGGCCCAATCATGAACAGTGTTTCTGGCAACTCCGCTTGCTCCCAAACTTTGGTCGCAACGGCGCCGCTGAACTGGAGTCCCGCATGCGGAGTCATCAACCCAAGCATTCGCTTCGGTGCAACAGGTGGATTTGAGCGAAAAGCGTCGATCATCGCCGTGCGATCGGCACGGGTCGCAGGATAAAAAGTCCCAGCCACTGCCGCTTGCCGATTCTCTCTTCGGTCGACGGCAATCGGTGCATTGCTGGCCATCAGCGAACTGGTGGTCGACATGCACTGCATAGAAAAAACGGCAACCGGATTCTTGCGCGATCGCAATGGCAATGCAGCTTCGCGAACAATCTGGTGCACCGATTTGTTCGCGTCGAAGACTACCGAGCATCTGTCCCCCAGAAGAGTGACTATAGCGCGGTTATCTGGCTTCACACCTTCGAGATCGCACTGGGGGAGCGACTCATGGAGCGTATCTCCATCCCAGTCAGTCGCCTGAATCACACCGTGGTGAATCGGGTCGTAAAGCACCGTGATTTCAAGCTCGATGTTCAAATTCTTTTCAAAGCGGGTTCGCAAAAGCGTATCAGCAGCACTTTTGCAAAGCTCGAAGAGGCTGTTTTGAAGAGGGATACCGGGGCGGAGTGAAGTTTGAATCCAATTGGCGAGCGGTTGGTTGGTCTCGGCGTTTCGAAGCGTGAGGACGAGTCCGTTTACATTTCCATCCATCGCATCGAGAGCGACATAGCTGGGCGTTCCACCTTGGGTGAGAGCGATCAAGTTATTCGTGGCGACTTGTCTTAGCCGTTGCAGCTTTTGGATGGTTCCAGGCGGCAAGACGACCGGCATATCAGACGGCAAGGATTCGGCCTCAATTGCACCGGAAATGACGGCTCCATCAAAGACTTCGAGGGTAGCGGTTGCATCCTGCCAAGCGGCTTCGGGTAGGCCAGCTTTCCGGCAGACCGCTCGCAAAAACTCCTTGGCATCCCATTGATGTTCTGTCGCGACGCTCGGCAGCAGCAATCCAGCTTGATTGCCTCGCGAGATACGCAAGCCGTGTTTGCCGATCTGAATCGCACTTGCTCGATCCACCGGCGGCGTATTCAAAACGACTGGGCTCCCCAAGAGTGAAACATCTAATTCCAAGTACGGAATTTCTGCGGGTGAAATGGCGACCATCCGAACATCTTCTTTCGCGGTCCGCGCGGAGGATTGCAAAATAGCGTCTGCTAGAGGCACAGGGCGTCCTAGAAAGCCGCAGCATCCTCTCAGCTGCTTGGCTCGAGTCAACGTTGTGAAGAGTCCAAAGACATGTTGACCCGCCATATCTCCCAAGAGATCCATCCACTCTTTGGAGAGTGGTCGGCCAATGGTGGCGGCAATGATCGCAAGTTGTGTTGCGCGATGGATCTGTTGTTTCTGCGCGTCGGTTAACTCATCCAGCTTGAGCATTGGCAATTTGACAGGGGCTGTAATCGACACGGGATCCTCCGATGAAAGGGATTGCGAGGAGATTGGCGTAGGGAGCGGTTGTAACGAAGCTGGTTGTTGTTCGACGGGTGCTTTCCGATGGGAGGGCGGTTCCCGATCGACGGGCAAAGATACCTGATGGATTGGCGATACGTCGCTAGTGACTTGGAAAGAATTCAGGTTTACTGGTTGCCGCTTTCGGCCCCAACTACCCGGTTTGGCGTCAAATCGCCCCGACTGAATCGCTTGACAATGTTTGCACCGATTTTCAACAAGCTGATAAGAGCGAAGCTCGTACCAGTCCCGTTCGATCAAGCGGATGCCACATTCGTAACAATAGGTTGAGCCTCGCGAAACGTCGTGCACGTTTCCGATGTAGGGGTAGCGAAGCCCAGCCTGCTTTGCAATTTCATAAGCCCGGACCAACGTTTCCGCGGGCGTGTTCGGCTTGTCTCGCATGCGAAAGTCGGGATGAAAGGCTGAGAAGTGGATCGGTGTGTCGACACCGAGTTCTTCCGCGACGAACCCGCAAAGCCGCTGGAGTTCGTCCGTCGAGTCGTTGGAATCGGGGATGATCAAGTTCGTGATTTCCAGCCATACCTCCGTCTCGTGCTTTACGTAGCGCAACGTATCGAGCACGGGTTGCAAGTGTGAGTAGGTGATACGCTTGTAGAAATCCTCGGTGAATGCTTTGAGGTCAATATTGGTCGCGTCCATGTGCCGAAAGAACTCTCTGCGAGCTCCTGGCTGGATGTATCCAGCCGTCACGGCCACGGTCTTGATACCGAGATCACGGCAGGCGATCGCGGTATCGATGGCATATTCCGCCCAGATGACAGGATCGTTATAGGTGAATGCGACACTGTGGCATCCAAGCTCCTTAGCGGCCGATGCGATTGTTTCGGGAGCTGCAAAAGAGCTGAGTCGCGCGACTTCGCGGGATTTGGAGATATCCCAGTTCTGGCAGAACTGGCACCCGAGATTGCAACCCGCTGTACCGAAGGATAGGACGCTGGTCCCTGGATAGAAGTGGTTGAGTGGCTTTTTCTCGATCGGATCAATACAGAATCCAGTGCTTTTTCCATAGGTATCGAGAACCATCTGTCCATTCTGGATTTTCCGGACAAAGCAAAAACCTCGATCCCCCTCTTTCATACGGCATTCTCTGGGGCATAAATCGCATTGAATGCGTGGTTCGATATGCCCTCCCCCGTCGGGGGAAAGGCCAAATGAATCGGTCGTCTCCCCTTCTTCCCTGTGCCACCATTTTCCAATTTTCACCGCTCGCTCCTCCTTTCCGTGCGATCGTAGATCTTTCCGAGAACCACCGGAAACCGCGGCTAGCGACAGAGCGGCTAATGGCTTTTGGATAGGATCTTATTCTTTTTGGATGCTATTGGATCCTGGATGATTCCATCCCTCGCAGTTATTCTAGAGTGATGAATTCAGAACCGATTGCACAACAAGTCCTTCAGTACGTTTTTTCTGAGGAATACCGACCCTCCAAGCCCAAGGCGATTCACAAAAAGCTAAAGCTTCCCGAGGAGTCGTATCGCGATTTGCGAAGGGCCATTAAGAAGCTCGTTCGCGAAGGCCGAGTCTTGTTCGGAGCCAACCATTTGGTGCTCCGGCCCGCTTCTCGCCTTTCCCCCACCGATGTAACGACGCCCGACGTCCCAGTCTCCGTCTCCGACTCTGTTAGTCCGCGGCGTCGGAAACAGAATCGAGTGGATCCTTCGAATGAACATGTCGGGCTCTTTCGCGTAGCCCCCAATCAGCTTTATGGGTTTGTGAAGCTGCCACGTGTCGCCGGGCAAGATCCGATCGACGAGGTCTTTATTCCTCCTCGCTACACCAAAGGGGCGATGGAGGGAGATACTGTCCGGATCCACGTTACACTCCAAGGGAACGAACGGACCGAAGGCAAAGTCGTGGAAGTGGTCTCGCGGGCGAAACGAGAGTTCGCTGGGACTTTCCAAATGATCGACGGCCAAGCGATGGTGTGGCTCGATGGCGCCAATCTATCGCACCCGGTTCACATCGGCGACATTCGCGGCCTCCCTGTTAACAATGATGACAAGGTCATCGTCGAGTTGGTTCGTTTCCCCGATCTCTTCCAACCCGGCGAAGCCGTCATCCTGCGCGTCCTGGGAAGCAATCGCAATCCCGCGGTGGATACTCAAGCGGTGATGCATCAGTTCGGTTTGGTAGAAGAGTTTCCATCCGATGCGATTGAGGTAGCCAGACAGCAGGCCGATCAATTCAACGAGGACTTGATCCCCGAAGGCCGAACCGACTTGACCCAAATCCCCACGTTGACCATCGATCCGATCGATGCTCGCGATTTTGATGACGCGATCTCGCTGTCCAAGAACGAAAAGGGGAACTGGGAGCTACAAGTCCACATCGCCGATGTTTCCTACTTTGTTCCCTCGGGCAGCGCTCTCGACGTGGAGGCTCAACGGCGAGCGACGAGCGTCTATTTGCCAGACCGCGTCATTCCGATGATTCCGGAGACGATCAGCAATCACTTGGCCTCCCTGCAGCCGGATCGAAATCGGTTGGCCAAGACGGTGTTCATGGAGTACACACCGGAAGGGACGTTAATATTCACCCGCGTCTTTAACAGCGTTATTCGAAATCAACATCGATTCAATTACGAGCAAATCGACCAATACTTGGCCGACCCTGAACCTTGGAAAGAAAAACTAAAGCCTGAGATTTTCCAACTCGTCGGCGACATGCACAGCTTGGCGATGCTGCTTCGTCGGCTTCGCAATGAGAAAGGGTCTCTAGAACTGACGCTCCCGGAAGTCAAAATCGACTTGGACAAGCTGGGTAAAGTCAAAGGGGCCCACTTGGTCCACCACACCGAGAGCCACCAAGTCATCGAGGAGTTCATGCTGGCCGCCAACCAAGCGGTTGCATCCTGGCTAGATTCTCTCGAGTTACCATTTCTCCGCCGAGCCCACGCGCCTCCGAACAGACTGAAACTCAAGCAGCTCAATCAGTTCGTCCGAGCCCTAGGCATCCCGGCTGAAAACCTAGAAAACCGTTTCGAGATTCAGCGTGTGGTTCAAGCGGTGAAGGGGAAGACAACCGAGTACGCCGTCAACTATGCGATCTTGAAGAGTATGTCGAAGGCGATTTACCAATCGGCATTCGAGAGACACTACGCGCTAGACATGTCCCACTACTGCCATTTCACCAGTCCGATCCGTCGCTACCCTGACTTGGTGGTGCATCGGATTGTTCAGAAATTAATAGACGGAGTGCCTGCCAAGGAAAACGAGCAAGTCCTCGAGAGACTCGGCGAGCACTGCAGCGCCATGGAGCAAAATGCCGAGTCGGCGGAAAGGGAATTGATCCGAGTCAAGTTGCTACACTTCTTGTCGAAGAAGCAAGGTGAATTGATGAGTGGCGTCGTCGCGGGGGTCAAGTCCAATGGATTAACCGTCCGCGCGATCGAAGTTCCGATCGACGGCTTTGTCTCGGTGAGCGATTTGCCAGCCGATCGATACCATTTCGATCGCGAAACCCATACGCTCGAAGGATTCCGAAGTGGGAATCGATTTCGATTGGGGGATGAGCTCATCGTCCGTATCGAAAAGATCGATATGGTGCGACGTCAACTGATGTTCAGGCTTGAGAAAGTGACCCATCATAGCGATGTTTCCCCCTACAAAGGGAAGCGTCGGGATGACGGGCCCCGTTCCAATCGTGAATTGGAAAAGCGATTCCGCGGCGATCCTTACGCCAAGAAGAAAGGTCGCCGCCGAAAGTAAGGCTGGGTTCCCAAGCGTAAGGCTGGATGAAGCGGAGCTCTCGCTAGGATTTTGTTTCACTGGGAACAACGAACTCGGTAATTTCCTCCGTCCCCTTGCCACCTTCGCCAAAATCGATTTCTTGTTTGATCTGCCGGCCGGGGAACTCGTCGCTGTACCATCCGAGTACATCTGCTGGCCCCGATTCCAATGCGGTCTTCCAGGTATACACCTTGGCATGGTACTCCTTGCCAAGGACTGCGATATTTTCCGTTCGGAGAAGCTTTGCCTCTTTGAGAGGTGCAGCTACTTGTTCGTCCGTTGTGGACTCCAAAACAGATTGCTTGGCGAGGTAATCTAAAATTTGAGGTGGGTTCACGGTCAAATCGGTTGGCCGTTCTACGGTGATTTGGCTTTCCACTTTGGCGACCGTTTGGTCGATTTCTTGAAGCTTATGGGTCGTCGTGACGGTAACGGTCCCTTTGTCATTAATTAGCTTGTTCACGCGGACGACTTTCGTGCCGACCGGGTACTTACTCCTAGTCAAATAGTTGGGAATTGTTTCGCGGGTATATTCGTGGTCGCATTTGCCTTTTGGACAGGTTGCTCGACCGACGATGGCATGCAACCAGCCAGGGATGTGACAACAAGAATTATCAAGGTTCGAGGGTACGAGTGGTTCATTGGCGAGCTAAAAATGAATGAAAAATGAAAGCATCCCTCCCCACCAGCGGTGGGAAGGGATGCGATTTAGGTTATCACGTGTTACTTGGACTTTTTGGAGCGTTGTTTAGCCATCGCTCCTTTGCTTTCTTCGTCTTCGACTTCCTGGTCGTTTGCAACCATCTTCTCGATTTCCTCGGGGGTCATCTGT
>JALOQZ010000257.1 GCA_025459245.1 Pirellula sp.
TCACGGAATGAAAATGGGAATTGACTCGACGAAAGCAGCCTCTCAAGCTCAGGCAATGTACCGGTTTCTCAACAACGAGAGCGTGAAACCATCAACCCTGGTTGAGCCGCTCCAGCAAGCCGCTCGAGAGGCTTGCGGCAAGAGCGAGTCCCCGTTTGTCCTTATTATGCACGACTGGTGCAAAATAGACTTCAAGAACCACAAGTCGAAGAAGGATCTCCTGCAAGTAACTCATAAGCACGACATCGGTTATGACCTTACTGCAAGCATTGCTGTGGAAGCCGTTGGAGGGCTGTGGAAGCCGTTGGAGGGATCGTTCTAGCTCCTGTTTCCATGCACTTGCGGACGAAAAATCGGCTTTTGAGCACAGGAACAAACCCGCCCAAGCGTTCGGCACACCATCTCAATCAAATTCTGCCCACGATGGACGAAATCGCTCAACTCGATCTAGGTCGTATTTCCGAGACTGGGCCCCTCAGCAACATTTATACTTGGTGCGATGCGACGACCGTCGTATCGAGCATCAGGGAGAATCGGTTTTACTAAGCGAAATCAACGAAAAGCTTGATCAGGATGTCTTGTTTCAGTCCGCGGGCCGGGCACTCTATCATGGAAAGAAAGTCAGACGGGAAGTTGCCGAAGTCGAAGTCACCTTGAAAGGACGCCACAGGACTCGGATTAACGGTAAGCAAATTGAGACCGTTGGCGCCCCCATTCCGTTGAGAGCCGTCTTCGTGAGACTTGTCGATTCAGATGACTATATCTTGGCCGAATGGACAAATGGTATTACTTCCGATGGCGGATTGAAAGTTTCTTTAAGCTTCTCAAGAGCTCGGGACACGAGCTTGAGTATTGGCAACAAACAACGGGGAAAGCAATCTTATGCCGACTCCTGATTGCGTCCATGGCTTGCGTCTACGTTTGGCAGCTGCAGAGAGACAAAAGCGAAGAAGCGGAGTTACTTCGCCAAAAGCTAATGAGGCTTAGCGGGCGGCAAACCAAGCATGGTGTGAAGTCGACGCCAACGGCCATGCTGGCAGGATGGTATAGCATGATGGCCATGCTGAGCCTGCTTGAGAGCGAAACTTCACTCGAAGATCTTCGAAGATCTCCGACAACTCGTGAAATCCTTTGCTCCCCCTGGAATATTTGTGTAGAGACCAATGCCGAAGCGGGGCGAGGGGAGCGAGAGTGGATGGGACAGACTGCTCTCCCAGTAGCGGGGCGAAGGGAGCGAGAGTGGATGGGTCTGCGCCCACCACGCCAGGCTACGTTGTTTATGGCTTTCAGCCAATGTAGCCGGGCGCAGATTTCGCAGAGCGAAATGCGACCATTCGCGGGATCTTTAACAAGAATCCACTACTCCAGAATGGAGAAATGAAGAGGCCTCGCGTAGACGGAACACCCAGTCGGCAGCCTACGCGAGGCCTCTCGCGTATCTACTCCACGGCTTCAAATCCTCCGGTTAGGGAAACTTTGCCGTCCGTGTAGCTATGGGAACGATGGCTTGAGGGTGGCAAGGGCCGACGGCTTGCTAATCCCGGCCCAAAACACCCTCCAACCGTACTAGGAACGATCATCCTTCAAGCCGCGGAGTTCGGCTGGCTGGATGTGACTCGCTTTGCGATTTTCACGTTTGATCGCCTCGTAGACTTCCTGTCGATGTACAGGAATATCGTTTGGGGCTTCGATACCAAGCCGCACTTTATCCCCACGAATGTCCACGATGGTGACGACAACGTCGTCGCCGATCATGATGCTTTCATCTCGATGTCGCGAGAGTACCAGCATTGGAGACTCCTTTTCTTCGTATTGGTTGCATCCGGTGCAACGGGATTGGGTTAAAACAAGTGCGTTGTCGGCAACTCAGTTGAACAGGACACACGGTATCCTTCCGACACGCTCAGGTATCGACAACCAACCATGGCACGATGATTTCCAACCTTCACTTTCCGATGAGGGCTAGCAATGACACCTGTAACGCCCCCTGTCGATGATTTTCGAAAAGTTAGTGCTTACTAGAGAGCTTGCACGCACTCGGTTTGTCCAGCACAAGCGTCAGAGCTGGATGTTTTCGAAGAATCGATGCAGGCACACTCGGAGTTAAAGGGCCTTCGATCGCATTTCGCACCGCAATCGCTTTGCGTTCATCCGGCACGCTACAAACAATTGCCTTAGCGGCCAAGATTGCGGAAATCGTCATGCTGAATGCGCGCGTTGGGACATCCGCCAAAGTCGCAAACCATCCCTCGCCAACTTGCTGTTGCCGGCAAGCTTCATCGAGTGTGACGATGTGATACTCCGCTTTGGTTTCAAAGTCTGCCGGCGGATCATTGAATGCCAAGTGTCCGTTCTCACCGATTCCTATCAACGCGAGATCGATAGGGGCCGCCCGCAGTGCATCGCAAGCATTCGCGATCACTTGATCGGGCTCGCCCAATCCATCCAAGTAATGAAACGATGCGATCGGTACCTTCTGAACGAAGCGATCTCGCAGATAGCCGCAGAAACTGGCTGGATGGTCCGCGCTGAGTCCAATGTATTCATCCAAATGAAAGCCATCGACTCGATTCCAGTCGATACCTGCTTCACTGGTCAACGTCGCTAATGTTTCGAACTGACTCGCCCCCGTGGCGACGATGAGCCTAGCCCGCGGTTGTTTCTTCAAGGTATCGCGAAGAATCTCCGCAGCCAGCGATCCCGCAACTTGTCCTAACTCTTTCGCGTTTTCTGTGATTCGAATGTCCAAGACCGACTCCGCGCTGGTGGATGTTGAAAGCCGTTCAATCTACCCGACTTTCTTGATCCGACAACACGGCACCCTAGAACCGTTCACGCCGTAAATCCAAAGTGGACGGGAACTCCGGATTCGGCCGGGGCATCCTCGGGTGCAATGGTCCCGTGCTTTGGCCCACTTTCACAAATCTCGCCGTCCGACGCGCTTCGGCTTCCAAGGCGTTCACAGGAAAGGTCGCATAATTCCGACCACCCGGATGCCCTACGTGATAGGTACATCCGCCCAGCGATCGGCCCGCCGAGACATCCCACAGTTCGAAGACCAACGGAGTATGGACCGCGACGGTGGGATGAAGACAGCTGGGGGGCTGCCAAGCACGATACCGGACTCCGCAGACAAATTCGCTCGGCGAACCTGTTGGCTGAACCGGCAATTGCAACCCATTGCACAGCAATCGATGCCGAGCCGGATCCAATCCCATCGCCTTGACCTCAAGTCGCTCGACGCTGGAATCGACAAACCGAACCGTGCCGCCTCCCGCCGGCTCTTCCCCCATGACGTACCAAGGCTCGATGGCGGTCCGCAAGTGAATGTTGACTTTATCGTATTCCACCGAGCCAATCGGTGGAAAACGAAACTCATAATGCGAAGCAAACCAAGTTTCTTCCCAATCCCATCCCGCATTCTGCAGATAGAAAAGGACCGATTGAAAGTCCTTCCAAAGGTAATGGGGCAACATGTATCGATCGTGCAAATCATTATCCCAGCGGATCAACGGCTCTCGGTATTCTTGTCGCCAGAATGTCGCGACGAGGCACCGAACCAACAACTGAGTCGCCAAACTCATCTGAGCATGCGGCGGCATCTCAAACCCTCGAAGCTCGACCAACCCAAGCCGCCCTGTAGAACTGTCAGGCGAATAAAGCTTATCGATGCAAATTTCCGCCCTATGCGTGTTGCCGGTTAAATCGATGAGCAAGTTGCGAAGTATTCGATCCACCAACCATGGCGGACAATCCTCTCCACGCTTCGGTATCAGCTCCAAAGCGGTTTGCAATTCATAAATCGCATCGTGTCTACCCTCGTCCGCTCGCGGCGCTTGGCTTGTCGGACCGATGAAGCGATTGCTGAACAAATAGCTCAACGAAGGATGGTTGATCCAGAAAGCGATCAACGAACGGAGGACGTGCGGAGCTCGGAGGAACGGACTATCCCAAGGAGTCGGGCCCCCCATAACGATGTGATTTCCGCCCCCGGTTCCTGTATGCTTGCCATCTAAATCAAACTTCTCCGTCGCCAAACGACATTGCCTCGCTTCTTCGTAAAGGGTCGTCGTGTTGTGAACCAATTCCTGCCAACTGCTTGCAGGATGAATGTTCACTTCGATCACCCCCGGGTCCGGAGTTACTTTGATCATCTGCACACGATGGTCGCGCGGTGGCAAATACCCTTCGATGACGACCGGAATTCGCAAATCAATCGCGACTTGTTCGATAGCCCACAAAAGATCGAGATAGTCCTCCAACGTCTCCGTCGGTGGCATAAAGACATACAATCTCCCGTCGCGTGGCTCGATGCAAATCGCCGTCCGGACGACTTGCTCCGGTGCAGGGTCTTGTTCACGCCGTGCCGCTTGCTGTTCAGACCACCAGTGGTCTTCATCCATCTCCATCGGCATAACCGATCCCCAACCCATGCGATTGGGGCGATGTTCCAGCTCGTGCCGATCCTGTTTGACTTGCGATACGACAGGCACTGGGGCGGGGAGTGGTGGTCGCTGAGAGAACGGGTCCGCTGGAATAACACCGTGCATCCCCGAAGCGGGTGCGTAGGGAAGCGTGTCTAAAGGCAATCGCAGTCCGACTGCGGAATCCCCAGGCAGGAGGAAGAGCTTTTCAGGTCGGACCGGCCAAGGTCCACTCGCCCACTTTCCTTTCCCTTGCCACCACTGCCGTCTAATTGGAAAGACGACTCCGACCGGTTTGTTAAGCCCGCGAGTGAAGACCCTTGTCAGGCGGCTGCGTTCTTCTTCATCCTCGAGCCGGGTATCCCAAGGCTTGATATTGATCGGTAATCGCTGCTCTCTCCAAAGATAGTAGTAGACGTCTTCGTAGGCTGGCATCAACCATTTCGGATCGACACCGAGCAGCTCGGCCAAGCACTCGGAGAATAGCCTCGCATGTTTAAACGTATGCCCGTAATTACGGGATTCGTCAGCGATCCACTCTGCGTTTTGCCAAATAGGCTGACCATCGAGCCGCCATATGCACGTCAGCGCCCAGCGAGGAAGCGACTCTCCGGGATACCATTTTCCTTGCCCATAATGCAAAAAAGCACCTGGTGCAAAAACATCCCGCAACCTTTTGATCAACTGTCCCGAGAGAACTCTTTTTGTTGGCCCGACGGCATCGGAATTCCATTCAGGGCCATCCATATCATCCATCGAGACGAACGTCGGCTCTCCCCCAAACGTCAATCGGACATCGTCTTGTTTTAGCTGTTCATCGACGCGGAGCCCAAGTTGATGAATCCGTTCCCATTGGCTTTGGGTATAAGGTTTGGTGGTTCGCGGGTCCTCGACCAAACGCTGGACCGACATGTCGAATTGAAACTTGCACTCCGCTGGCTCGACCATTCCGGTCACCGGGGCGGCGGTGAAAGGGTCTGGGGTGCAAGCCACGGGCAAGTGACCTTCGCCGCAAAGCAATCCACTCGTGGGATCCAAACCGATCCAGCCAGCGCCCGGCAGATAGACTTCCGCCCAAGCATGCAGGTCGGTGAAGTCCGTGTCGGGGCCAGACGGTCCGTCGAGCGATTTCACATCGGTAGCTAGTTGGATCAAGTAACCGGAAGCGAATCGGGCGGCGAGCCCCAGCCTTCGAAAGAGATGAACTAAGAGCCAAGCGGAGTCGCGACACGAACCCGATTTGAGTTGCAGCGTTTGCAATGGGCTTTGGACCCCCGGCTCCATCCGAATTTCATAGCGAATTTCTTCTTGCAAACGACGATTAATCTCGGTGATCAAGTCGATGGTTTTGACTTTGGAAACTTGGACATTCGCCAGCCATTGATCGATCCCTTTCAACTCGGCTTCGGAATCGAGCTGGATCAAGAACGGAGCTAGTTCCTTTAGAAGCCATGGCTCGTAGGTGAATGGAAAGACTTCCGCGTAGCCTTCGAGAAAGAAATCGAAGGGGTTGATCGAAGTCATGTCAGCGACCAGGTCGACCGCGATCGAGAAGGTTTGCGTCCTCTTTGGGAAAACCAAACGGGCGATGTAGTTCCCTTGCGGATCCTGTTGCCAGTTGCAGAAATGCCCCTCGGGAATGACCTTCATCGAGTAGCTCAGCACAGGTGTCCGACAGTGAGGAGCAGGTCGAAGGCGAACAATTTGGGGGCCTAATTGAACTTCGCGATCGTACTCGTAAACCGTTTCGTGATGCAGGGCAACTCGAATTCCCATATCCGTTGCAAAACAATCCAAGACCCCGTGGGTCTAAATCGAGGAGACAATAGAACCGGACCAAGTCCACCATGGACTTTAGGGCCAGCACGATGGGGAGAGGTGCCGTGCAAGGCTCATAGCAAGCTTTTGCAAATCATAGCGAATCCCATTCTTGATTTCTGGGGGGCGGTTGAAATAAAATGGGGTTAGTGCTGCGAAACGCGTCGCGGCTGCATGTTTCTGTGCTTGTAGAGCCCGGTTCTCGGCTTTGTGGTTCTGCAAGCCTGGCTGCTTGAGAAAGGAGGTGACTGGTGACATCATTCTGTACTGGCCATGGGGGTGAGGCGTCCTAGTCTGCCGGCGGGCTGCTAGTGACAGGCAGCCTCCACCCCACTCGTTGACATTGCATTCGAAGGGTCTTGTGCCCCGAAGCCGTGTGCAGCGAGCGGTATTAGTCCTAAGCCAGGCCACTGCGTTACTGAACGCCGTGGCCTGGTTCTTTTTTGTAGAAGTCGCATCTCACTTGAGCAGGCGTTAGGCTTGAGGTATGAGGTAGTGGATCTTGTTAAAGATCCTGTACGCTAGAAGACCTTTCCATCAACGAATACCATTGAACGTCGATCTGCTGGAACGCTCAAGGCACTGCTAAACGGTCGAGGGCGACTGTTAGACCGTGATTGGCCGTGTTTCGCTCCGCGAAATTGTGCGGGGTTGAAGGTAGTGGATCTTGTTAAAGATCCTGCACGCTAACAGACCTTTCCATCAACGAATACCATTGAACGTCGATCTGCTGGAACGCTCAAGGCACTTCTAAACGGTCGAGGACGACCGTTAGACCGTGATTGGCCGTGTTTCGCTCCGCGAAATTGTGCGGGGTTGAAGGTAGTGGATCTTGTTAAAGATCCTGTACGCTAGAAGACCTTTCCATCAACGAACACCATTGAGCGTCGATCTGCTGGAACGCTCAAGGCACTGCTAAACGGTCGAGGGCGACTGTTAGACTATGTATTGTCACATTTCGCTCCCGCGAAATTTGGCGGGGGTTTTCAGGTAGTGGAT
>JALOQZ010000258.1 GCA_025459245.1 Pirellula sp.
GTTTGCTCGATATCGCTCATGGTATGGGTCGCGCTGACAAAGAGCGCTTCGAACTGACTGCAAGGCATATAGATGCCTTGATCGATCAAACTCCAGAAGTAACGAGCAAATCGCTTGCGATCCGAACGATCAGCACTTGGCCAATCAACGACAGGGGAATCGTTAAAGAACAATGTCATCATGCTCCCGATTCGCTGCATCTGAGCGGGAATCCCATTCGCCTTTGCTGCTGACAGCAATCCATCCCCTAATATGGAACAGATCTTCTCCAAATACGGATAGGGTGGATTGTCGCGAAGCAATTCGAGCGTCTTCGCGCCGGCCGCGGTAGCTAATGGATTACCGGCCAAGGTTCCTGCTTGATAAACCTTTCCGGCGGGCATCACGTTATCCATGATCGATGCTTTCCCACCGTAGGCAGCGAGTGGCATCCCTCCACCAACGATCTTGCCAAGGGTCGTCATGTCTGGATCGATGCCGAAGAGGGATTGTGCCCCGCCGAACGCGACTCGGAAGCCTGTCATCACTTCGTCGAAGATGAGAACGGCCCCATCAGCCTTGGTCAACTCTCGCAAAGCCCTCAAGAACCCAGGGGTGGGTACGACAGTTCCCATGTTGCCGACAACCGGCTCCAAGATAACAGCGGCAATCGTCTTGGGATGGTTAGCGAAGACGGCTTGCAATGCCTCTACATCGTTGTAATTCAACACAATGGTGTCTTGGGAAGTTCCAGCCGTAACCCCAGGAGAGTCGGGAACGCCCAAGGTCGCTGCAGCGGAGCCTGCCGAGACGAGGAGCGAATCGACGTGCCCATGGTAACAGCCAGCGAACTTAATAATCTTTGAACGACCGGTTGCACCGCGAGCGACTCGAATCGCGCTCATGGTCGCTTCGGTACCGCTGCTAACCAATCGGACTCGTTCCATGCTCGGCATGGCTGCTAGGATGAGTTCGGCTAGATGGGATTCGCGTTCGGTGGGTGCACCAAAGGAAGTGCCACGCGAAGCAGCTTCATTGATAGCTGCGATGACTTCGGGATGGGCATGCCCAAGAATCATCGGCCCCCAAGAACCGATGTAGTCGATATAGCGATTGCCGTCGATATCGTAGAGGTGTTGAGCTGCCGCGCGATCGATGAACAAAGGGACCCCGCCGACAGCACCGAAGGCTCTTGCTGGGGAGTTCACACCGCCAGGAATCAATTGCCTTGCTCGTTCAAACGCCCGCACGCTTTTGTCGCGACTCACGCTCGCCACCCAATCCTTTCCTTTTGCTGCACTAAAAGATCGAATTCGATCTACCAGCCCATCACCATATTGGACTCGATTATGCGTCGAGCCTTTTCCAGATCCGAACCCGTTTCGGCCATGTAAAGCCGGATCGCATGAAGCTTATCGCCGGACGATTTGGACAAGCAGTCGCGGGCGATCGAGCAGATGTCAACTCTGCGGCCGGGCACACCCAAAACCGATTTCGAAATAACCCAAGAGTTTCGCGGCCGTTTGGTCATCCGCAGGACTTGATCGTGCGGATAAGCATCCGCGAGGGTATCTCGCGCAGCGGCTTCATCCTCGGCCCAGGTAATGAAGATGTGGGAGTCGGTTTCGATTTCAAACAGCGGCATCGTCGTTGGTTGGATGTTGGAGTTACGAAGGTAAACCGCCTAGGAGATCGCATAGTAACCAACGCAGCTCAAATGTCGAACCTCATTTCGTGAGGATTAGCTTCCCCTGTTTGGTTTTTCGAAGCCGGTAGAGCTGGCCTTCCAACTCGATCCAGAGTTCCTCAGCCTTTTCCGTAAGGGTGTCGAAGGAAATGGGATTCAAAACGGTCCCCGGACGGTGCTGTGGACATCGGGCAGCCCCCTTTTCGGCCCGCTCTGAATCGAGCGTAGAATCTGCCTCAGCCGAGACGCTGGGGCTGGAAATAAAGGGCTCCACCGGGTCTGTCATGATTTCACCAACAACCGCTCCCATCGTTTGTCCGCTCCCGATTAGGCTTAAAACCAACTCGATGCCGGAAAGCATATCTTAACTGAGACTCAGTTTCAACATGCTTCTGGATGTTTTTTGCTATGGTTGTTGTGAAAAATGAATGGGCCTCGCTAATGGGGCGACGGGGGCTGGTGCTCAAGAAGAGTCGAACATGATCGGAGGGCTTGCATCGCATGACGACCACGCGGTGGGGGGTGACTGAACTTGTTACCGGAGGGCTTGCGCCCGTTCCGTTCACGGAGAAAACAAAAAACCCATCGAGGCTTTCGCTTCGATGGGTTTTGTAGGTTTAGAAATTGTCGAAGATCCGACTGCTCAGCGAGTACTAAGCAACCTACGCGGCTGCTTTGCCTGGCCCCTTGGCCTTGGCATTCTGCTCGCGTTCAACAAAGTAAAGCAGAATCGGCGCTGCGATAAAAATCGAGCTGTAGGTACCAACCAAGATACCGACGAGCAAGCAATATGCGAAACCATGGATCCCTTCACCGCCGAAGATGTACATCAGCAAGATCGCAACGATGGTTGTCGACGATGTCAGCAAGGTTCGGCTCAAGGTTTGGGTCACGCTCTGATTGATCATCTGCTTGGTCAATCGTGGACTCTTACCCTTCACTTCTCGAATTCGGTCAAACACGACGATCGTGTCGTTGAGCGAATATCCAATGATCGTCAAGAATGCGGCTACGATCGTCAGCGAAATCTTGAAGTCCTCGATCAACAAGAACCCAAGCGGTTTGAAGAGCCAGTGGCTGATCGCTACGAAACACAAAGTGATGAGCACGTCGTGAATCAATGCGATGACAGCTGCGATACCATAGGCGAGCTTTTGGAATCGGAACCAGATGTACGCAGCGATGAATACAAGACTCAGGAACAATCCAGCCCAAGCTCGTTGCTGCATTTCGGTCGCGACGCTTCCTTCGATCTTACTGATCGATTGCCAAACGGGTTGCTCACGAATTTGCTCTCGCAGTTTTTCCCCGATCGACTGAGTGGTGGCGGCGTCAAACGGTAAGTAGACGGTCCAATCCTTCGCAGGCAATGAAGATTCGGGAGTCCAGCTATCGACTCCGTTTGCCAACAGCTCGATCTGCGGCTCCACAAGCGTCGTGTTGACCGCCTGCGCGGCACGAATCAAAGCTTCGCGAAGCTGGTTTGCATTGATCTTGGCTTCGCCGCCTTCTGAACTCGTATGGAACAGGAGCGAAAGCTTGCTGCGAACGGCCGTAGGCGTCGCCGCGGCTGCTTCCTGAGCTACAGGAGTCGTGTCGGCTGCTGGCGCCGGGGTCGATGGAGCAGGTGCAGCAGGATCTTGGAATGCGACCAACTTTCCTTCCCGGACAGAGCCAATCGACGACTGCGCGTTTCCGACGTTCACGTCGACATCGTAAGTTACCAGCCGAGCGGGGCCCCCTTCGGAGAAGCCTTTGAGCAATCGGTCGGCTACTTCTTGTTGATCCTTGAGGGACACATCCAGCTTGTAAACCGAGTCCTTCGGAACACCGTCCATAGCTACATTGATCAATGTGCTTTGGATTGGAAGACCGTTCGAATCCACATCAAAGGTCTTGTTCACAACACTTCGAACGTCGTCTGCATCGACACCCTTATCAAGAGAAAAGACGATCGATGTCCCACCGTTGAAATCGATATCCAAGATCTGAGTGCCGCGGAGGAAAGTCGCAACAAGACCGATGACGATCAAGGCTCCGGAGACCCCGTAAGCAACATACCTTTGCTTCATGAAGTCGACATCGCCCGCACCGAAAATAGATCGCTTTGCCGAGTTCACGTAGTCGGCCATTCCCAGCCAAAGGAATCCAGTCCGTTCGCAAACTTCGAACAGCTTGTGCGTGAAGTAAACAGCGGTGAACAAACTGATCGCCAGACCGATGATCAACGTGACCGCAAAGCCCTTGATCTGCTCGGTTCCGACCCAGTAAAGGACCAAAGCCGTGATCAACGTGGTCAAGTTCGAGTCGAAAATCGTTGTCCAAGCGCGATCGAACCCATTTCGAATCGCGAGCCTTGGGGTCGCTTTACGATCGCGTTCTTCGCGGATCCGCTCGAACACAAGAACGTTCGCGTCGACGCTCATACCGACCGACAAAACCAAACCAGCTAAGCCGGCCAAGGTGAGCGGTTGCCGGATGAGAATCATCACCGCCAAGATCATCGCCAAGTTGAGAAGCAGAGCGAGTGTTGCGATCAATCCGCTAAATCGATAGTACACGACCACCAACAAAATCGTCGTGGCCAAAGCGATCGCGCTGGAGTACCCCCCCTTGGCAATCGCAACCTGCCCCATGCTGGCACCGATCACGTTTTTACTGACAGGCTGACGCGAAAGCACACCGGGCAACGCACCAGCGTTGAGAATATCGACCAGTCGCTGAACGTCGGTCTCGGAAAAGTTACCTTGGATAACCCCGTTGGTGCTAATCGTATCATTCAGGTTTGGAGCGGAGAGAACATTGCCGTCGAGCAAGATCGCCATTCGACGCTTGAAGTCGCGGCTCGCATCGGGCAAATTCGCACCGGTTAGCTTCAGCATCTTGCTCGCACCACCGGTCGACATGGTGAAAGCAACTTCGTATCCACCTCGTTGTCCAAATGTCTTAGTGGCTCGTTCCAAATCCACACCGTCGACGATTTGGTACGGCTTGCCCGCGCGTTGAAGCGCTAGCAGGATGTCGATGCTATCGATCTTTTGGGACTCAAGCCAAGCGGACAGGTCGCCCGGTCGCTGGCTCGGTGGTGGATTCACAATCCGGCCGGTCAAGCTATTTCGGACAATGTCACCATACTGGTATCCATCGAACTGACGCACTCCCGCGTCATCTTTTTGGGCGCCCAAGCGACGCCACAGGCCTGCCACTTCTTCTTCGTTGGTCGTTTTGTTGACCAGCTTGACTTCACGGCTGACCCGCACGTTTTGATCTTCGGAGTCCGCCTGTGCAACCGCTTTATCAATAATATCCTTGTGATCATTCTGGTTGGCGACGATTCGAAACTGAAGAATCCCCGCTTCGGTGATCAATCGCTCGATTTCTGCGATCTGAGAATCATCCACAGCGGGAATCGTGATTTCGATTTTGTCATCACCGTTAGCCCGGATGTTGATTTCGAGGGTACCCGATGGGTTCAGTCGATTCATCAGCGGTGTTCGGAAGTCTTGGGCCTTTACCCTGTTCAACGCAGTCTTATCTTCGGCAGTCCGATCGACTTCGTAGATCAAGTTCGTTCCACCGACGATATCTGGCCCGAATAGAAGTTTCGGTGCGGTCTCGATGAACGATGGCATGGCCAGCACCAGCGCCGTGATGAAGGTCACGAAGCTGATGGCGGTAAAGCTCCCGGTATGCGTCGGCATTCGCAGCACTTTGGCTAGTGTTCGGCCCACTAGAAAAGGGATACCAAGTGCCAAGACAAAGAGGATCAGATTAAACGCTCCCGACTTCCAGTCGGAGACGCTCGCGGTTCCATCCCCCAGGGTAGGGGCCGACGATTGAGCTAAGGTGAACAGTTGATCAAGCATTGAAAGGTCCGTGCCAAATGGAATCGACTTGTAGGGTAAGCTCGTCTCAGTCGCTACGCTTCGACGCTTCGGATGGAGGCACGGTCAACTGTAAGTCGTGTGTTGGTGCTTTCGTCAACTCTCACAGTAACCGTCCCAGCCTCAGCATTGATGTTCGCTACGACCCCGTGGATGCCTGAGCTCAAAACCACGCGATCGTTTTTCTTCAAATTGGCCAGACGTTCCTGCAATGCTTTCTGCTCTTTCCGTCCTGGTTTTGGAACCAACAACAGAAAGACGTACAACGCAACAAACATCAACAGGATGAGATTCAACGGATTGTTGAAAAATCCATCCATGAATCCCGGAGTTGG
>JALOQZ010000259.1 GCA_025459245.1 Pirellula sp.
ATATGCAATTGCGCCACCGATGCTTTGGCAGTTCGGTAGGCTTTGCGTCTGGATTACCGATGTGGCTTGTGCTGCGGTTTCCCCTTTTTCTCAATAGGAACGTGATGATGGTCCGAATACGCGCTGTTTCGAAGGGATTTACGCTCGTTGAATTGCTGGTTGTGATCGCAATTATCGGCATCTTGGTCGGCTTGCTCCTGCCGGCCGTACAAGCTGCGAGAGAGGCCGCTCGCCGGATGTCTTGCTCCAATAATATCCGCCAGCTCGGGCTTGCTACCCTCAACTACGAGTCGGCTTTTCGTCGCCTGCCTGGGTTGATGGGATCGAGCACTTACTCCGCCCAAGCGAGAGTGCTCCCCTATATGGAGCAAACCGCTTTGCACGATCTTATCGATTACAGCCGGCCCCTTCTCGTCGGGCCAGCGTTTGCAGCCCGATTCGACATCGCGCTTTCAGGAATCGTCAGCGCTCGATTGCCGATCATGTTGTGCCCCAGCGATGGGGAAGATCCCATGTTCCCTGTGGTGATGTCGGATGGGTCGGCCGGCCGATGCGCAGGTCTCAGCTACATGTACAGCATCGGTAGTGGGCGTGGAACAAGCTACGACGACCGATTCGAAACCGACGGCATGATTTGGGAGCGTTCGTTTGCTCGCCTCAGCAAATGCTCCGACGGAACCTCCAATACGGTCCTGATCGCGGAGACCATTCTGGGGGATAAGACGTCGCTCACGGTTCCGCCAACTCGGATGCCGATGCGGGTGATTGCAAACTGGCCAGGTACGTCCAGCAATCCTTCTGGTCCCGGATTTATCTCAGGTAGCTTGATTAGCAACCCAGACCTAACGGCTATTTTCCCGAGCGTCACTAATAGTTATCGAGGCAATCGGGGTGAAAGTTGGATTCGCGGTGTTCCTTTTGCGACCACTATCAACGGTTACCTTACTCCGAATCATCGTATCCCGGACATTGGTATGCACGGCCGTGGATTCTATGCCGCTCGCAGCATGCACACCGGCGGTGCACAGCTTGGTTATCTGGACGGATCCGTTCGATTCGTTTCGAACAACGTCGACGAACTAGCCTATCGCAACAGCTATTCGGCAAACGGCGGCGAAGTCGTCGTATTGCAAGATCAGTAATTGCCCGCTCCGAAAACCTTAAAAGCGAAGGAATAAATGATGAAACGAAGAATTGGATTTTGTTTGTTCGGCATCGGGGTGTGGACCAGTTTGATCCAAGTGGATGTTTGCTTTGGCCAAGAAACAAAAGCAGCCCAATCGTCCGCCGCAGCAAGCCCGAAAGAGAGAACGGTAGCTCGTCTCTTCTGGCAAGACACAGGAGCGAATACAGTCAAATGGGGAAACTTAACACGCACCGGTGACGAATGGCGACTTGCCCCGCAATCGTTGGAGGGATTCCCCAAATTGGACTTGGACCAACAGAGCTTGGTTCAGATGGAATCGATCGACGATGTGCTGCTGGTTGGGATTCATGACACGGATAAGGGGGCGATACAAAGCGGATGGGTTGCGTTCACATCTGGAGTCACCAAGGAGGAGCACGGCGATCATTTCCACTGGCATTATGACGATGCACCGGCGATCGTTGCCCAGCGACTCGACAAGGAGCAAGGGAATCCTGCGCACGTCTATCAGTACAACCAACAATTCGTTATTGCCAACGACTCGCTAAATGGATTCACGATTGTCGATCCGCAAGCTGTACGCAGCAACAGGTCCGACGCGGCAAGGTTCTACTCAGGCGGAGGCAACCACATCACCTTGGCTGCCCCGAGTCGCGAGATCGTTTATGCAACTTGGGCAGATCGCGACGGAGAAAACGTGGGACGAGTCGACGTTGTGGGAGTCGGAGAATTCGCCAAACAAAAGGGCTATTCATTTCGATTGCCAACCGGTGGTCTTCACGGAGCAACCGCGAATGCTAACCGCGTCTTCTTCGCACCATCCGACGGCATTGTGGCAACGGTGGTCGATGCCAAACTCCAAGCTCCACCGTCCAATGATTCATTGGAATACGTATCGTTGGGCAAGGACGCGAAATCCGATCGCCCCAATCGAACTGGCGCCTTTGTCAACCATCGCGAATACGTTCTGTTTACGTTTGGTAGCGGCGCTGAAGCCCGCATGGGGATGATCAATGCGAAGGACTCCCGGTTGAGTTTGAAGACGCTTACTATTCCGGCTGAAGAAGGCTTAGCACTAACAACCCCCAAGACGACGATCACACGCAACGGCAAGGAATACGCATTTGTCGTCCGAGATCGCCGTCAAAGCGAAGCTCAAGAATCGGTGGCTGTTGTCGATCTCGATCCCAATGGAGACAAGAAGCTGGATGATGCCAAAGTCGTTCAGTCCATCGACTTGGGGCCCAGCAAAATTGAAGGCCACTCGGGACACCATGAAGTATGTTTTCTACCGCAAAGCCGCATGGCTTGCATTTCCAACCCCGGGGATGGGACCATTTGGCTGATCTCCTTGGTGGATTTCACGGTGCAAGCGAAGTTGGCTGTGGGAGGAACTCCTGGACGATTGATCGGGCAATAGCAGTCCGATGAAGAGCCGATCCGAAAACCGCGACCCGCTATAGCGATGGCCGCGGTTTCTTCTGGTTCTCGGATAGGATCTACGCAGCTTTGGTTTGAAGCTTGGGTAGCGTTAAGCCAAACAGGCCGAATATCTCTTTCTGACTCAAGCCGAGATTGCCTGGTGTTCCCGTCTCGGCGAAAAGGGATTGAAAGAGCTGCCGCTTTTCTTCGAGTACGTCATGGATGCGTTGTTCGATCGTATCCACCGACATCATGCGTGTCACAGTCACTGGCTGCTTCACCCCAAGCCGATGCGCACGGTTGATCGCTTGATCCTCGACCGCCGGATTCCACCAACGGTCAAAGAGAAAGACATAGTGGCAGAACTGTAGGTTCAATCCAACTGCCCCTGCTCCATAACTCATCAAGATCACTTTGCAGCTGGGGTCGTTTTTAAATTGATCGATCACCCCATCTCGTTTGTGAGAAGCGATGCGACCATGGTATTGGAGCGGATTGTATTTGGCTAATTTCTCAGTAAGGACATCGAGGGTTTCGACCCACTGACTGAAGATGATGGCCTTTTGCCCGCTGGCCGCAACTTCCTCCAAATCTGCTTCCAACCGTTCAAGCTTGGCAGATGCTCCGGTCGCGGGGTCGAAATTGCATATCTGCTTGAGTCGGAGTACCAATTCGAAAACGTGTTGAATGGTCAACGAATCCCCCATCTCATTCAACTGAATGATTCCCTCTTCTTCGGCGCTCTTGTAGCTGGCCCGTTGCTCCGCCGTTAAATCCAAATCGGCAGCGCGAAAGAGCTTTGGAGGCATATCGGTGAGCACTTTGTCTTTGGTGCGTCGAAGCACATAGTCGCGCGTCGCTTTCCCCATCGACTTAAGGTGCATGTCGTCGTTTAGGTATCCTGGCGAAAGAAACTCGAAGATGCTTACCAAATCCTCGACGGAGTTTTCGATCGGTGTTCCGGTCAATGCCCAAGATCGAGAGCGTGGTATCGAGCGAACAATCTCACTCGTTGTGCTATTTCGATTCTTGATCCGTTGCGCTTCATCGAGCACGACAAGGTCGAATTGAAGCGAACCGTCGTCGATCAATTCACGATCTCGCATCATCAACTCGTAGTTGGCAATCTTCACCGGCGCTTGGGGATTGTTCCATATCCAATGTCGTTTGTGCGAGTCCCCTTCAATCACGGCCACTGGAATCTCGGGGGCCCATTGCCGAAATTCGCGGACCCAGTTTGTCACCAAGGGTTTAGGGCAAATCAAAAGGACGTTGCTCAATTCATTCGAGAGGAGCAGCATGCGAATGGTTGTGATCGCCTGCATCGTCTTTCCCAACCCCATTTCGTCCGCCAGAATTGCGGCAGCCCTTGGAAAGAGAAAGGCAATTCCTTCCATTTGATACGGAAATGGCTGGAACGGGAATGTGAGCTTTGCCGATTGGACGATCGTCTCGAGGGGGGGCTGCAGAACGTAATAGAGTCGGTCTTCCAGTCGTACCAAATCACCGGGGGGACGCATTCGCGTAATGCGAGGCGGCGATGCACTCTCGTGAGATTCGCCATCCTTCGGTTTGGTAGCTACAGCGTTCGTCTTCTCTTGTGCCGATTCGACTTTAGGATCGGGCTTGTTCCAATTCGGCATTTCGGGAAACGCAAAGCCGATCGTTTTGGGCAGGCTTTGACTGATCTGAATCGGAAGAGCTTGAATGGGCTTCCATTGATGCAAGTCTTCGAACTCGCATGAAAACGAGACATCCACTTCCGATGGAAAATCGAAAGATTCTACTGAAAGAGTCGGGAGTTCCCCGTAAAAGGACCATGCCGCATTCAAGTCAACCGAGTGGAAAGCTGGGACAGAATTTGTCGGTACTTCGTTTTGTCCTGGGCGATCTGTTAAGGAACCGATGGATAGAGAAGACACGTTCATTTCGTGATGGTCTCCATCGATTAAGCGGCCTTGGTCGCAGGATGTGCTTCTTTGAGTGCATCTTCGATCCGACCAAAGGGCTCAATCAAATCGATGTTGGGCGGGTTGGATTGGAAGAGGTCTTCAAACACGTTTAGATCTTTTCGGTATTCGGGCAACACCATCAGCTTGTGCGCACCGACTTCGCTCACTTGCAAATCAGATCGGTCGAGATGGGGTTGGGAGAAAGTCGAGGATCCGCGGTGCCAGCTACCATCGATGGCTGCGATCGGAATGGGATGGATGTGACGAAGTGAAAGGGATGCGGGTGTATCGGTAAACACAACCGACGGTGCGCTTTTCGCTTTGAGGACCAAGGCACGCCCGATTTGTTCGCCGCAGACGAATTCGTCCAAGGTGGCCCCGTAAAGGATTTGCTGAGCTCGGGTCGTCAACACTGGGAGCGTACAATGGAATTCCAGCGGCCTGGCGAGATGGTTTAAGACCAGCAAGCCACCGAAGTAACCATGCACAGGATGTTTTCGGACGGTGAGGAATCCGAGCGCCATTCCGTTGTTTTTGGATGCTTCCATGCGAATTCGTAGGAGTTTCATCGAGGAGACAACGAGCCGTTGGGTCGTAGATTGGTTCCTTCGACCTCCCCTCGGTGGCATATCCAGTTCGAACCAATTTCACGGAACAATTGGATTAACCTTTACATCCCCCCCAATCGTCAAACTCACGAATCGATTGACTAAATGCTCGACGAATCCATTGGACGATAGCTATACTAGAGGCTCGGATCAGCAGAAATTCCTCCCCTTTTGGGAGGATTGGCTAAAGAACTCTCCAGACGATTGAGTTGAACAATGGCGAATGAACCGACCCCTTTTGCTCCTGTTTTCAGCATTGATGTGACCGCGGCCGATGCAGCGAACGCACCCGCCGCCGCCCCGCCAACGCCAAAAGGGAGCGACGTCGGCTCGGCCTTGATCGGACTGACCCGCCAGCTGATCGAAATGCAGAACCGGCAAAATGTTTTGCTAGAGCAGCTTCTGCAAATCAACAAACAGGTCTTGCAAGCTAGCAATCAAGCGAACCAGCAACGCCAGACCGAGTTGAATCAGTGGCGAAATTCGCATCCCAAGCTGGTTAGGTCGTGCAAGAACGCCCTGGAGTCCTTGTCGCAAGTGCAGATCGATTTCTTGCAGACCTTGGCGGACGAAGTCGAAGATCAAAAGGAAAATCTCGCCGAAAGCGAATACGCATTCAATGACTTCCTCGACCGATACGGCCCCCGTATGGCTCACTTGAACGGCATCCTGCAAGTGTTAGGGCATCTGGGCGGCTAGTCCGCTGACAACTTTTTAGCTTAAGAGCCTATCCTTGAACCAGCTTAAGAGCCTATCCTTGAACCATGGTTTGCCATGGCTTTCGGATAGGCTCTTCGCGTTTGTGGCACGGTTGGTTTTGCAAAAGCGGGGAGCGGGAGCTTTATGAAGATCCGCTGCCCGCTCAACAGGGATCTTTAACAAGATCCACTACGCTGAT
>JALOQZ010000260.1 GCA_025459245.1 Pirellula sp.
ACTTGGGATTGATTCGAACCCCTGACCCTGTAATGAAACTCAGGCTTGCTAACCGTAGGATATGTCACTCCTTACCTGCATGTATTGGTGGCCATGCCCCCTACCCCCGTTAATAATATGCTACTAGCTACACTACACTTCTTGAAGATGTGTAGGAGCTTCCATACTGCAATTGGAAGGCTTAACATTGGGAAGCCCTAACTAGTCCCTCATGGAGGCCAGAATCCCTTGCAGACCAAAGCCTATTGGCCTTTCCAACCCCAAACTGTGCGTCTTCTTTGTTCCAGTGTTGCGTTGAAAACCAGACTTCAAGTCATCGACGGTGGCTGCCGCAATCATCGGCGCCTGCCCTGGCAACTCCTCTTCCCATGACAACCATTGATGGATGACACGGAAGCTGTTTTCGCGGAAGCCCCGAAGGCAAGCATGCCGCTGGATCTTCCCTGAGGATGTCCTAGGCAACGATCCATGACGAACCAAAACCACCCCATCGGGCGGCAACTCATGCACCTGGGTAACAGCTCGGCGAATCGCTTGCACGACCGGTCCCCAATCCGCCTCGAGCGAGCGCTGAACTTCCACGGCAATTATCAGACGTTCGCGAGGTCCTGAATCGTCGGCGAAGGCGGCTGCAGCAGACGACGAAATCGATTCGTGGCACTGCTCAACGGTCTCTTCGATGTCTTGCGGATAACGGTTCACACCGCGGACGATGATCAAATCCTTGACGCGCCCTGCGACATAAAGCTGATTCTGGCTCCAGAATCCAAGGTCTCCGGTTCGCAGAAAGGGGCCTTGGCCATCGGCCGTCATCGCTTGAAACGACTCCTTGGTAAGCTCCTCTTTTTCCCAGTAGCCTCGGCCCACACTCGGGCTTTGGACCCAGATCTCACCGATTAGTTCGTCTCCGAGCGACTTCTTGGTTTCAGAGTCGACAATGAGGACCTTCTCATTGTCAGTCGCTCGCCCGCACCCCACCATGCCGCGTGCCTCGGGAGAGTCAGGCGCAACAGGAGTGACGATTCTCGCATCCAACTTTCGACTGTCGAACGTCCGAATCACCGGAGGATGCTGGAACGGACCGCCGGTCACAATCAACGTGGTTTCCGCCATGCCATAGCACGGAAAATGGGATCGGTTCGAAAATCCGCACTTGGAAAATTTTTGGGTAAACATTTCGAGCGTCGATGCGCGGACAGGTTCCGCCCCATTAAAAGCAACTTCCCAACTGGACAGGTCAAGCTCCGACAGCTCCTCCTCGGTGACCTTGTCGATGCAAAGTTGATAGGCGAAGTTGGGTCCTCCGCTTGTGGTGGCTTTGTACTTGCTGATCGTTTTGAGCCACCGGATCGGTCGCTGCATGAACGACATCGGGCTCATCAAGGTCATCGTTGCGGACATATAGACAGGCGAGAGGACACCGCCCACCAATCCCATATCGTGATACATGGGGAGCCAGCTCACCCCCCGTTTCTCATGATTGTTTTGAAACAACTGCGCAATCATCTCGCAGTTTTTCAGCAGATTATCGTGCGTAAGCATGACCCCTTTGGGTTGCCCCGTCGACCCTGAGGTGTACTGCAGAACCGCAAGCGACTCTGGGTTCACCGGCATCTCGTGGTACTGAATCGCCATCGAGCGGTCCACCGAGTCGGTCCCGATGAGCCGCATCGATTCCGTCTCTGCCTTCATTCCCTCATCCTTGAGGATTTGCGCTACCGTATCGTTGGTGGTCAAAGCAAATTGAGCCCGGCAATCCTGCGCGATCCCTTGGATGCGTGCACCTTTCCGGCTCCGCCTTGGCGGATAGGCAGGAACGGCTACGCACCCAGCGTAAAGACACCCAAAGAAGCCGATCACGAATTCCATGGTCGGTGGGTAAAGGAGCAGTCCTCGCTCCCCCGGTTTATGGTTCTCTAGTATCCGTACCGCTACGGCTCGAGCCGCATGGTCCAGCTCGGCATAGGTCAACGACTGATCGCTGTCGGTCTCGCCGTCCGTATAATAAAAGGCAACTTTGTTGGGCGCAACATTAGCCCAATAGCGGAGCGCTTCCATGATGTTCCCCGTCGGTAACGGGTGCGGGGCAAAGAGCCCTTTCAAATCCAACACGTGTTGACCCCTCTGAACCTCAAAACGCTTGCCAACCTGGTCTCCTCGCTAAGCCCGAAAACCGCAAAGAGGGCAAAATCGGCAAACTTGATAAAATCTCGCGTGATCGTTATACCTGCGAAATCTGAACTCCGGTACACCTAACCAGCAGATCTAAGTTCGGCACCCTGATGGCAGTAGCCTGCGAAATACCGGATAATTCGAGCATCAAAAGCACTTGTGATCCATCGGATCGGCCGATATACTCTCGCACCTTAATTCCCGGCATTTTTAGCGTTTCGAGGGGATTAGTGATGGACCGCAAGGTTCAGGGGCCGTTTTCCCTCAGAGTTTTGAAATGGTAGCACAACCTAAAACCTACGTCGCAAAGCCTCATTCCGTTGAGCAAAAGTGGTACATCGTCGATGCGACCGACTGCGTTCTCGGACGTCTGGCAAGCGAAATTGCCACCGTTTTGATGGGCAAGCATCGTCCAGAATACACCCCTCACGTGGACACCGGCGAGTACGTCGTCGTGATCAACGCTGAGAAAGTCGTCATGTCGGGCAACAAACTCAACGTGCGACACTACGCCTGGTACAACGGATATAACCGTCAAAAGATGGAAAGTTACGCCGAGCGCTTGGAGCGAAAGCCAACTGACTTGGTAAAGTTTGCGGTCAAGCGGATGCTTCCTAAGAACAACTTGGGACGCCACATGCTGGCTAAGCTCAAAGTCTACGCTGGACCAGAGCACCCACACCAAGCGCAAGAGCCAATCCCAGCACCCTTCGGCAAGAAGAGCTAGCACAAGGGCTCGATAGATTAGTCAACGATCCTCGGATCCAGCGCGACGCCTGGGGCCGAACCCAGATCTCGATAACAACAACAAGCGATTCCGAAAGACATACGGATGTTAACCGCAAAAAAAGATAAAGTGAGCGGGGATTGCCTCGGTACAGGTCGACGAAAGACGGCGGTTGCCCGTGTACGAATTCGTCCAGGGACAGGAAAGATCACGGTCAACGACCGTCCTTTCGAAGAGTACTTTCCAAATGACGGCGAACGACGCTTGGTCATCGAGACCTTGGATCACGTTGCCCACCGCGACAAAGTCGACGTGGTGGCTCGAGTCTCCGGCGGTGGCGTTATCAGCCAAGCTGGCGCGATCCGCATGGGTCTAGCTCGTGCTTTGGTCGGTCTCAGCGAAGAGAACTTCACCCCTCTCCGAGACGACGGGTTCCTCACTCGCGATTCTCGTATGAAGGAACGAAAGAAATACGGTCTCCGCGGTGCTCGACGAGGCGTTCAGTTCTCGAAGCGTTAATCGGATTCCTTTGCTTGGCGGTTCGGCAAAAATCACATGTAGAAACCCGAGGTTTACTCCCTCGGGTTTTTGCGCATTGAAAGGAAACGGTTGCCCCAAACAAAGCTGCAAGAGCAGCCACCAGTCCCCTCTATGAAACCTAACAAATCTCACTTCATCAACCGAGAGCTGAGCTGGCTAGAATTCAATCAGCGAGTACTGGAACAAGCACTCTACCCCAAAGTGCCTGTTCTTGAGAGGTTGAAGTTTCTTGCCATCACCGCAAGCAACATGGATGAGTTTTTCATGGTGCGAGTCGGAGGACTGCAACTGCAACAAGCACAAGGAGTGCAAGCTAGCGACCCAAGCGGATTGACAGTCGCGCAGCAGCTTGCTCAGATCGATGAACGAGTCCACGCGATCATTAGAGATCAATACAACTGCTTCTTGACCCAGATCGAGCCTACCCTCACCGCAGAAGGACTCGAACGAGTTCTCGCGTCGAAAGCCTCGGCTCGACACCGAGAAACCTTGGTGAGATTCTTTCGAGAAGAGGTCTACCCGGTGATCTCCCCGATGGATATCGACCCGGATGGCCCATTTCCGATTCTTAGTAACCTGGGGATGCACCTGTGTGTTCGTATGGCTAGCGGCGACTCCGAGAAACCGCATCGCTTTGCGATCGTGCCCTTAGGCAAGGCCCTCTCTCGCTTCATCACGCTGCCCAGTGACAAAGGCTATTCTTTCGCACTGCTCGAAGATGTCGCATCTCACTTCATCGAGGAATACTACCCCGGCAAGAGAGTGGAGGAGTGCGTTGCGTTTCGTGTTACTCGCAATGCAGATGTCTCAGTACGAGAAGACAGCGCTTCCGATTTGATGCACGGGATGGAAGAAGTTCTCCACTCCAGGAGATCGGCTGGATTCGTTCGCATCGAGATCGAGTCCAAGGCATCCGATCCGACGGTGGAGTTCCTCACGGCGAGACTGCGGCTCAAAGCACAGGACGTTTTCCGTATCCCTGGGCCACTGGACCTTTCGAGCATGATGTATGTGGCGGATATCGAAGGGTTCCCGGCACTCAAAGACACCGCTTGGTTGCCGCAACGATCCCCGATTATCGATCCCGCCAAGAGCATGTTTGAAACCATCGCAGAAAGAGACATTCTGCTTTGCCATCCCTACGAAAGCTTCGAACCCGTCGTTCGCTTCATCGAAGAGGCCGCCAAAGACCCGGATGTCTTGGCGATCAAACAAGTGCTCTATCGAACCAGCCGAAAGAGTCCCATCGTCGCAGCACTCAAGGCAGCCGCGGAGCGTGGCAAGTACGTCACCGCCATCGTGGAGCTCAAGGCCCGTTTTGACGAGCAGAGAAACATCGAATGGGCCCGCGAATTGGAAAAGTCCGGTGTGCAAGTCGTCTATGGAGTTCGAGGCCTGAAAACGCATGCAAAGGTCTGTATCGTCGTGCGACGAGAGGCTTCTGGGATTGTGCGCTATGTTCATTTTGGAACAGGCAATTACAACGAAGTCACATCGCGCATCTACAGCGACGTGAGTTACTTCACCTGCAACGAGTCGCTGGGCCGAGATGCAAGCTCGTTTATCAATGCGATCACCGGCTACAGCCAACCCCAACCCTACGACAAACTTGATTCAGCACCGCTAGGGCTTCGAAAGAAGCTGCTGTCGCTCATACAAGTGGAAACACAAAACAAGAAGAACGGGCATAAAGCCTATATCGCGGGCAAGATGAACTCGCTCGTCGACCCAGAGATCATCGAAGCGCTTTACGAGGCCAGCCAAGCCGGCGTCGTCATCAGACTCAATGTTCGAGGCGTTTGCTGCTTGCGACCAGGCGTTCCCGGCTTGAGCGAGAACATCTCAGTCGTGAGTATCGTCGACCGATTCTTAGAGCATGCTCGCGTTTTGTATTTCTACCACGGCGGAGACGACGCCGTCTTTATCAGCAGCGCCGATTGGATGCCTCGTTCATTCGACCGTCGAGTCGAACTGTTGGTTCCTGTCGAAGACACGGTGTCGAAACATCGGTTGATGGAAATTCTCGACACCTATTTCCGCGACAACCAAAACTCGTGGAAGCTCGGAGCCGATGGTCGGTATGAGCGTATCGAAGTCGAAGGGAATCAAGCTAAGTTTCGAGCTCAGCGAGCACTCTACGAGTCCGCCGTTCAAGCCATCAAGCAAGCGGAACATGCAGCTCGCACCACCTTCGAACCCCACAAAGCCGCCGGCCAATCCTAGGTCGCGAGCGATGAAAATCCCGTGAGCCGAGGAACGTCGAAAGGGGATCAATTGCATTCCCCCAATCTGCTTCCCCCTGTGCAAGCGTCATCTAAAGGAAGGTAGCCAGCATCGAACTTGGCGGCAGTACTCCAAATAGGACTCCCCAAACCGATTTGCCAAATCCCGTTCTTCAAGTGGCCTGATAATCCACTGCCAAGCTACACCGCCCAGGATGGCATATACGAGGACCGGCAGAGATTGATAGGCGCAAGCGATAGCAATGCCTTGCCCGATACCAGCAATCGCCATCGGGTTTCGTACATAACGATACGGACCGGAAACGACTAACTTGTTGGTTTGATCAAGCGGTAAAGGTGTTCCATCGCCATCTCGCAGCATGAAGTAGGCGCTAGCAAGTCCGAGGCAGCTAAAACAGAGAAAGAGAATCATCCCGATCACAACCCAAATCCCAAAGGATGGGATGCTCGGGGCATGGAAAGCATCGAGGATAACATACGGAATGACAACGAGCGTGATCGTCCAAATACAAACAATTTGGATAAGCGTCTTGGCGATGTTCAAACCGCGGCTTGAAGATGAGGAACGGAACAAGTATTGGTCAAAACAAAGTAACGCGTTGAATGCGAGCCCAGCAAGCATTAAGAAGGATGAAAGAAAACCGCTTCCAGTAAGTGCTGTCGCCTGGACGCAGTAGAGAGTCGCGTAAGCAAACGCACCGAAGATCACCTTCTCAAGTCCACTGCTTTTGTAGTAAGCCCTGACAACAGACAACGAAGCGATTAACGCAATATCGGGTAGAAAGAACGACCAGAATGCGACCGGCGGTATCTGGTCAAACTGAAATGCATCAAAAAAGACTTGGCTAGTGGTTAGTCCAACCCACCATGCGCAAATCAACGCGGCTTGAAGCAAGTATCCCGTTTCTTTCATCGAAAGATCTTAAACCTTACCTACGCTAAAAGTGCGATGCAAATAAACCACACCAAATAGATCTTGGCACTTCGCTTTCGGACCGAGCCGATTTCTAGAGTGAGTGGAACCGAAGAGTGGGTTTCAAGTTTAACCAAACCCATTTCGATTGGGCTACAACGTAGGTATGAAAACAGCAGAGGCCGCTCATCGAAACGAGCGGCCTCTGCGATCAAGGAACGGGAAAAGGTAGGCACGGTTGCAAAATGCCTACCGCGGCTGCCAGCGACCGGACGTCGATGTTCAAAGCCCCAAAGAACGGATCGACGCCTGATCAACCGAGCAGTGGATCCCGCTCGAAGGTTTGTCGTGCTCATTGCCGAGCGGACAATTAGAAACCTAGGTCTGATTTGGTGCGAAGGCAAATAACTATTGAAAATTATTTTCCGAATTCGACGAAAGGCTCGCTCCTCTGAATCGCATTGCCGACCGCTAAGAGCATTCCCTCCGAGAACATGCGCCCTGTTAACGCCACTGTTCGCGGCTTGCGCTCGTTCTCCTCTTCGCCATAACTGACCACCAATGTTGGATGCCCGGTCAGATTCATTCGAGAAAGATCGCCATCTCCAATCAACAAATCAACTTTCCGCAGCTCGATCTCCGTCTCGCGAATTAACGCGACTCTCGATCTCATTCCATGAAGATAATCGACCGCGCGGACCCACTGCGCTTCACGGAACGAGGGTCCCCATTTACCAAGTTCACTATCCTCCGTCGCGTCTCGGAATAGGGACTCATGCACCGAAGCTGCTTCCGTACTGAGGGCCTCAGACATGATTCGAATAGGAGCCGCGGGAAAATCGAGCTCAACAATCTCCGCGCCCCGTGCCTCAAACCATTGACGGATACGTCGTTCTGACGCGCTAAGCCGATTTACTACCCCAATACGCAGCTCTTCGACTTCGATCTCTTGCTTTGACGTAAATGGAAGCTCGACAACGGTCGGATCCAAACCATCGGGCCCTAGAATTGCGGAGAATACGACTTGGCAATCCTCGACCCGGTTTGCGATAGGCCCCACTTTATCCATAGTCCATGACAAGGTCATGCATCCTGCTCGACTAACTCGTCCAAAGGTTGGACGCAAACCAGATGTGCCGCAAACTCGAGTTGGGGATACGATGCTGCCCAACGTTTCCGTTCCAATCGCGAATGGACAAAGACGAGCAGCAACAGCCGATGCGCTACCTGCAGAGGAACCTGAACTGCCTTGCTCGGGATTCCATGGATTGCGGGTCTTACCTCCATGCCATATATCCCCCCAAGCTAAAGTGCCAACAGAGAGCTTGGCTAAAAGCACAGCACCTGCATCGAAAAGCCTCTTAGCTACGGTTGCCGTTTCAGGCCACTC
This sequence comes from Pirellula sp., assembly GCA_025459245.1. Lineage (GTDB taxonomy): Bacteria > Planctomycetota > Planctomycetia > Pirellulales > Pirellulaceae > JBKCUI01. Next base: position 7,986 of record JALOQZ010000260.1, read on the forward strand.
GCGGTCTCGATATCGCCCCACACCCCAACTGCAAGGCAATCCACTAACCGCGATGATGTCTTTCGCCCCCCAAGGAATCCCGTGCAGAATCCCTCGGTCCTTTCCCTGCGACAGCTCCGCGTCTCGCTCTTTGGCTGATTTCATGGCAGCGTCGTTCATTTGAACGACACATAGCAGTTGCTCGTCTGCCCGCTTCAATCGCTGAAAATAGAAATCCGTCAGCTCTTCACTGGTATACCATTTCTGCCGCAATCCATGCGCCAAATGTCGAATCGGCCACTCAAGTACGTCTTCGATTCGATTGCTCCACTTGAGACCGCTATCTGCATTAGCAAACTGCTGCACCGAAGCTTCCGGCTGGGATGGTCGCTGAAATGGAAACAGATTTCCATTTTCGTCAGGTGGCAAGAAGAAGGAGGGTCGGTACGCGAGAGGCATGGGAACATCTTCGCTCGGGAGCGATTTTCGGTACTCTTTCCATCCAGCAAGCTTGCGATTGATACTCTTAGCGACCTCCTCGCATTGCTCCCCCGTCCACTGAACATCTGCAATCCAGCAAGCCTCGGCAATCTGTTTTCCAGTGATCTCCACTCCCTCGGTCACTTGCGACGCTATCGCGCGTCCTAAGACCGGTTGGATGGTCAATCCACCGTAAACACCGCTCCCTAATGCGGCCAAAACCGCCTGCCTTCTGTTCAGCAAACCCATGGTACTCTCCAATTGACTAGCCAAATACTTAGGTGCGACGAATAGTTTGGTTTCGCTTGGATGGGAGAGAGAGAACTGATTCGGCCAACAAGGCAATCAGCATGCACCATGCAAACCACCGCCACACTTCTTGAACCACTCCCGAGTCTTGTATCGACGCATCGACTCGAAACCAGACAAGTCCTTCGAATGTCCGCTCCAGGTCTTGGTCGGAGATTTTAATGGTTGTGTCTTCGTCTCGCTTCCTGTTTTGAGCAAACGTACGAGATTCCTCTCGATAAACGCCAGCATGCTCGAATCGACGGTTGGATAAAGCTTGTTCATTCCCCAGAACCAACTCTGTCGTCCCGCTCCAGGATTTCGCTGTTCCCTCTACATCACGATTAGATCTTCGCCCAAGCCTCTCGCTTCCTTCATGGATCATGCGCTGCACCAAATCGCTTAACTGAGACGTTGAAGCCATTGCGTAGGCTGTGCCTATCGCGGCTTCGGACGCAGGCTCCAAGCGAACCAGCCAAGGGATTTCCTTCGGAAGACTTGCTAGTTCCAATCCTGACGTTTCCATCGTGCAATACCGAGTGACCAAGATATCACCGAGAGGTACGGCACTCCCGTTTTGCGTATTGCCTAAGAGCACTGTGTCATTTCGCCAAGGCCCCAACCGTTGCCCCACTTCCTCAGTGCTTGCCGATTCCGCTTGTACCCAAGCAGACCAACGGAGTCCCATGAACGATTGTTCGGTCGGATACTCCGGTGGCAAGAAGAGAACTTGGCCGCCGCGCTCGACAAAACCCTTTATCAGCGCGGAGTCTTCACCTGGCGGAAGAGGGCCATGCCAAACCACAAAGACAACGTCCTCCCAAAGGACCGACGACAATTGCGATGGCTCGATGATCTGAACAGAGTGCTGCACCGATCCATCAGGAGAGATGTTAGCAGCGAGGGAAATCGCTTCCAATCTTGTAGCGTCTTCACTGACGATGAGTGTTTTGCGAGGGACAGGTGGCTCGAAAGCAAAGTAGGCGATGTTATCAGCGAGATTGGAATCGGGAGGGAGCTGAATCGATCCCCAACCTGCAGCTTTCCCGGAAGCTTGCTCCACCGGAACTCGAAAACCTTTGAGCTCACCCAAGCCGGAAACAACCTCTACGTTGACGAGTGTGTTGGCTTCGCCGATGCGAATCTCTAAAGGGACGGTTTGCTTTGTATCCGAACTGCCAGCCCCCGATTGAGGGGAAAAGAGCACCCGGCAGCTCAGCGAAAGCTCGCTTCCTTTGTCGGTCGGCACAAGCTTCGCTTCCTCTAGCTGAATCGATCGATTTTGCATTGCAGAATCAGCGAGTAGAACTTGAAAGCGAATATCGGCACTGCCATCTTTGACAGCAGACCGTATCGTACCCCACTCTCCGGATTGGCTCTTCCAGTCGCTTTCCATCCGATCGGTCGCGATCCAGATGGTCGCCCGTGCTGCTCCTTTTTGCTCGATGTAGCGAGTTGCGTTTTCCACCAACGCAGGCAGGTCAGATGTCAACGAGTTCCCTTGAAGCCTTGGGTCTCCCAAGAGCTGCTGGGCACTAGCGAATTCAAGCGGTTCGTCGAAGGCGGATGTAAAGACAACCGTCGCTCCTGTTCCGACAGTCGTGTTCCATTTGATGTAATTGTCGAGCACAGCTTGCAGCTTTGTCGTTCCTTGCTCCCCGACAGTTTGCTGCATGCTAGGAGAACGATCTAACACTAGTATTTGCAGTTGCGAAACATCGGATGCCAGCCAACTCGACACACCGCTGGCCAAGGGTCGGGCCATAAAGAAGACGAGAGCCGCCAAAGCGAGCGCTCGGAGCGCCAGCACCAGCCACTGCCGCAGCCGACTGTAACCGCTCGACATTTTGGTCGCGGTTAGCAGGAACTGCATGGCTGCCCAAGGTATCGACTGATAACGTCGGAGATGAATCAGATGAATAACGATAGGAATTGCCAATAGAGGCAACGCCAGAAGCAGCCAAGGCTGGAGAAAGTTCATCGCACACCCCGGCTAGCGGTTCGCCCCAACAAGCATCGGGTGAGGGTTTGCTCATAAGACTCGTTTGTTACCGCGCGATGATAATCCACTCCCGTCTCCATCGAAATTGTTCGAATCCCTTCGAGATAGTCTTGGAGCGCTCTGTGATAACGATCTGCCAATTCAGTGGGATCGGTGAAAAGAGGTAACCCACCCTCCATATCTAAAAACCGAACAGGCCTTTGAAAATCAAATGCGATTTCTTGTGGATCGAGTAGATGAAACACGACGACGTCATGTTTTCGAAATCGCAAATGCTCAAGCGCCGATTTTAGTTCCGCAGTGTCGACAAACAGATCGGATACGACGACCACTAACGCGCGCTGTCGAAATGTCTCAGCTAGCTCATGGAGTACAGCCGGTAGTCGTGTTTCGCCGGCACCTTTGCTTTGCTCTAGTTGATCTAACACGACTTTCAAATGAGCCGGTGAACGTCTTGGTGGTATGTTTTGATGCAGCTTCTCGGACGCACAGGCAAGCCCCACTGCGTCCCCCTGCTGCGTCGCCAGATAAGCGAGCGTCCCAGCCAAACACTTCGCAAAGAACAGCTTCGTTGGATTCCCCTTGGAGGCAAACTCCATAGAACCGCTGGTATCGACGACCAAACAACAGCGGAGGTTTGTATCGGCCTCAAACTCTTTCACATAATAGCGGTCGGTTCTTCCGTATGCCCTCCAGTCCAAACGCCTCAGATCGTCGCCAGGTACATATTTGCGATACTCAGCGAACTCGACGCTGGAGCCACGATGCGGTGAAGCATGTCGTCCCGATATGTTGCCTTGCATGGCAAACCGGGCGAGGAGCGGTAAAGCCGAGAGTCGCGAAAGAACTTGCGGGTCAAGGAATGAACGCGTTACAGGGAGCATGCGATCATCCTCTACTCCATTTCATCAATCAATCGCTGCACTATTTGCTTTGCTGAGATCCCTTCGGCTTGCGCTGCAAATGTAGTGATGATGCGATGCACCAAAACAGGTTTCGCGATCGCCTGAAGGTCTTCGAGCCTCACCATGTAGCTTCCTTGAAGCGCCGCGCGACTCTTCGCTCCGAGAATTAAATTCTGAACCGCTCGCGGCCCCGCCCCCCAACTCACGTAGGGCTTCATCCAAGCAGGAGCAGTCTCTCCTTGCGGACGCGTTTTACGGACCAGCTTCGCGGCATACTCGTAGATATGATCTGGTACCGGGACTCGACGGACCAACTTTTGAAATCCGATGATCTCTTCGCCGGTCATGACGGGACTTAATGTCGAAGCATCGTCGCCGGTCGTGGTTCTCGCAATCTGAATCTCTTCCTCTTCATTCGGATAATCCAGTTCGATCAAGAACATGAAACGATCCAACTGGGCTTCGGGAAGCGGGTAAGTTCCCTCCTGCTCCACCGGATTCTGCGTCGCCAAAACCATGAACGGTGAGTCGAGCTCAAAAGTCTTTCCCAAGACTGTAACTCGCTGCTCCTGCATCGCCTCAAGCAATGCAGCTTGTGTCTTTGGGGGAGCGCGGTTGATCTCATCCGCGAGGATGATGTTCGCAAAGATAGGGCCTTTTATAAATTGGAATGCCCTGCGCCCTTCGTTTGATTCCTGCAGAATATCGGTTCCTGTGATATCCATCGGCATCAAATCAGGAGTGAACTGAATCCGATTGAATCCGAGAGACATCGTCTCCGCCACCTTGCCAACCAAGAGCGTTTTCGCCAGACCGGGTACCCCCATAAGCAAAGCATGACGTCGCGCAAACATGCAAATCGCCAACTGCTCGATGGTCTCCTTTTGGCCAACAATTACCTTGCCAAGCTCGGTTGAGAATCGACGGAAGGAGTCTCGCAGTCGATCGATGAAATGAACATCGTCATCGGACAGGGAAGCAACGGCGGGGGGAGTCGTACTCGACATGGAGTCCTTCGAATTTCAGTGAACTTCGGGCCGGGGTGGGGATGGAGTGAGGGCTCTCCAGTTTAGTCCAATTCTTCCTCGTTACCATAGATACCAAACACTTGTAACCCTCTTGGCCCTGGCTGTTTTGGCAGAATCCCTCCCATCGCGGACTTAAGTAGCACGACTTACTCGCACCCCATAACCGGTGACTGGACGCCTTCTCGCGCTCGAGTACGATGAACGCCCCGGCCAAAAATTAAACGATGAGTTACCCGATTCTTCGTTCCCTCCTTCCCTCCTGTCCCCACCTGCACTTTGCAAAAGGCAATTTTCATGCGCCGAACTCGAATCCGAACACTCTTGTTTCTTGCTCCGCTACTCCTCACCTCCGTCGCGTCCTCCAACATCTCGATCGGTGCGGAGGCCTATGACCCTAAACGATTTGAAAAGACGGAAGTCATTGGAAACCTAAACCAACCGATGGAGCTGGCCATTGCCCCTGACGGCAGCTTGTTTCTGATCGAACTGGCCGGCGAAATCAAACGGATCGATCCTAAGAAACAAACGCAGGAAACAATCGGTAAGATCAACGTTACGACCGAGCAAGAAAATGGCCTCATCGGTCTAGCACTCGACCCTGATTTTGCCAAGAACGGTTGGCTCTACCTGCAGTACTCACCACCGACCTTCAGCGGTCAGCATGTTAGTCGCTTCACTTTTCGCGACGGCAAACTGGACATGCAAAGCGAAGTGCTGCTCTTGAAATACGAAGAACAACGGCAAGAGTGCTGCCATCACGCAGGCTCGCTCGCCTTTGGCCCCGATGGCTGCTTGTACATCAGCGCAGGGGATAACACCAATCCGTTCGGTGATTCGGGTGGTTATGCGCCGATCGATGAACGTGAGTCGCGTGGCGCATTTAATGCACTTCGAACGTCTTCCAATACCAAGAACTTTAACGGTAAGATTCTTCGAATTCGGCCCAAACCAGAAGGTGGCTATTCAATCCCGGAAGGGAATCTCTTTCCTGCTGACGGCTCTGTGGGGCATCCCGAAATCTATGTGATGGGCTGCCGGAATCCTTGGCGGATCAGCATCGATTCCAAGACCGGTTTTTTGTATTGGGGAGATGTCGGTCCTGACGCAGGCGGAGATAACGAGCGAGGCCCGCGAGGTTATGACGAGGTAAATCAAGCGAAAAAGGCTGGTTACTTCGGTTGGCCTCTCTTCATTGCAAACAATCAACCCTACGCTGCATTCGACTTCCAATCCAAAGCGGCTGGAGAGAGGTTCGATCCACAACATCCGGTCAATCGATCGATCTACAACACAGGCTCGCAAACGTTACCAGCAGCTCAACCAGCTTGGATCTATTACCCCGGTGGCCCATCCAAGGAATTCCCCGAGTTAGGGTCAGGTGGCCGTACGGCATGCGCTGGTCCGACCTACGACTATCAAGCCACGCTGGAATCGCCGACGAAGTTTCCTGAACACTTCAATCGCTGCCTCTTCATCTACGAATGGTCTCGCAATTGGATCGCAACGGTCCATCTCAACGAGGATTCCAGCATCAAGCGTATCGAACCCTTTCTGCCTTCCATGCGTTTCACTCGGCCGATCGATATGGAATTCGACCGCAATGGAGTCCTTTACGTCATCGAGTATGGTGAAACTTGGGGACGCAACCCTGACGCCAAACTGGTCCGTCTCGACTACCACCGAGGCAATCGAACACCGACAGCCCAAATCCGTGCCGACCGAACAGCGGGTAAAGAACCTCTCCAAGTCAAACTCACCAGTGAAGGCTCGACGGACAAAGACGATGATCCATTGACCTATCGATGGCTGATCTCGAAAGTATCTACGACAACCGATGGCGATCAGGCAGCGAAGATCTCCACCGAAACCGAGTCACGGGTGATCGGAACAACTCCCGAGCTAGATTGGACCGCGAACGAACGCGGAGTTTATAACCTGCAACTCGAAGTGATCGATCCGCAAGGAGCAAAAGGAAAGGCATCGCTCTCTCTCGTCGTTGGAAATGCCGTTCCTGAAATTCAATTCGTACGTCCCACCAACGGAGACTTCTTCGAGCTTGGAGAAAGAGTCTCGTACAAGATCAAAGTGAAGGACCTGGAGGACGGGACCTCCGATTCCGACGAGGCCGAAGAACAAGATTTGGAGTTTATCGATGCCGACGCTCCCAACCGAGTAAGCCTACAAGCCTC
>JALOQZ010000261.1 GCA_025459245.1 Pirellula sp.
TGGTGATTTCGAAGAAGTTCTGCATGAACTCTTCGACCGGTAGAACCCCGTCGGAGCCTTGGAGGCCATACCACTTGGCCAACTCCATCTGCTTTGGACGATCCAAGGAATCGAGGGAACGTCCTGCCATGAAGTGAAGTTGATTGCGCAAGCGGAGCAGATACTGATAGCCGTTTTGGATGGTTGCAAAATCTTCTTTGGCAATGATTCCCATATCGGCTAATTGAGCGGGGTCGCGTTCACCGTAGCAAACGAAGCCGATCCATCGCACGATCTGGATGTCTCGCAAACACCCTCGGGAGCGCTTGACATTCGGGTGGAGGAGATAGACCGTTTCGCCAAACTTTTTACGCTCCGCCAATCGCTCGTTTTCAATCATGGTCGCCAAGCGGCTATTGCGCCATTTGCAACCGATCAACATGGAGTGCTGAAACTGGTCAAAGAGAGTCTGACTTCCTTCTACCAGACGCATCTCCACAAACGATGTAAGAGCGGTGGCATCGATCCATGCCAGCGATCGAGCTTGTGCCGGAGTTCGTACCGCCAGCGATAGTTGCAGGCCGGCGTCCACGATCATCTGCCCAATGGCCCTGGCTAAAGGGGCAATCGCAGCCTCACTACCTCGATAGAGGAGCATCAGATCGATATCGGAATAGGGCGCAAGATCCCTGCGACCGTAACCGGCTAGCGCAACAAACGCGAACTTACTTGGATCCGGTGGGTTGGGAAGATCGGCGAGCGCAACAGTGACCAGTCGACGAACAGCCTCATCGACATCGTCGGTCCAAGCAGAACAAACTTGAAATCCACTGCCGCCCGACTGATGAAGACCTTTTGCCTTGCCGCGCGCTTCCGAGAGAAACGCGCGAGCCGCAACAACTTGTGGATGGAGAGAGGACAATTGAAAACACGACTGAGTCGTGCCAACTGGAACAAAATTGTCTCGAAAGGTGCCGACAGGAAGGTCTTACGAAAAGATCCCGCAGGTGCGAATTACAGAGCGTCTTCGCCGTTTTCGCCGGTTCGGATTCGAACCGCAGTCTGTAGATCCGAAACGAAAATCTTCCCGTCACCAATTTGCCCGGTTTGAGCCGTCTTTACGATCGTGTCGATCACGGTTTGGAGATTCGCGTCTGAGCAGACAACCTCAATCTTTACCTTAGGGACAAAGTCGACCGCGTACTCGGTACCGCGATAGATTTCTGTGTGCCCCTTTTGGCGCCCGTAGCCTCGCACTTCACTGACGGTCATTCCATGGATGCCTTGTTCGGTTAGTGCATTCTTGACGTCTTCCAATTTGAAGTGTCGAACAACGGCCTCAATCTTTTTCATTCCAAATCTCCAGGAACTTTAGCAGTCAACGAATTGCGGGACCGCCTGTGCGTTACCTAGCACATCCCACGCCCTTAGTGTAGCAGCGCCAATTCCATTACAACAAGAGATCGCTCTCTTTGTGCCAGGTTTTTGAAGAAGTTCGGAATCCTAGTCGAATGCCAAGGGAAGTAGCGATTTCAACCGCTTCACCACGTCGAGTTGAGGGAACAGTATAAACGGTACTTCTCTCGAACGGCGCATCCTCTGCAACCGCTTCGCCTCCATCAGGTCGTTTGATACTAGCCGAAGCTTCTGCACTTCGTGGTCGACGGCCAAGCGGATCTTGGTTCGCAACTCGGCCATCTCGCGGTGCCATTCCAAACGGCTGCCCGTTTCCGCGTGCCGCTCCAACATGGCTCGATGGCGCCAGAGAAGCTGGGTTTGGGAGTCATCGTTTGGATCGAGAAAGGATTCGGGGGCCGAACGCATTCGATGAAGCTCCCTCTGGTGACGGGACCATCGCGATTCAATGCTCTCGGTTTCCCAAGCGGACGAAAACTCGTCCTCCTCCAATCGTGGAATCGTATCGCTTGAGGGGTCGCGGATCGGCAGGTGCAGGGAAGCGGAGGCCACCATCATGGGGAGCCGCGTTATTCCCCAAACCCGATGAGCGATTTCGTCGGTGAGCGTATCGTAAATGCCACCGCCTATGCCATGCAAAAACAAATCGGCGAGCACATATCGCAAATACAAAGTGGTCATCAATGCACGCGGCCGAATGCAGATGCCGCTCTCGCGAATTTCAGACCACTTCTGATGCCAACCATCCCCCTCAAAATTGACCTTGGTCAGCCAGGCAGCCTGCTCGCTGGGTTCACTCGCCAAATCGGAACTGCCCTCCCGCCATCGCACCCAAAGCTTTGAGCGAGGAATCGCTCTCGAGCGGTGATAAACCCAAAACGGTAGCTCGAGCCATGACCCGCTCTGCTGCAACGCTGGGACCGGCTGCACTGGATTGCGTATGCGTCGCCAAGAACGGTACAGGTCGCGCGCATGGTTGTAATGCTCCCAAAGATTGGCACCAGGACTCGCCAAGCATCGAAAGAATTCACCAAATGCTCGGGTGCCACAAAGACGGCTCATCGGCAGCTCGGCGTTACGGATCCCAAACGCGTTCTCGACACTTTGACGGAAGCCCGAGAACGCTTCGCCCAAATTCGCGGACTCTTCGAGCAGAGCGAACCAGCGATCTCGCAGATCCCCAATGAGCGGTTGCACTCCGATGGAATGGCAATCGTTCACGAGGGCCTCAATCCAATCGTTCCAATCCGAGCGACGCGCGGCATCGTATTGGGTAAGCTCCCAAGGCAACTCGTCTGCTCCGGCTGGACGAAGCGGAATAGGCCGCATCCGATGTTGGAGCCTCCCTGAATCCCAGCAAGTCGTTCGCAACGCGGATGGCTTAGCCAAGTCATGGTCAATCGTGACGTGAAGCGGAAGGACCGATTCGCCGCTCGCGGCGAGTCTAGTTGCAATGGCATTGAGTAGAAAGTTCTTGAACCAAACCCCAGGGTGGAACAGCTCGGGTTGATGTCCTCCCAAAAGCCAAACCCGATCGGCCGCGGAGCTTGGCGATGGGGAACCTCCGATCATCGCGGAGGGAGAGGCGAGCAATGCGAACGTCTCCTCTCTCGCTAGTCGCGCAAGATCGGCGAGCCACTCGGGATAATGGCTACGAAGCTCGCGAGACGCATCCAGCAACCCTTGCACTTGAAGGGATGGCCAGATGAGACTCGTATTGTCCTCGCGAGGAACTTCGAAACGGACGGGCGCCGAGTCGAACATGTTGTCGGCGTAGGATTGCTCTAACACTCGCCGCAACAGTTGACCGGTGGGGTCGGCAATGAATATCCCCTCGCCTCCATCGCGTGGATACTCTCTTCGATAACTTGATTGTAGTACGCGAGTCGGACCGCTCCGTCATCGAGAGCTCCACCAAAAGACCTGGTTTCATCCAGGTAGATCAGCGGTACGGGTACTTCCAATATCGATAGCCCCAACATGGCCGCTTGCGTCCACAACTCCAGAGGCATCGCATATCCATTGACGGTGATGTCCAGTTGCTTGAGGGCGCTCACACGATACGCTTTGAATCCGCAGAAGGTATCGGTCAAGTTCCAATGGAACAGATCGTTGATCTTGCGAGTGATTTGCTTGTTGATGAAGAGACGTTGGGCGGGCGGAACGCTATCGCCATCGTACTGCTTTAAATAGCGAGAGCCCGAAACAATGTCTGCGTGTTTGCAAGCGGACACGAAGCGGGGGATCCGCATTGGCTGATGCTGGCCATCGCAATCCAGCGTTACCAGCACCTCGTACCCTTCGTCGATGGCGTATTGAAATGCTGTGCGAAGGGCAGCGCCGTATCCAAGATTCTTTTCGTGGTGAACGACGTGAATATCCGTTCGCTTATCGAGGATTTCGCGAGTCCCGTCCGAAGAGCCATCGTTGACCGCCAAGACGTTCGGCGCGTATTTCACGACTTCATCGAGAACTCCATCGACATAACCAACTTCGTTATAGACCGGTAAAGCTGCTAACCATTCGCCAGTCATTTCGGATTTTCCATTCGCCAGAGCAGTTCTTCCCAAGGAAATCCGGAGAGGACACTCTCCCCGACGCAATTGGGTAACAGGGCATTGTAGATGGCGACCAAGCTAGGTCAACTTTGCGAGACTATCCGCTCCCTGGCTCGCGGCGACGCCCGTTTATCGCCACAATCGCTACAGGTGTTGCCATCCCACGCTCTCGGCCCCAAAAGTCTTCGCAATCCTGAAAAACGATCAAGTTTCGCCGTCAATTTGTAGGGGTGGGGTAAAGTCTTCTGGGCTGAAAAAGCTTGCGGATTGCTCCACTTACTCTAGTTTGCTCATCAGGTACAAGTCATGGCACGCGAAGAAAAGGCTGGTTCTCAAATCGTCACTGTCGATCGTCGTTCAAAAGATCGCCGAAACGGCGCTGCAAACGACCAGCAGCTCAAGGCGATCATCGCTGAAGAAAAGAAGAAGAACAAAGTTCAACGCCGCCGACAAATCGACCCGACCACTTGCGAACGCGATTACTCGAACGACGAAGTCGAATTCATGAAAGCGCTGGAGCAGTACAAGCGAACCAGCGGTCGAATGTTCCCGACTTGCAGCGAAATCCTGGAAGTCATCCGAGCCCTCGGATACGCGAAAACCGCTTCCGCTCAGACGGAATCCACCACCCCTGCGGAAGAGTCCGTTCTGGTGTAAGCGAAGATGAAGATTCGCGGCTAAACCGCTTTGGTGATCGTACCCAAGTAGAACGGTTCTTGTGCAACAAGCTCCGTTCCGTCGCTCAAGTAAAAGCGAACGCGAACACACCAAGAAATGGTTAGGATCTTCCCCTCGTAGGAGAGTGGCGATTCTGGCAACGGCACATTCAATCGTTGCGGTTTGGACCACTCGATGGCAGCCAGCGAATTGCCGCTGACTCTCTGGAAGAAATGGACTCCCATGTCTTCGGAGCCCTTCCCTTCGGTCAACCAAATCACCGATACCTCTACGGCAGCAATCGTCGATCGATCGATGTTGGACACGGTGTACTCAAACTCAAGTACATCGTTGGGCATATAGGTTGGTTGCAGACCAAGCAATCGGATCATGACGGAGGATTCGACGTTCTGTCTAACGCGTGTGGGTAAACCACTACGGGGAAACTTCGGGAGTACGATGGCCATCGATTTGCCTCTCCTTCGACAATGATCTTCCAATGAACAGCGTTATGAAGGCTTTGAAAAGAGTGCATTGCATCTCCAGGAATGGTCAGCACTCCTTCAAGCTCCAAGGGACGCCCCCAATCAATTCTCGTACGACCTTGATCCAATACGACTTGATTGCGCACCACGGATCGCTCGGTGCGAATGTCGGTTCCGAAATGATACGTGCTTTCCTCTTCACAAACCAGTCGAACGCTCAGTTTCTTGATGACAAGCCTACCGTATTGCACCAAAAGAATTTTATAGCTGCGCCCCGGTACCAAGGGTAAGTCCTCGATCTCGACTGTGGTTGAGCCAATCCCAAGAACTTGCACATACGTTTTGAAGAACAATTGGGTAGAGCGAAGTCCTATATACGCCCCCGGCAGCAACAGCAGCAGCAACATCACGGGCGAATTGCCTCCGATGAAGCCTTGTATGGCAATAACAAGAAAGATTGCCAACATCGCATTCCAAGCCATCGCGAAAACGCCGACAGCGATGAAGGCCATCAAGTCCTGGGACGGGCTAGGGAGTCGATACGCTAGCTTTGCACCAGGGCTGTCGGTGAAAGGCTCCAACGACGGGATCATTGGAGGCGGAATCTTCTTGGTCCGCTGACTCGGGCGAGGTAGCAGTCCACTCTTGGCGATCGCTTCTCGATGCTCATCGCTCATTGCGACCTTGAGAACTCGAACCCAAAATCCGACCGCTCCGAGAATGACCAATGCGGCCGACACTCCGACCGATAGCCAGAAT
>JALOQZ010000262.1 GCA_025459245.1 Pirellula sp.
TAATACTGGTAGATTTCAATTTTCAAACAATTATACGCATAGTAGTCCTTCCCGTCGGAAGTAAAAGGTAGCAACTCCCCGCAAGGCTCAAGTATGTCACGCAAGCAATCTGCGCAACGTTTGCTAAATGCTGGAACCAAGAGACTCAGGCATGGAAAGTCATTGAAATCCACTACCTGATTAGATTCTATTTCGATTGGTACCCAGTAAGGCTTTATCGGCGTTAGACTCCAGTTCCAGTCTTCCCTAGTTCCAGGAGTCTCGAAAAAGTCGTCGAAAAGACGTCCTCGTCCTAAAAATGAGGGTAACCGCGGCATTGCAAATCCTCGATAAATTGGATTGTCTAGGATTGGCCTCAGCAAATAAACACATTTTTCACCTTGCATTAATAGGGCCATCCCATATTACGCCGAGTAGAGTTTGAGTCCGCCTTATTCGAACAAGATAGCTTTTTTGAAGGTCTCGGTGTTTCGATAGCCTCTCGCTCGTCGCTCGGTGGACATGATATTGCTATCTCTTCTTTGCGACTTCGCGAAATTGCTTGTTCGATGGTATACAAGATCGAGACGTACTTTCGTCCTCTGTATACAGTCGGGGAAGAGGTCAGGTCAAGTATCTGTTGGTATCATTCTTTGTCTTGCATTTCGGTTGGGGCTTTGCCACTGGAGATCCCATTACCCGCTGAAAATACGGATGGACCAGCAATTAGCTAACCAAATTCAAACCAATCGTGTATCTTCTAAATCCAAATTGGGCGACTCGAGTTCGAGCCCTTTCTCCAAATTCGGTTCACAACTGGACTCGTATTTAATGTCGAACACCCTGTTGAACAGAGGTTTCTACAATGGACAAGTCTGTAACGAACTTCTTTAGTCCACTAGTGTCAGCCGCCACGCCGGTGGATGCGATCCTGGAGGGATTCTGTGATCTTTTGCAGTTCCTCGAGGCTCTTGTTTTCCTGAAGGGCATGAACATCGTAGCCTACGGAGCATCCCTAGGAATCCGTATGCCGCACGCCTTTCTTGGCTGTAAGCCTGCTGCGAAAAGTATCTTCGCGATGAGCAAGTCCCTGTTTGTTTTAAGTCTTACAGCCAAACCAGCCTTCATGGGTATGTTGACCTGGCGTGTTACGCCAGGCTTCGATGTTTATGGCCTTCAGCCAACAGAACCTGTTTGATCATCGTCTGCGAGAGTTGGTCTTTCAATCTGGAAGAACGGAGACCGCGAGACGAATCGGTGTGCCTCGATCCACGATCCATGGCTGGACGAAGGCTCGACCTCGACCAGTTTTGACGCTGACTGCAGATGGCGATTATGCCGAGCGCCTCAAAGAGCTGTCATGTACTTCATGCCAAAGGCATCAAAGCTTGAAGCCGGTGATGGAGTGCAAGCCACATCACCGGTCTGTCGCTATGAGATCTCGCATCCTGAATAAGGATGCCAGCTGCTCGATAAATCGGTTCTGGCCACCGCACGTCTCTTCGCGAATGCTTCGCGAGGGAAGCAATTGTTACCAAGGACCGCGAACAGGATAGACGCCGAACTGATCGGTGTGGCTCGGCCAGTAAGGAGTTGCTTTGAACACACCGCCGCCGCCACCGTTTGCAGCCTTGCCGCTGAACTGATGGTAAACAGGGGTCATTGTGTTTTGGGAAACACCCCACGAGTAATTCGACTGCATGTTGACGGTGGGAGGGACGACCAATGCGGTTGGTTGCCCCGTTCGCAACCAATAATACTCACCGTGCCATGGCTGGTTCATCGACTGGTTATAAGCCCAGGAGTCACCCCAGGTGGAGGGGCGAATCCACGCGGATCGATAACCGACACCCGGTCCACTGCTCACCTCGACGGTACGAGCCGCGGCAAAGCGAGAGCCGAATTGAGCATCCGCGGAGGAGGACTGAGCGACGACTGCGGCGAGCGCCATCGCAGCAACGATAGAAAGACGAATCATGGACAGAGGTCCTGTTGGGAAATGCCAGTGAATAACCCACCCAACCACTCCATGGTTGAGCAAGGCTGCCAAAGTGAATTCGACTGGTCTCCGACTCAGCCCTGCCTGTTTCGAGATCAGCGAGGGATCTCGAGCATCTTGTAGACTCGTTTGCCGGCAGTTCGAACTGGCGGCGAGTAGTATTTCGCGTGCGTACGGTTCAGCCCCATGCCGTTATCGTAGTAGGAGTGATACCGATCGGTGTGGGCGTACAGAAACTGGTGCGGATAAAGTGGTTGATACGTGTTGTACGTATGTCCCACCCAGCCAGGTACACCGATCGGGGAAATGTACATTCCCGCTTCGGCTTGATTGGCGTATCCGCGAGTGAAGTAGTTGTCGAAGAGTGGCTGGGTACCGCGACCTACCAATTGGCCGAAACTGTCGACATACCCACCGCTGACTGGCGAGTATCCGACGGCGGTGCCACCGCAGGAACCATCGTTGCATTGCGCGTGGACCATTCCCGCTTGCGCAACGGCAAGACCGAGCGCCACCCCCAGTGTCGTTTGAACTAGTGTAGTTTGAACCTTCCGTAGCATTCGCATCTCTCCTGAGCGATCTGGCGACCTAATTCGGGCGATTATGTGTGGGAAATTCCACCTTGGTCTTCCTCGGCGAGGGGAGGATTCCAGATCGACCGTTTTGATAGCAAGGAACCAAAAAAGGGACGTTCCCGTTCCCGCCGTAGAGAAAAAACGAATCATGACGAGAATTCTAGCGTAGACCTCCCAACCTGCATCGTTTAACTTTTGCGGAAGTCTCCGAGAGTTCTATCCGAAGGAATTCCTGGGATTACAGAGATGCGACAACGTGAAGTTTGAGTTTCAGTGAGGAAGGGAAAAGGATGGCGAAACGCGGTACTTCGGGCGTTCCCGACGGCAGGGGTCAGGACGACGAAAACCAGGAGGCCTCCACGAGCAAGAAGCCTCGACGAAAGGGAGGAGCCGAGCCCAATCTCTTCGATGAACTCTCCGAGGATGGTGTGCAGGCGATCGCCCTTCGCGATGCCGCCCAAGCACGCTACTTGAACTATTCCCTCTCGGTCATCACGAGCCGCGCCCTGCCCGATGTGCGCGATGGACTCAAACCTGTCCAACGCCGCATCCTTTACCAAATGGACCAAGAAGGGATGCGATTTGGGACCAAGCATCGGAAGTGCGCGAAGGTGGTCGGGGAGGTGATGGGTAACTTTCACCCCCACGGCGATTCTGCAATTTACGATGCACTCGTTCGGATGGCACAATCTTTCTCGCTCCGAGTCCCACTGGTCGATGGTAGCGGGAACTTCGGATCGATCGACGGTGACAATGCGGCAGCCATGCGGTACACCGAGTGCCGCATGTCGGCCATCGCCTCCGAGCTACTGGCGGATTTGGGGAACGGCACCGTTCCTTTCAAGCCGAACTACGACGGCTCCCGCATGGAGCCAGTCGTACTTCCCAGCCGTGTCCCGAACTTGCTCCTCAACGGAGCCACCGGGATCGCGGTGGGCATGGCAACAAACATACCACCTCATAACTTGGGCGAGATCTGCCGAGCGCTTCTCAAACTGCTCGCAGACCCTGAAATCAAAGACTATCAACTGGTCGCGAACGATGCCGTCCAAGGCCCTGACTTCCCCACCGGCGGGATCGTAATTAATACGAAGGAAGAGTTACGAGAGATCTACCGAACCGGCCAAGGTTCGATCCGCATTCGTGGCAAGACGGAATCGGGCGGCGAGTTTAAAGGTAGCAAACTGCTACACATCACGGCCATTCCCTATGGTGTTAACAAGTCGGTTCTCGTCGAAAGGATCGCGGATATTGTTTTGAGCGGCAAGATGCCTCTCATTGAAGATGTTCGCGACGTCTCCACTCGCGACATCCGCATCGACTTGCAACTGCGAAAGGATGCCGACGAACAAAAAGTCTTGGCCTACCTCTACAAACATACTCCACTGCAAACCAATTTTGCTGTGAATATGACTTGTTTGATCCCCACCGAGAACCCCGAACTCGGTGCACCGAGTCGTTTAGGATTGAAAGAGATCCTCTGGTTCTTTCTTCGGTTTCGGTTGGAAGTCGTTACGAAGCGACTGGAGAATGAGCTAGCTGCATTGCTGAAGCGAATGCATATCCTCGAAGGGTTCGTGCTCATCTTTGATGCGCTCGATGAGATTATTCGCATCATCCGAAAATCGGAGGGGAAAGCCGATGCTGCAGAAAAGATTATGGCCCGCTTTCCCGCAGCCAAAGGTGGCTTGGATGCAGAACAAACCGACGCGATCTTGGAATTAAAACTCTACCGTTTGGCTCGCCTCGAAATCAATTTGATTCAAGACGAATTAAAAGACAAACAAAAACGGGCTAAGGAGATACAGCGTCTGCTGAAAGAAAAAACCGACGACACCAACAATTCCGGACGATGGGGCATCGTTCGACAAGAGATCGAAAGTCTTATCGGTGACTTTGGAAAACTCAAAGAGAACCTTCGCAAAACCGAGATCCTTACGATCGATGCGGAACCCGAGTACAACGAAGAGGACTTCATTGTCGCAGAAGATTGCCATGTTCTGCTAACTCGCGATGGTTGGGTAAAGCGGCAGAAATCGATTACCGATCCATCAAAGAGTCGGTTGCGAGAAGGGGACAGTGTTCTTGCCATCGTCGCAGGCTCTACGCGATCAACGGTCGCCTTCTTCTCTTCGTTTGGCGTTTGCTATACGACTCGCTTCATCGACATCCCTGCTTCGACGGGGCACGGAGAACCGGTTCAAAAACTGTTTAAGATGAAGGATGGCGAAAGAATCGTTTCGGTCATGTCGCTAGATCCTCGTGCCATTGGAAACATCGCAGAGGATCCCAAGCATCCGGACTACTGTCCCGAAGTCCACGGGTTTGCTGCCACGTCCAGCGGCTTTGCCCTCCGTTTCGGACTGCAACAGTTTGTGGAGCCATCCACCAGAAGCGGGCGCCGATTCGCGCGCGTTGCTCCCGAGCATGGTGTGATCGGAGTGGAAGCAACCCACGGTACAGAGACAGTCCTTGCGATCAGCGAAGAATGCCGCGCTATGGTCTGCTCCAGCGAAGAAGTGAACTATCTATCGGGAGCTGGGAAAGGTGTCATGTTGATCAAGCTTTCCAAGACCGATCGACTGCTCGGCTTCAAACTTTCTACCGGCGACCGCGACCTGCTCGTCGTTGAAACGAATCGAGGCGCTCAAAAGACGATTTCTACCGCCAAGTACAGCACGACCTCTCGAGGTGGCCGTGGCGTCGAAATCCAAAAGAACGGCAAGATCTCTTCCATCGTCGTTGCACCCATTACCACATCCCCCACGTTGGAGAACTCATGAGCTCGACATCTGCGTCGTACACAGCAGCGGATATTGTTGCCCTCGAGGGATTGGAACCGGTTCGCAAGCGGCCGGCGATGTATATTGGAGGTGTTGGAGCCGCTGGTCTTCACCACTTGATCTGGGAAATCCTGGACAACTCGGTCGACGAAGCCATGAACGGGCACGCTTCCGAGATCACCGTGCAGCTTCACAAGAACGGAAAGACCATTTCGGTTACAGATAACGGCCGAGGTATCCCTGTCGATAAACATGCCAAGACCGGTAAGAGTGCACTCGAAATCGTCCTCACCGTTCTTCACGCAGGGGGTAAATTCGAAGGCAAAAACTACAAGACGTCCGGCGGGCTTCACGGTGTCGGCGCATCGGTGGTGAACGCGCTTTCGAAAGAATTGATTGCCATCGTGAAACGCGACGGCAATCAATACAAAATGGAGTTCTCGCAGGGCAAGCCGACGACGAAGCTTCAGAAAGCCTCCGGTGCATCGCGAGGTTCGGGAACGTCGATC
>JALOQZ010000032.1 GCA_025459245.1 Pirellula sp.
GCCCCAAACAAAGTGAGTCGGCTTGCTCGCCAAAACAGGAAGCGATCGCTCCAACTTTTCCAGAACCTCGTAGGTCGGATGGTTTCGGTTCATTGGGATGTCATGCACGAAGCGGTCGATCGCGACCCTATTTTTGTAGGAATCGTAAGGGGCTAACAACCCTGCCCTTGCATTGGCCGAAAGACGCGGTAATCGATCGATTGCCATCCAAGTCGCCGCCAGCGCGAAGAGGTTTCCATATCGCATAGCTGCCGTTCCGATCCAAGGCCACCGGCAGGCGGCGATCCGCAAGGGAATGTAGGGAGGAGGAAACGCGGCCGTGTTTAGGACCAAGATCTTAGCGAACTTGTCGGGGCGTTGAACCGCAGCCCCCAAGCCGATGGCACCGCCCCAATCGTGCACGACTAAAACCAATTCCTTCAAATCCAACTCGTCGATAAATTGAACCAAATTCGCTGTGTGCTGTGCCAAGGTATAGGGGTAACTCTGCGGCTTATCGCTCCAACCACATCCGATGTGGTCGATCGCTATCACACGACAGTTTGATCGGAATCGCGATGCAAGCGAGCGATAATAGAACGACCAAGTCGGATTCCCATGAACGGCCAAGATCGTTGCGGTTTCTCTACCAACAACTGACGAAGCCCCAGGTCCTTCATCGATGTAATGCATCCGCATTTCATCAGGTAGCTTCAGCCATCGAGATACAAACGGATACTCCGAACGCCAATCAGATTGCGACATGCTGTGCGAGTATCTTCGTTAAGTAGGAGTCGCGTGCTTGACTCGCGTGGATCGGATGTCTTCATAGGTACGAAGCGCGTAGGGCACTTGCACATAATCCAACACACGGCAGAAAGCCCTGAGCGCGATGCCGAATCCATCCGGACCGCTGAAGCCGCCGAATTGGCCGCCCCCCTTCACATGGGGCTCTAGATCGAAAAACAAACCGGGAATGCCACGTTTCTGCAATCTAGCTTCGATTTCTGCGTGAGACCGCTTGATGTCGCGAAGAATAGCCTCGTGCCCCGAGTCCCCTTCGTCGGCAGGAACAAAAGCCGCTAGCGATTCTTCGTCGACGTGATCTGTTTTTTCGGCAGGGCGGCAATAATCCTTGATGTGAACCCACCCAAGCCCATCTTTCATTGCCAAGTACTCTTCGAAGACTTGGTCGGTCGACATCCCTTGGCAAACCAAATTGGCTCCATCAAAAATGAGAACCATCGCGGGATGCCCGACTCCGTCATAGATCTTTTGGAGCAGTCGGCCCGATTGCCCAATCAAGTTCGCCTCTACCTCCAAGCCGAAGGTAAGTCCGTGTTTATCGCATTGCGCTGCAATCGCACCCAGCTGATCAATAGCCTGTGTGAGATGTCGCTCTGGGTCCGTTCCTCGAGGATGATAAAAGGAAAATCCTCGGATCAGCTTCGTGCCAAATTGATTGGCAAGATCGCAAGCGCGTTGAACATCCTTTTCCAAGTACTCAGCGAAGGGAACGAATCGATTGCTCGTACCGTCATCCACATCCAACAGCTTGACTTTCCCGATGGGGGACCCGATCGAAGAAACCTGTAGACCATACTCTTGCTGCTTGTCCAAGATCTTTTCGATGGATGCAGGGGAGAGCATCATGACATTCTGAATCCCCTCCCCTGCGTCGATGAATCGCAACGTATAGTACTTTAGACCGATCGCAGCGAAGGCGCAAAACTGCTGCTCTACGGTCTTGTTGTTGGCGGCTTCATCAGCGAATCCGCTAAGGAGAATCGGTTTCATCGCAAGGCTCTTCGAACGGGAGGGTGAATGGATCGGGCAGGCACAATACGAATTGACTCTGTTAGGCGGTCTTCGTGTGCGTCACGGTGATGACAGAACTGATTCCACCGCGCGGTCCCCACTTGCTTTCCAGTGTGACGGTACGAGGCTGAACCACTTTGACGAAGTCGTCGAGAATACGATTGGTAATGTTTTCGTAGAAGATACCTTCGTTTCGAAACTTTTGCAGGTAAAGCTTCAAACTCTTCAGCTCGACACACTTTTGGTCCGGAATGTACCGAAAGGTCAAAACGCCAAAATCGGGCTGCCCTGTCTTCGGGCACATCGAGGTGAATTCGGGACAGACGATTTCAATGTGGTAGTCTCGATCGGGAAAAGAATTGTCGAAACACTCGAGTTCGTCTTGAAAGGGGGTACCTGGCACAGTCTCATCTCCTAATGGTGAATGGATGTGGATATTCTGCTAAATTGAGAGGGACTTAACAGGGCTAATTCCCTTTCCCGTAGGAAATATCTACCATCCCAACGTGTGCAAACGGCTTCGCCGCACCGCCCCTCTTCCTCTTGCTCAGGTCCCATCGAAGTGATCAGGATTTCGGAGATTTTTCATAGCATCCAAGGCGAGGGGAAACTCTCGGGCACCCCGAGCGTCTTTGTGCGGACGAGCGGATGCAATCTGCGTTGCTGGTTTTGCGACACGCGGTACGCATCCTGGGAGCCCGAAGGTGACCATCTGGAGCTCGCTGAAATTCTGGATCGCGTCTGCGCTCACGCTTGCGATCATGTTGTGATCACCGGTGGAGAACCAGCCTTGTTCGATGAAGTCGGGGAGTTGATTCAATCGCTCCGAGCGTCCCATAAGCATGTCACCATCGAAACGGCCGGTACGATTGAGAGGGACTGGAGATGCGATCTCTGGTCCATCAGCCCAAAACTCAGTAACTCCACTCCCATCGGCATGGCGAGCGAGGAATGGGTTCGAAACCACGACGCTCGTCGTCATACTCCCCAGATAGTCGAACACTTGATGGGACTTGGTGATTACCAATTGAAATTCGTTGTCGGATCGATCTTGGACGCCGAAGAAGTCCTGGAATACTTGGAGCAACTGACTGGCTGGGAGAGAGAAAACGTTTTGATGATGCCCCGGGGAACCACTTCCGAAGAACTCCATCTCCACAGCACTTGGCTCCCCAACTGGTGCCAATCACACGGATTTCGCTACTGCGATCGGCAACACATCTATTGGTTTGGCAACACCCGAGGCACTTGATCGCAGCCAGGACTAACAAAGCGCCCTTCAATTTGATAGCGTCAGCTTGCGTCCGTGAAATGCCTCGGCAAATCCGCTGGAAGATCGACACTCGACCGCCCGCAGGGTCATGAGCGAGCGAAATGTCTCGCTGCGATACCAAGGTTTCGAGTGCTGCGACTGGTAATGATCCGCAAGCAGTTTCACTTTGCGTTCTGCATTTTCTTTTGATATGGGAACAAAGACGTTTGGCCGGCCCAAGTCCCCTTCATATTTGGCAATCTCATACTCCAAAATCGTATGATCGCGAAATGTATTCCAAGTTAACTCAGCGACCATCCTGTGATCTTGGTGCGCGTCATCGGAACGATGGGTGAAGATGAGGTCTGGAGAACAGACCCTTGCAAGCGATTGAAATGCATCTTTCATTTCACGCCGCTGCACCGGGAATAGCGTATCTTCAAAAGTATATGCAATGAGCCTGCCCCGTCGATTCGCGTCAATCCACCGCTCAAAGCACGCCTTCGATTCCTCTGCACGCGTGGCGTCCCCCGAAAATACAACCCAATCGATTTTCATTTCCGATTGCGATTGTTGCAACTCGAGCAATGTTGCTCCGCATCCGATTTCGATATCGTCTGCATGTGCCCCTAAGCAAAGTACAGATCGTAGGGTTTTCCACTTCATGAAATTCTCGAACTGATGAAATACATGGGGCTGTTGTGTTCGCCAAGCGTTATGTTCGCCAAACTTCCCAAGGCGTTTCTCCACGCGAGTGAAAGTCATCGAACATTTGCTTCTCTTTGAACGTATCCATGCAAGCAAAGAAACCAGGGTAGTGCATGCAATAAAGTTTCTTCTTTGCGATCAATCGTTGAAATGGACCAGGGATAATCTCCTCTCCCTCTTCAATAACATCGAAAATCTCTTTCTCCATGACGAAGAAGCCAGCGTTTGCAAGCAGATTGGATTCACTGACGGCGATAATATCAGACACGGCTCCCGTTGCATCGGCTTCCACGCAGTGGAAGGTTTGGACCGGTCGAACGGCCATGAAGGTCGCAATAGCTTGATGATTCCGATGACAATCAATCAATTGAGGCAGGGGAACATCGCTCAAGCCATCGGTGTAATTAGCAAGGAATGTTTGCTCCCCTTCAAGGTGGCTTTGAACGGCTTTCAATCGCTGACCAATGTTTGATGTGATTCCAGTATCGACAAAGGTGATTCGCCATTCATTGATATCGCGAGAAAGCAATTCAACCGACTGCGTACCCCCGCTGATGATGAAGTCGTTCGACAAACATTCATTGTATTGAAGGAAGTACTCTTTGATGAGTTCCCCCTTCCACCCGAGACATAGGATGAAGTCCTTGTGCCCGTAATGTGCATAGTACTTCATGATGTGCCAAAGAATCGGGCGATTACCGACATGCACCAACGGTTTGGGAATCGCTTCGGAGTACTCGCGCAATCGCATCCCCAATCCACCGCAAAACAATACAACCTTCATCGACTACTCTTTTCAGCTTCGTTCTTCTCTACACGCCCAAAGAGGTGCCCACCATGGTTGTCGTGTTTCCAAGTGCCCGAGTACTTTTTATCGTGAAAGAGGACGCGAGCCGAGAACGTTCCCAATCCAGGGATCGCCATCGAATCCATTACCATGACAGGAGTTCGCCCGACCCATTCCACATTAATTTCCACGGGCACTTCAATATCCTTATCACCATATTTGATTCTTGCAACGATTTCCCACAGAGAATCGTATCCATCCAGCTTTTTCGCCGTTTTGATCTCATACGTTTCCGCCTCCAGCTTTTCCAAGGGCTTGCCATCGATGGTAAAGACGCCAGTTAATTTGGAATTGCTTAAATACTCTTCGAACTCGGCGATCGGCGGTTTTACTGCTGGCACTCCTTTTTCTGGCCCCCCTTTTTCTTGAGCGGTCGAGCTTCCCCTCGGAATAAGGAAGAAAGTAGAGACCGACAGGGCCGTTAAAATCAGACTGGACCAAATCATCGACTTCATCGGAAGGTTCCTCTTACAGACTTTCTGTGGTCGCTGGAAGAATGCGAATGGACTCGGGGGACTCTTACATATTCTTTAAGAACTCGACGGAGGTTGCAATCTCCGCGATCGGGTTTCTCGCGTTGTCTCGTTCCACGATATAGTAGCCGCTGAATCGATGCTCCTCGAGCGTCCCCGCGATTTCAGGAAACTCGGCCATGCCGCGACCTAGTTCCACTTCGGTCCCGCGACCGCGCGATCGATCTCGAACTCCATCTTTGGCATGAACGAGCATCACATGCTTCGCAACTTGAGGGAGGGATTGCAAATCGAAGCCATTGACGAGCAAATTCCCCGGATTGAGCGTGATTCCTACAGAGCCTTCCGGGAGAGAATCGATCATCGCTCCAAGACGCTCGAGCGGTTCAGCTCCGGTCTCGCAAGCCAGAAAGGCCCCCACTCTTTGACTGTAATTCCCAAGGTCCGTTAGGACACTTCTCAGAATGGCACTCGAAGGATCGTCAATCGATTCGGGGATATTGCCGCAGTGGTTGACAACCACGTTTGCTCCCAGATCGTAGGCCATCCGCATCGCTTCTTTCGTCCCCGCGATCCGGCGTTCTAACTCGTCTTCGCACTCATACCCCCGGCGCGTGGCGTACCTAACCGATGCGACTCGCAAATTTAGATCTTCAAGCAATTTCCGAATTTGCCGCAGCGCTGTGCCGACAATCTCGGAAGGTCTCAGTCCGTATCGCGCGTCGATTTCAATCCCATCGACCCCCATTCGAGCCGCTGTATGCAATGCTTGCTTGAAGGGTAATTTCAAACCGGAGAGTTGAACTCCAACACGTAGTCCTGGCAAAATGAATCCTCGTCCCATGCGAAATAGGAAAGCGTCCCTTCCGTTGAAATCTCAACCGAAGAAGTTTTCAAGTATCGCTTCTGCGTGGCGGAGTGCCAAGACGCGATTGAGCCGCATCGGATTCTCTCTCTTGCTCCCCGGGTGTCTTGTCTGCCCTGAGACTCTCTCCGCGACGGAAAGCAAACTCGACATCGTAAAGCGATGGGATTTTGGAGCCAGCGAGGACGCTAAAGCGGATCGATGGCCCGATGAATGGTCGCGACGAACAGGGCTCCAGTACCCCAAGTACTTGTCGATCGGAATCACCCGTCGTGCAACCTCCAAAGAAGAACTCGCGGAAATCGAACAGTTTCGAAGATCCGTTTCGCAATGGTCCTTGGCCTGGAAGCAGAAAAAGCTTCCTTGGCAAATCACCCCAGAATCGACGCCCAAAGAGTTTGATCAATGGCTGGAACGGAGCTTGCTGAATCCCTACTTGGAAATCCAAATGGATGGTGGGGCGGCCGAAGTCCAATCGCCATTGATTCCTATCGATCGAGATTCTGTATATGGAATTCAATGCCAGGGCATGGCGAACGATCCCGACAAAGGTTACGAGATGATGGCGACTCTCTCGTTGTTAAACCAAGATCGCAAAGTCCTACTGGAGCGCTCCACTCGCTCGTTGCAAGGGGTCGAGAACTGGCAAACACTGACAACCAACGACCAGTATCCACTCGAATTTGAAGCCGCCTTTGTTCAAATACGACTACGAGTCGAGCCTCTGAATTCACGCGCATACAGAGCGAAGTTTGGATTCGATGCGGTCGAACTGATTCGCTCCCCCCGTATTACCCTCCAAGTCAACAAACCATCCGGAGTGTTTCAATCGGGTGAAAAAGTCACGGTCCAATGCACAGCCACAGGCATGACACAGAACCAAACTTCACTCGACTTGAGGCTCAAGGATCACACCGGTCGAATCGTGTTGAACGCGACAAAAGAAATCGATCGTATATCAACCTCCGAACCATCTGCCACTCGCTATGTGGCGGTCGATCAAAAATCCACCACCGATCGTTCGACAACGGCCCCAAAACCGAACGCTATGCATTCCGACGACCGATGGAAAGGGGCATGTATCTGGGAGCTCGAGGGACTGGAACCCGGTTACTATGAAGTTCGCACACAGCTTGAGCGAACCCGTGTTGATCGCTTTGAATTGATCGATCGCTTCGTCGTGCTCGGAGAGGCAAATAAGGGTGTCGTCAACAACCAGATCGGACTTTCCATTCCAGAGGATCGCACCCCCTTCGATCGCTCCATCGACTCGGTTCGGTTCATCGAGATGTTACGTGAATTGGGTATTGGTCGCATCAAGATTCCCATTTGGTTTGATCCGAAGAGTGCAGTTGCCGGCAATGATTTGGCAACCCGAATCGATCAGCTTCAAAGCGCCGGCATTCGTTGCGTTGGCGTGATCGCTACGCCTCCCGCGTCTTTGTCTCGGTTCTTTCCTGGTTTAAAAGGTTCCGATACGGCGAGCGCCTTGGAAGACACGCTTTTAACACAGACTTACCTAGATCCAGTGATTCAAGCGATGTGCTCCCGGTTGGTCCATTTTCAACTGGGATGGGATGATGAAACAGATTTCGTGGGTAATCCCGGCTTTAGACCTTCTTTGGAATCGATCGAGAAGACCGTACGACGGTATGGCCAAGATGTTCAGCTCATCGCTTCTCACAATCCGATCGCTCCATGGGAAGCGACTCCCAACATCGACACGTGGCAACTGCACACGCAAATACCACTATCAGGTTCGGAAGCGAAGCGACTGATTAAAGATTATCAGTCCAAACAACCTAGCGAATCTCCCCCCTGGCTATCGATCACCCCGATTCCAAAATCGGAATACGGACTGAAAACCAGAGTCCTCGATTTAACCGAGCGTATGGTGATGTTGACCGAACCCGCCTTAAACGGCCAAACGATCGCCTGGGCGTTCGATCCGCTCTCAGAGGAAGCTTCGATTCTTTCGAGCAAGGGTGGCCCGGGTGAGATGTTTCTCCCCTTGCGAAATCTCACTTCGATCCTTGCCAGTGTTCAGAATCTTGGGCGTCTCCCGATCGCTAATTTGGGGAGAAACGCGTTGCTAGTTCGCGACGAAAAAGCCAGCTTACTGGTCTGGGGAGCTCAAAACGTTCAAGCCGATTTGTATTTGGGACGAAACGTTCGAGCGCAGGACATTTGGGGGAGAGCCGTGCCGGTCGAAACCAAGACGTCTTCGCTCGGCCCCATTCAATCGATCGTAATAAAAGATTGGCCGGTCCTTATCGAAGGGATTGATCTCTATGCAGCACGATGGAGGATGGGCATGTCGGTCGAAACGGAAAAACTCGATGTCGTCATAGGCCGGGAAGAGCTCATCGAAGTTCGATTCGAGAACCCATTCCCGTTCCCTATCTCCGGCACCCTTCGCCCTGTCTGCAACGCACTCAACGAGGACCAAGAAGCCGAGAAATTTCAAGTCGATGCCAACGGGACCGAGAAAGTCGCCATTCCTGTACGATTGAGTCCGTACGCAAATACCGGCCCCTCCGCAATTCAAATCGTTGCAAGCATTGAAGGACCAGAGGGACCGGTTACCGTTGCCGTGGATGATGAGTTGCACATCGGAAGCGACGAATTCGAGTTTGACGTAAGCTATTCGCTGGATCCCAACGGAGACTTAGTCGTGGAGATTGAAGCGATCAACAGGGGCGGGAAGCCAGGCAGCTTCGATTGCTACTTGAAGATACCTGGCCGAAAGCGGCAACGATCCCAGATAGCGAATCTGACCGATCGAGCACGCCGAACCTTTGTCTTTGAAAACGGCAACGAGTTGATCGGAAGTACCATTTGGCTTCAATGCGAGCAAATCGGTGACGGCCGGGTGATGAACAAACGGGTTCAGGTTACCAACTAGCGGCCGAATCGGTTACGATAATCGATATGTCTACCGCACCCAAAGTACTGAATCCATCGAATCCCCCCGATTCCCTTTCGCTCCCGAGCCCGATTCGCGAAACGTTGCGATCCGTTCGGAGTCTGTTAGGACGGTTCGTGTTTTCGCAGGCCGTGGTCCAGTGGCTGATCTGGAGCGTATTAGCCTTTTGGCTTTTCGGATTCGTGGACTACCTACCTGCCATGATGGGGGCAGCAGAGTCGCCGCGCTGGGTCCGAATCGGGATGCTTGGGCTGCTGGGACTCGGGTCCGCTTACATTCTCTATCAGCAGATTTGGCGAAGGTGGTTGGTTCGGTGGTCCGACGACGCGATCGCCCTCCTCATCGAACGTCGTTATCCCGACTTTCAAAGCTCACTGATAACGACAGTTCAAGCTGCTAGGCCCGCTGCTGGCGAATTGGCAGGGGTTCCCACAGACAAGCTCGATGAACATCCGCAACGACGCGGTTTCTTGGGTCTCGCCCGCGAAAGGGCTTTGGAACATATCCAAAACGTCGATGTCGCGAGCTTGGTCCGAATCCGGCCATTGCAACTGCAGATGGCAACCCTCGGCATCGTCCTCGCATTCTCTCTCATCGTAGGCTTGCTTTACCCGAGCTGGACAACGCATTGGAGCAAACGCCTTTTTGGCCTCTCGAATGCTCCCTGGCCAAGAAGTGTCGCGTTGGGTGTTACTGGTATCGAATTGGAGGTCCCCAGCTTCACCGGCGGCGGCGCCCGAGGCCGTTATCTTCTACCGTTTGTCGACAATCGGGTCGCCGTTCCCAAGGGACAATCAGCGGTATTGAAAAGCTACGCATCCCTCAGCGCCAGCCGAGTACCAGAGTTGTGCACGGTCTACTACCGCGACGAAGAGGGGAACCGTGGACGCGCCAATATGAGACGCGTCGCCGCCAACGAACAACAACAAGGATTCTTGCTCGATGGGCCCCCGCTGGAGTCGATCAACCAGTCGTTGGAACTAAGTATCGTGGGAGGGGACGCAAGGCTTTCCGATTTGCGTGTCGAATCCGTCGACGCCCCCTTGATCACCAAAACAGAGATACGTGTTCAGTATCCACCCTACCTGCAACGCTCCACGCAAACTCGATGGGGTGAAGAAATTCTTCCCTACCAAACCGGACTCCGACTACCTCAAGGCTCGGTGATCGAGCTCATCTTTACTGCGAACAAACCTGTTCAAAGGTGCGACTATGTGTTCGTCACCTCGTCGGAGACCGCCGGCGGGACATTGCAGGAGCAGTCCTTTGATAACGATAAGAAAAATGAGACTTGGACTATCCCACTCGGAACGCTGGATAACAGCATCTTGGCCGAGTTTCGCGTTTGGGATACCGATGGTATTTGCGCGAGCCGCGTTCAGCAGTTTGTCATCGCCTCGATCATCGACCAGCCGCCACAAGTCGACATGGTGCTCGATGGCATCGGGACCGCCATCACCGAGGTAGCAACCATACCGGTTCAAGGAAAGGTCAAGGACGAGTACGATGTCCGTGAAGTCTGGATCGAAACCCTGTACGGTGAAGGGACCCCGCTCCGGCAAGAGGTGGACAGCGTTGTCGACGGTAGTTTGTCCCAGGTGATTGATTGCAAAGAACTAAAGGATGCGGGCAAGCTGCCTATCCAAGCAGGAAACTCGTTAGCCCTCACGTTGGTCGCATCCGACTATTATGACTTGGTGAGCGAACCCCATCTAGGGAAAGCAAACACGGTGCAACTTTCGGTTGTTACACCGGACCAACTCCTCTTGCTGTTGGACCGCCGGGAAGCAGCCATGAGAAAACGCGTCGAGCAGATCATTGGCGAGCTAACACAACTCCGCGATCTGTTAGCGAACATTCAGAAACGTAGCACAACATCGACGACGGAAACAACCGAGCCATCGAACGATGAAAATGATCCCACCCGCGTTCTACGGATTCAGCTGCTTCGATCCCAACAAGCCATGTCGCAGATTTCCAAATCTGAGGGGGAATTGACCGGGGTGGAAAAAGAGATCGGCCAAATCAGCAAAGAACTGATCAACAACCGAATCGATAGCGTCGACCGCCGAACGCGTTGGCAGGAAAAGATCCAAGCTCCGCTCCGCGAAATGTTAGACGGCGTCTGGAAGGGTTTCTCGAACGACGTGTCGGAGTTGGAGAAGCTGTTCGCGAAAGCGAGCGAGCCGCCCGCGGTCGCCCCATCCCAAGTCGTCGATGCCATAAAGAAAAACGACGAAATACTTTCCCGATTGCAAGCTGTCTTAGCAGATATGCTTGAGATCCAAGACCAAACGGCGATCATCGACATGCTTCGCGATATCATTCAAAGCAGCGATCAGTTGATCGACGAGACGAAGAACCATAAAAAGAATCAAGACCGCAAGGCATTGGAGTTGCTGAAATGATCGCAATCGAATTCCCTCCAATCAATATGCCCTCCCTTGCTCGTCTCGCTCGTCGATTGGGACGAGGGCTGTTGCGAACGCTCGTCATCGGCGTGGTTGCGGTGACTGCTGTTTTGACCGAGAGAGCGCATGCCCAGGCTCCAGCCAAACCTCCAAATGAAGCTGAGGTCTTGGAAACCAAGCAGAAGCAATTGGTGCAACGGTTTCAAAAGCTAGAAGAACTGTTCTTGAGAATGAGCGAGTTAGAAGCCGTCTCGAATCCCACTCATGCAGGGCTCTTGATGCAAGCCGCACAGCTGAGCAAACAGCTTGGTACGCGACAACGTCTCTACTCCGCCGCCGAACTTATCGCCAAGGGCCAATTATCCAAAGCGATTCAGGAGCAAGAGTCCGCTCATGACACATTGAAGAAACTGCTTGAGTTACTGCAGAGCGAGAATCGCGCCAATCGAATTCGCGACGAACGAGTCAAACTGGAAGAAGTTCTCAACGACCTTAGAAGACTGGAGAGTATCCAAAGGGCTCTGCGAGGCAGAACCGAGGCTGGCCAAGACCTTAAGCAATCCAGCAACGACCAAAAGGATTTAAACTCGCAAATCAAGTCGATTGAATCCAGTTTGCAGGATCAAGACAAAGCCAAAGAATCAAGCTCCGCAGACGCTCCCCCTACGCAGCCAGAAAAAGATCCAAAGAACGCGAGCAAAAACGAGGGCTCCCAAAGCGAATCGGAGTCAAACGAAAACAAGTCCCCCTCGGACTCCCAGAAACCTTCGGACTCCCAGAAACCTTCCGACTCACAGAAACCGTCGGACTCACAGAAACCGTCGGACTCACAGAAACCGTCGGACTCACAGAAGCCTTCGGACTCACAGAAGCCGGCCGAAGACCAGAAGCCATCGACACCATCAACCGATAGCTCCAAGCCTTCGGAATCTCCCGAGTCGTCCGAATCCGGTGAATCTGGTGAATCGGGAGAGTCCGGCGAGTCCAAGAACTCGAATAAGCCCGAAACGAAAGAAGAACAAGCTAGGAAGCGTGTCGAACGGGCGCGACAGCGGATGGAGAAAGCTCAACAAAAGCTGGACGAAAACAATCGAAACGAAGCTGTCGAGGAGCAGCAAGCCGCAGAAAAGGAACTGCGCGAAGCTGTCGAGGAGCTTGAAAAAATTCTTCGTCAACTTCGCGAAGAGGAGATCGAACGATCGTTGGTCGATTTAGAGACCAGGCTTCGAAAGATGAATGAAATGCAGAAGCAAGTTCGAAACGAAACGCAACGGCTTTTTGAGCTGACAGGAGATGCCCGCGATAGAAACTTGGAGATTCAATCCAACAAGCTTTCGATTGAGCAAGGAAAGATCGTGATGGAAGGACAGCGAGCTCTGCTTCTCCTTCAGGACGAGGGATCCAGCACCGCTTTCCCGGAAGCGATGGAGCAAATTGTCAAAGACTGCCAGCAAGTTGCCAAGAGGCTTGCTGGCGGCAACGTGAGCGAGTCGACGCAGACTTTGGAAGATGAAGTTATTGCGGGTCTCGAAGAGTTGCTCGAGTCTTTGAAGCAAGTGCAGAAGAAGCGAGAGGAAAACGAAAAGAAAATGCAGGGAATGCAGCAGGGCCAACCGCAGGATCCGAAAGACCAACCGCTCGTCGATAGCTTGGCAGAGTTGAGGCTTCTTAAGACGCTCCAGCTCAGAATCAATCGCCGCACGCAGTCTGTAGCCAAGCAATTGGATCTTGCCGAGGATGCCATTGGCCAAGTTCAAAGTCCTGACCTAAAATCAGAACTAGAGGACTTGGCTGCTCGACAGCAAAAAGTCTATGAAGTGACTCGTGATATTCTCATCAAAGCCAGCCAGAACTGACGTTTGAAAAGCGATGCCGATCTACGTTTATGAAATCATTCGCGAGGGGGACGACTCTCCGGAGACGTTCGAAGTGATTCAACGCATGAGCGATGAACCGCTCCAGGTCCACCCGGACACAGGCGAGCCAGTCAGGCGCGTGCTCAGCGCCCCTTCTATTGGCGGTATGTGGTCCGATTCAGCGATGGGAAAATCGACCAACGATGACAACCTAAAACGACTTGGGTTCACCAAGTACGTGAAGACAGGCGACGGCTCCTACGAGAAAACGGTGGGCAAAGGCCCTAGCACGCTTTCCGCGGACTAGGCTCATACCCACAACTCATCATTCACCAGCCAGCCGCACTCTTCGTTTAACAGTCAGCCGCCAGCCGCACTCTTCGTTTAACAGTCAGCCGCCAGGCGTACTCTTCGTTTAACACTCAGCCGCCAGGCGTACTTCCCCCGCACCCGATTGCACCGCACCCGATTGCACTGCGCGTTCCTCGCACCATGCCACGAGGGCCAAGCTCAGTAAGCGAACCTACATTCGTCGACGTCCACGAAAACTCTCAGCTAGGATCTGGAGTACCCCAAACCTTTCAGCACCGAAAGAAGCTCGTCGGTGGTCACATACCGTCTTCGATACTGTATTTTGTAGCGATCGATAGCTTCCGCTAGCTCCCGTCCTTCGCTGGACAAGTTATTGTAAGAATTTCCGAACTGTCTTCGTTCTACCCCAGGAGGATTCGAGGGCGAGTCACCACTCGCACGTTTCCGACGGTCGGGATATGGTGACGGCGGTAAAGGTTCTTCGTTTATGGCAGGAGCAGACGCAATGGGGGAAGTGATGCTCGGAGTCATTGTCATGAAATTCGACACCTTCGGCGGGACCAGATGGAAAAATCCAAATATCATGGGAAGCCTAGAGCGCTTTCCCGTTCCATGAGGCGGACAAAGCCAAGAAACCAAGGGTCACGATTTCTAACGGTTCGTTTGAGCCGATTTCAACACGCGTAAGGGTGAAAGCAGTTGTAACGAATGCAGACGATCGGTCCCTTAGGTTCCTGGATAGTATCGGCCACTTGGCTTTCGGCCCTTTGCCTTGGGCTGTTATGGATTGTGCGTCAGAAACTGGTGGCACCTGGCCCCTATTCCGTTTGGGAGAGATGCCTTTACGCGCCCGCTTACACGCTGGCGAGACTCTTATGGCGGGTCGAGATTTGTTGGGATCCGCGATGGGGAGAATCCGACCTTCGTGAATCGAGGTCGAAGCACGGCAAGCTCCTTCGGGAGCGGATCAAAGGGGGCGCCGTCCTCATTGCCAACCACCGATCTTCCGTCGACCCATTTTTCATTCAGTTAGCTGCGGGCGCCAGGGTCCACTGGATGGTCGCCGCAGAGTATTTCCCACACCCTCTGTTCGGCCCATTGCTCCGCTCCTACATGGCCATTCCCACCCGACGCGGTGGAGCCGACAATGGAGCCACTAAATTAGCGATTCGTTATGCGTCGCAAGGAGGATTTGTTGGCATGTTTCCGGAGGGACGGATTAATCGGACCGATGCCCCGCTGCTCACAATTCGCCCTGGTGCAGCGCTGGTTGCATCCAAAAGCGACGTGCCTCTCGTACCGATTTGGATCGAAGGCGCTCCGGTAGGGCCGGAGGTATACAGCGCATTGCTCATGCCTGCCAAGGTCTCTGTCACCGTTGGCTTCCCCGTCGCGCGTCCGACCGAAAACTTGACCGCCCCACAACCGACACTGGATCTG
This sequence comes from Pirellula sp., assembly GCA_025459245.1. Classification (GTDB taxonomy): domain Bacteria; phylum Planctomycetota; class Planctomycetia; order Pirellulales; family Pirellulaceae; genus JBKCUI01. The sequence continues at coordinate 14,888 of JALOQZ010000032.1, forward strand.
GAATCCACTATGGAAATAGCGGAAAGCGATAATCTGGTGACTGCAGAAACTGGGTTGAATAAACAGTCGCGCGCGAAACACCTACTCTGGATTGAAGAGGCGATGAGCGCCTCGCTGCACCTAGGAAATCGCTCTGACAATCAAGTTAACTTTGCAGGAAAAGGCTGGGTCGAAAACTAGTGCCTAAAGGGAGCCGGAAACCAGCATGGCCGATGGATCCGATTTTCAACTCGTCTTCTCATTAGAAAAGCCTTCTCCCCCCACTAGTCACTCAACTGAATCGTTTCGCCGCCAGCACGTGTTCCTAAAGCTCGCCATACTGCTAGGTCCGTTCCGTTGCTGAACGATTGGACCGAACCATCAAGCCTCGCCGCTTGAACCAATCCTGTGTGAAAGCTTCGGGACGTGAGAATGGCATAGCTTGCTGCCGTCGTGCTGTTTCCTTCCTGCCGCGAGTTGTAGTCGATATTGTATTGCACACCGTTGAACGAGTAGGGAACTCGTGTATTGGGGCCAAATGTGACCGTAAATCCGGAATGATGCGCATGACCATTGGTCCATTCGCATCGGCCCGTTCCAGTTCCGTCGCCGAAGATGCGATCCTTTACCCCGGAATCGGCGATCACCGCAGCTTGGGCGACCGTTTGGGGCATCACAGTCGTCGGAGGCCCTCCATTTCGCGTGTAGGCTTGCCATGCGTGGACATCCGCAGCCCAAAGAGTGTTGCTCATCCCATCGGAAATCGCCGAGACACGAAAATTCGCGTTGGGATGCGTTGCCCCGTCCCCCCCTCGATTGGTGACTGGATCATAGATGAACCAAGTCCCCAGATTGAATGCGTAGTTTGTCGGATAGAGCAAAAAGGATACGGAACTGCCGGTAGCAGCGGTGTCCCGAGGGGTATTGGATTTGGGATCCGAAGGACACACATAGGTAGGTACCCGGTAGCCGCTCAAGATCGGGAACTGATTCCAAGAGACACTCAAATCAATCTGATTTGCCAAGTTGTTCTGTTCTAGATACGGAAACAGCCGGCCATGAATACTCCAAGAGGCATTAGTCGTCACCCTTGGGTTGACGCAGGCGCTGGGAGGAATCCGCTGAGTTGCCGACTCATAGTTCATCGTAGCGAGCGCGATCTGCTTTAAATTGTTGCCGCACTGCATCCGTCGAGCAGCCTCGCGTGCCGCTTGGACGGCAGGGAGGAGCAATCCAACCAGAATCCCGATGATGGCAATAACCACCAACAATTCGACCAAGGTGAATCCTCGATGTCTGCGATTCAATCTGTTCACTATCCAGCTCCCAATCAGCGATGAAGTCACTCCCGCAAAACAGACTCGAAGAATACTGAGCAAAGAGCCCAGCTCCAACTCTTGAACAATCTTTGGCCAGCGCGTCGGACCACTCCCCAGAGACCGTAGCCGCCTCCCCGCAAAAGCTGTCGATCGTCCCCTTCGGATTAATCCGCCTTTCGCATCTGTACCACCTTTGACGATCTGCCCAATTCTTGCGATTCAAGAATCACGGTTTCCCGCCAGTTTTTTCAATTCCGCAAACAGGATTTGACCTAGGGTTTTGTTGGAGTCCCTTCTCGGTCCCATTCGGAACAATGCCATGTCCAAGTCGATTGCCAAACAACTTTTCAGTATCGCCTTCGCAAGCTTCGGTGCAGCTTTGTGCTATGGTGGAACCCCCGCTTCGCCGCAAGCGACCCCCGTCCCATTGAATCTTACGATCGCGGGCCAAGTTCAAGTGTCGGGCTCTGATTCGAGAGCCGCTGCTTTCAACAAAGATTACTTACCGACCTTCAATAAAATCATCAACGACAACCTCTCAGAGAGTGTCGTTTTCACCAACGCTTCAGGGTTCAAACTGGACTCTTCAAAGCTCTTTTTGCGGATGGAAGCCAAAGAGACGATCCGAGTCTATTTCCTCGCGGAGGGAGCTGGCTACATGAATACCGTAGGCTTCGCGTTTACGCCTGCAGGCAGTCCGACGCCAGGCACTCCTCGGGTAATGTATCCGAATGCCTCTGTCGGAACGGGAAAGCGAACTGTCAACGCACCGATCCGTGCTGGTGATTTTGTCGAAATCGGCAAAGGCGGAAACGGATGGCAACTCGACTTCTTCTTGATCGGTGATGCATTCAATATCTGGAACAATCAAAAGAAGAGGAAAGCAAGCGACTTCATCTGGTACTGGAACGATATTGAGAAAAACAGCGACGGCATCCAACACGTTGTCGCCTTTGCGCTTCCCAATAGTCCCTACATTCTAATTGGCTTCGAAGATTTGTTCGGTGGTGGTGACCGTGATTACAACGATGCGTTGTTCGTGGTCGACATCGGCATTGAAAATGTCGTTTCGTTAACCGACGACCCGTCCACACTTCCCAACTGAGATCGTCGGCACGCCCAATTCAAGCTTTGCATTCGGACCAGTCCCCAATCATGCAATCCCGAATAACGCATACTCGAAAACGCAGATGGAGACGCCGTAGCGGCGTTGCCACCTTGGAGTTAGCGTTCGTTCTTCCCGTGATGCTGGTCTTCGTATTGGGAACGATCGAGGTATGCCAACGAATCTTTTTGCGTCAGACCGCTTTGTTGGTCGCATACGAAGGTGCTCGACTGGGCGTGCGAAGCACATCAAGCTCCGAAGATGTTCTTTCTCGGTGCAATGAAATGCTAACGCAACGACGCGTCAGTGGGGGAACTGTTGTTCTCACCCCTTCCAACCTGTTGGAGCTGAATCCAGGGGAACAGATCCGGGTACGGGTCACAGTCCCTTGGGCAAACAATACTCCAACGCGATTCGTTTTGAAGGATCAAGGAAGTCTAACTGTGGACGTATACATGCTTCGCGAATAGTGTCGCATAGCAACGAGTTCAGGAATACCTACTATGAATAATGCCCATCCACTTCCGCTGACAACATACCGCTACTCCTTGAGGAGATTATCAGCGATCCGTTTGTTGCATAAGCAATCCGAAGCGGGTTCTCGGAAAGGGTCGCTGGTTCTATTTGCAACAGCTGTTTTCCTTGCCCTGGGCGGATTGGCTGGGTTGGCAATCAACATTGCTTACATGGAAATGCTCCGAACCGAGCAACGGGTTGTCACCGATGCGGCAGCCAAATCAGCACTGGTGGTCCTCGGGCAAACACAGTCGCGGCAGCAAGCGATTGCGACAGCAAAATCGATCGCGGCGCTTCATCGAGTCGCAGGACGCCCCGTTCAGTTGCAAGATTCTGACATCCGAATCGGTGCCTCCGTCATGCGTCCAAACGGAACATTTCAATTCACCGAAGTCCCTGGAGACTCCGCCGCGGTTACGAACTCTGTTCGCGTTGCCTGCAGCTTAAATCGCGTTGTTGAGGGTGGAGTCCCGATCATCATGATGCCGCAGATGATGGGGAATTCGAAGTATCAACTGGAACAGTTTGCGGCTGCGACTCGAATCGAAATGGACGTCTGCGTCGTCGTCGATCGTTCCGGCTCTATGGCTTGGTCGCTGGGTAATCAGCCCTTCGAATATCCTGGAGATTTGGCAGGAAAGTCACCCATACAGAATTACTTCCAGTTGCCGCATCCTACCTTGAGTCGATGGGCAGCCCTTCGGAATGCAATGAATGTGTTCGTCACCGTATTAGAGGAAGCTCCCATCAAAAGCAGAGTCGCGCTCGCATCCTATTCAAGCAATTTCACATTTGGTATTTGGTCCTCCGTCGTCGCGTCGATCGATGAGCCTCTCACAACCTCATATTCGAGTATCCCCGCTCGCCTCGATACGATGGCACAACAGCCGCTTATTGGGAATACCAACATCGCAGCCGGGCTTCGCGAAGGAATTAACGCCTTGACCGACCCGTCCAAAAGTCGAATCACGTCATCGAAGACCATCATCCTGCTGACAGACGGAATCAAAACCCAAGGGGATGATCCGGTGGAGTTAGCGAATTATGCCAGGCAAATGAATATTCGAATCCACACCATCGCCTTCAGCGCTCAAGCCGATATTCCGCTGATGACGAGCGTCGCGCACGCGGGGGGTGGGCAATGTTATGTCGCACCCGATGCCGAATCACTCACCGAGACCTTTCGAACCATTGCTGCAACGCTCCCCAACATGCTAACCGAATGATTATGAAATCAAAACCATCAGGGCGGTTCCCGCAATTGCGATCCTCCCATCGCATTTCACATAGAACTTCGATACGTCGAGGTGCATTTACGGTTGAATTCGCACTCTGCGCCGCAATCTTCTTCACCGTTCTTATGGCGGGTATTGAATTTACGAGATTCATGTATGCCCGGCATTCGGTGGACCAAGCTGCGTACGAGGGTGCAAGAGCTGGAATCATCCCCGGCGCAACCTCAACCGATGTTCGTCGCATCGCGAACCGGATCCTCAACGCAACAGGCATCCGAAACGCGACGATCGCAGTAACCCCAGAGGCGATCGATGACACGACAGCAGAGGTAGAAGTTCACATTCGCTGCAATTACGCCGACAGTTCTTGGATCGGTCCGCTATTTTTGAGCGGTGCTGTCATAGAAACTCGATTAACCCTCGATCACGAGAACAAGGCTTATCTCGTCAATGAAAGGGATCCCGGCATTGGGGACAACGATAATGAACCCATCGACATCTAATCGAGGCGAGGATTAGGCAACCAACTTTCGGTAGTAATCAATCGTTCGCTTGAGGCCTTCCTCGAGGCCAACTTGCGGCTCATACCCCAGCAAACGTCTCGCTTGCGTAATATCAGCCAGACTTTCACGAACGTCTCCCACGCGCGCAGGTAGATGCTCAATCTTAGGCCGATATCCAAGCATCTCGCCGAGATACTCCAGCAACTGTAACAGTGTCGTCTGTCGACCATCTGCGACGTTGATCACCCGGCCCCCAATATTCGGTCGCTCAGCGGCTAATAGATTGCCATGAACAACATTGGCGACAAACGTGAAGTCGCGTGATTGCAAGCCGTCACCATAAATCAATGCTGGTTGACCTTGCAGGATGCGGCTCACAAACAACGGAATCACGGCCGAGTAGGGACTGTTTGGATCTTGCCTAGGCCCATACACGTTAAAGTAGCGAATCCCCACAGTCTCCAAACCAAAACTGTGGTAATAGGCTTGGCAATAGTATTCCCCCGTCAGCTTGGCAACAGCGTAGGGAGATAATGGCATCGGTAGATCGGTCTCGCGCTTCGACGAGGTCGGCTGATCGCCGTACGCGCTGCTG
>JALOQZ010000263.1 GCA_025459245.1 Pirellula sp.
ATCGGCTCTTGAACGGTTACCCCGTTGGGCACGCAACTGACTTGAGAGCGAGAAACCCCTCTCGACAATATCTCGCGCCGAAGTGACTTCGACACCGTAATAATGTGATCGCAGTTCCAGAGGGACCAGCGTTCGATCCAATCGTTCAGTCGATTGATCCCCCAACGGGTCGAATCACGAGCCGTCGGAGAATGGACATGAAAAACCCAAGGCAGACCGGTCCTTCGCGAAACCCAGCTAGCGATCATCGCCGTTCTGGGCGTGTGCGCATGAAGCACATCGGCCTCCACCCGCTCTGCAATCGCTGCGACTTGTCCAAACACAGAAAAATCCAGTCGAGACCCCATCGGAGCCTTCCAAACATGCGACTCAGGCAGGCCTGACATCTCCGGGAATTTCCCTGGCTTCAAACAGACAAAGTGCGCGTCTACCGCCTCCTCGGGAAGCTTCTTTCCCAAATGCTGCTGAACCCGCTCCGCTCCGGAAAAGTGCTCGCCGTTGATCAAGTGCAACACGCCGATCGGTTTTTTAGCCCGCTCCGCGAACAGCTTCGGGAGTCCAGCCATGGAGTACGAATCCAACGCAGGCTCAGCTAAAGATCCTGAAAGCGCAGGGGAAGCAGCCGCCGACATGGGGATGTACGTAGGTGCAAAGAAGACCATCGAGATGCTCTTGTTCGTGGCAATAGAGAAGGGTTCGGCAAATGCTAGCACTCGAATCACGCCCGAGACTTTACCTAGCCGAAAAAATCAATCCCTCTCAGGCTCCGGAATCGTTGCAATCGCTAAAACCGATCTAGGTCGCATACCCTGAAGTTGCTATCCTCAGCCGGAATCGCTCGAGCAGGAAGCTCGGAGTTGGCCAAGCCCGTCATGGAATCGACACAAATGAAAACTTGGAATCGTTGGATCGGCTACTGCACCCTCGCCTTCATTTTCTCGAGCAGCGGGGCATCGCTCCTTGGTCAACAAGGCTACAACACCTCGGGTGCAAGGCCTGGTAATGCAAACCCAAATCAAGCGTCGCCTCAACAGCCAGGTGCAACGGGAACGATCCCTGTTTCCACCAACAACGGGGCCAACCCAAATACACCTAATCCGGTCTATAACCCTGGCCTCCAACGCCCTGCGCCTGCGACTCCCGCCGCCAACGTCGATCCGGTTGTGACCAAGGATCCGTATGCGGACCGACCTCTTACTCCTCAAGAGACGGCGTATCTCGACCAACTCCTCAGTTTCTGGGAGCAGAGCACCAAAAACTTGGAACGCCTCTCCTGTGAGTTTCGCCGATACGAGTACAACTCCAATGCGAACTTTGTGCAGCAGTTGGCCCAGCAAACGGGTTTGAAAGTCACCGATATCAAGACCACCGTCTCTGCCGGCGTCATTCGGTACATGAAACCTGACAAAGGGATGTACCGAATCGATGCGATGGTCGCATTGACCGGCAAGCTGGATGCTAAGAACCAGCCTGAAATGCTCGCGTCTGATTCACTCTTCGGCGATTATTGGATCTGCGACGGAGCAACCGTTCACAATTATGACCGCAAAGAAAAGAAGGTCACGCACTTCACGATTCCTAAAGAGATGCAAGGTATCGGCATTCTCGAATCTCCGATGCCTTTCCTCTTCGGGGTCGAAGCTAAGAAGCTGAAAGAACGATACTGGTTGCGAGCATTACCTCCGCCGACGAAGCCAGATGGCACTCCGAACAACGATCTCTTCGTGATCGAAGCCTACCCAAAGACACAACAAGACGCGGTGAACTATGACCACGTCCTGGTCTACCTCGATCGCGAACAGTTCCTCCCTGTTCACTTGATCAAATTCAATCCGGACCATGTCGATGAACCGGGCAAGCCGCTGGTCGATAGCCGTGAGCACTACGAGTTCACTACCCGCGAGAAGAACGCCTCCGCGTGGCAAAAGCTGGGTGAAGCGATCTTCTTGAAGGAATTCATCCCTCTCAAGCTTCCTGCTGGGTGGACCGAAGAGACTCGCGAGTATGTACCACCCGGAATGGAGAACAATCTCCAAGCCAACAACGGAATGCAGCCCGGTGTACCTGGCGGTGTTCCCGTCGGCGCACCCGCTGGCGGTGCAGCACCGATCGGGCAGCCGACTGGAGCTCCTGGATTCACTCCGGGAACCGTACCCAATGCAGCTAATCGTCCCGCTGATAACTCGCTGCGATCCCGATGATATCCAAAATCTGGATCTATTGCTTCGGTGTAACTGTTTGCTTAATATCGGGCTGCGCTACCTGGATGCCCTCGGGCGAGCAGCCTCGTCCGATCGAGGTCGGTGTGAAAACGCCTCCCCTCTCCGATGAAGCGGTTGCGATCGAAACGTACTTGATCCGACTCAAACCGGAACAAGTGGAACAATCCGCTGAACTTTGGAGTCTCGCGGATCAACAAATTTTGCCACCAGAATTGCGGCTCAACCTCGACAGAAACGGCGTTAGGGTTGCAAAAATCTCAGGCAGCTTGCCTCGTGTCCTGGAATCTTGGTTAAGCGAAACCGAAAAGCGGATCGAGTCCGATCCTTTGGAACAGACCGGTCTCGCTGCGGATGTGATCTCTGTCGCTCGCCATTGGAGATGCCGAGCTGGTGTTCGAAAGGAGATTCCCATTCGCGACTTGAGCAAGGAGCGTGTGACGCTCTTTTATCACGATCAAGCCTTCAAAGGCCGCGCTCTGGATAGCCCTCGGTTCTTTTTCTCGATGACGGCTACTCCCGGTAGCGATTACACCGCAGACGTTCGACTCACTCCGGAAATCGAACATGGCGACTACCGCAATCGTGTCGTGGTACGCGAGGCCGCATTGCGACCTGTCTCGGAAAGGGACACGATCCCATTCAATCAGCTAGCCATCCACCTTCGTCTACAAAGAGGTGATTGCCTCGTGATTGGGCCGACAGCGGAACGCTGTGGCCTCGGGGCTGAGTTTCTGCACAGTCGCACACAAGAGAACTTGTACGAGCCGGTTCTAATGCTCGTGCGACTCTCGCAAAGCGGAGTCGATAGCATCTTCTCCCCTGAGTCTGCCGCGAAAGCCCAAAAAGCGAAGGAACTCTAAAAGCCAATGCCAAGACAATGAGCCGCACCGGCGCTAGCCGCGGTTTATGTTGGTTTTCGGATTGGCACTAAGTCGTGTATTCCGAGTTGAATCGGACATACTCTGTATTCAAGTCGGTCGTCCAGTGCATCGCTTCGCCTGGTCCCAAACCAACTTGGAGATCGATACGAGTCAGCTTGCTGCCACGGATCGAACCGCTGACCTGTGCCGCATCGAATGCCAATGGCTCTCCCTTTTCGAACAAGGGCAAGTCGTTGATCTTGAGGGCCGTCAGATCCGGTCGCATCGGCACCCCAGCGTATCCAGCGGCAGATACGATACGTCCCCAGTTGGGATCGCCTCCGGTAATGGCCGTCTTGACCAAGTTGCTGAGCGCAATATTGCGTGCCATCGCATCGGCGTCCGCATCGTTGTTCGCGCCATGCACTCGAATCTCGATCAAGTGCGTCGCTCCTTCGCCATCATCGGGTATCTTTTTTGCAAGCTCGATAGCAAGACTCGTCAGTTGCTCGGCGAAAGCCGCTTCATCGGCTCCCGTCAAAGAAGGCTGCTCCAACGTAGGCTGCGCGGCGAGCAGTACGAGGGAATCGTTGGTGCTCATATGCCCTTCGACGCTGATGCAATTAAACGACTTGTTCGCCGCCGCTTGCAACAATCGCTGCGCTTGAGCGGGCTCGAGTGGGGCATCGGTGATCAGGATCGCTAACATGGTTGCCATCTTGGGTCCGATCATCCCCGCTCCCTTGCACATACCAACAATGTGGGTCTCTCGCCCGGCTACTGAAAAATGCCGATCCGCGATTTTTCGGGCGATGTCGGTGGTGAGAATGCCGTCGCACGCATTGAGGTAGCCTTGCTCGGTCGCGGCCAGTTCCGCAGCGGCGGCTCGAATTCCTTTTTCCACTTTCTCCCTCGGGAGAAAACGTCCGATCACACCGGTGCTCATCACCACGAACTGGTCCCCGCGTAAGGATCCGGTTGGATCGACAGCTTGAGCCGCCAACTCGGTCATTCGCATCGCATCTCGGTCTCCTTGCGATCCGGTGCAAGCATTTGCATTGCCGCTGTTGACGACAATGCCCCGAATGGCATTCGATGGGGTTCGTGACCGTGAAATGACAACCGGCGCTGCCACCACTTGATTGGTCGTGTAAACCCCGGCTGCGATACAAGGCTCATCGGAGACGATGAGCGTCACATCGCGAGCGCCAGCTCGAGTTTTGATCCCAGCCGAAACACCCGCAAAACGAAATCCCACTGGCAAGTGAACCATGGCCTACTATCCGCGCGAAGATAAGAAAAATCGAAACTGTTTAGTGGGGAAAGCAATCCCCAACTGTTCGAACAAACAGATGCACCGTCAAGCGATGCATCCTTAAGTACCCATCCGAATACCATTACGTGCTCTGGCGTTAGCCGCGGTCTCCGATCGTTTCGGATAGGCTTTAAGCATGGGCCAAGTCAGCGATGTAGAAACTGCCGTACGTGTGAACACGATCGAGCTGATGCAATCGGTTTGCCAGCTCTGTGTCGTAGGTCAAGAGTTCGTTCAGTTTCACCGACTCGCCATTCTTTTTCACGACAACATCGTTGATAAAGTCCGTGCGTAGCCCACCTGATCGCCAGAGAATTCGCGTCTTGGGAGCTGCCCGCATCAAAATAGCTTGCCACTCCGACTCCAACCATGGGAAGAAATGGTCGCTGAGCCAGTCCATATGATCCAACAAAATGAACCGAGTGATCTCTCCTCGATGTCGTTCCAAGAATCCTTGCACCGAATTGGTGTGGACGTTTAATCGATCGAGCAGCCCGCCGCGAAGCTTCTCGTAGTTGGCTTGCTTTACATACTCCGGTGCACAGCTCGGCGTGTAGGAACCGGTGATATAGACGCGCCAGAAGTAGTTGTCTTGGATTGGGATCTTGGCGAAAACCGCTTCCAACGAATCTTCGACGAATTGGACAATCCCGCCGGGATACTGCTGATCGATCTGACGTCGCTGTGCTTTCGGAACTCCGAGCATGCTGAGCGTCGTATCGCGATTCATGGCGAATTTCAGCGACTTCGACCAAATCTTGTGTTGGACTCGGTTGTAGATCTCTTGCTGATCTTGCAACGTCGGTGCATCGAGGATCTCCATCACCTCTTTTCGGCAGCGAGCCACCTTGTCGATGTAAGTCCCGACCATGCGAGCGAACGCGCCCGAGGTACCTCGGAAGTAAAAGGTCTTTTCAGGGTGGTCAAAGAACCGAATCCAACGGTCCCAGTACTTCTGCGATACAGGACTGAGCGACTTGCGCAGATGCGAAGCGTAGACCGACTCCGCGTTCGGTAGCCGTCCCTCGCCGAACATTTTGTAAAAACGCTCGTAGTCGAGATTGCGGATCGCCGACGCCTTGAGCTCGAGCAATGCGTTTTGCCGTGGATTCATATCCACCGCATGCACCTCTCCCGCGCCAGCCAGGAGGTAGTCCAGGGCATTGCAGCCCGCGGAGGTGATGACGAGGACCTTGTCCTGTTGGGTCAAGTTCAACGCTTGACGGTCGAGCCGGGGATCTTCCCAGCAAGTGTTGTAGACGAGGTTGTTTCCGTGGACGAATCGAAAGACTCGTCCGCTAACCCATTCGCTGATGGCCATACTCGGGAGGTTTACTTCTAACGCGTGTGCGATAACTAAGGTTTTCGTGGATTGGCAGGGGCATTGGATTTGCACCTGGATTGACTCCTGCTGGCATGGGCCCGCCTGCTGGATTCGGAAACGCCGGTCCGACTCCTGCTGGCTTCTTGGGATCGTTCTTGTTGGCATTCGGTGGATTGACTGGTTTCTTGACTCCGCTTTGCGGTTCGCGAATTTGGCCCCCGCCGACCGGGATCATCGCCCCACCCTGCATCGCACTGGAGCTTTCCAAGGTGCGGTTCCACGGAA